>NZ_CP060398.1:963530-1284707 GCF_015840915.1 Synechococcus sp. CBW1002
CTGACTGTCCTGCGGGCAGTGCTTTCAGCACTGTTGCCTGCGAATGTGCTGCAGAGCGGCCCTGGCGGCCTGTTGCTCAGCTTCACGACGGGAGCCCCCCCAGCCTTCACCCAGGGATTCCTCCGCCCCATTGGTGGCGGTGGAGCCAGCGAGGCTGACGCGGCACACAAACCGCCGTGGGTCTGCGTGGCGGCGGCTGCGCTCCTGGCACTGGTAGACGGGCAAGCCCAGGGACTGGCCCTGGCTCCATTCCTGCAGGGCCGATTTCCAGTTGTGCTGATCCGGATCAGCAAGCAGCGCGGCGGTGGTGTGCTGCCAGTGGGAATCCAGCCAGAGATGCACAGGCTCAAGACTCCCTCCCCAGCTTTCGTAGAGGCCACCGATCAGGGCCTCGCAGGTTTCGGCCAGGACGGTGCGGCGGCCGGCGAGGTCGCCCTCGGCCATGGCGCCGATCCGCACCACATCCTCCAGGCCGCAGCGCTCCCCCAGCTCCGCCAGCCAGCGGTCGCTCACCAGCTGGGCGCGCAAGGCTGAGCACTGACCCACGCTCAGATCGGGATGCTCCCGCTGCAGATATTCCGCCGCCGCCAGTCGCAGCACTGCATCACCGAGAAACTCCAGCCGCTCGTGGTGCTGCGGCCGGCCGGCGGAAGTGTGGGTCAGGGCCTCCTCGATCGGGGCCAGCGTGGCGGCATCGTCTCCGGGTCCACCGGCAGCGGTGGGGTCGAGCTCGAGCTGACGCAGGAAGGCGAGAAGCTGCTTCTGGCGGTGCAGCGGGAGCGACGGCGGGGCAGGCGGCCGGGGCTTCGCAGGCATGCGTGGCGCTCAGGACCTGGAGGAAAGTGTTGAAAAGGGCAGAAAGCAGGACATAAGCCGGGTTCTGTTCTCCACCGCCCGGGGGCGAGGAGGGTGATCATCTGTCTGGGACCGCCGTTACCGGCGGCCTCGAGCGGCGCATTGGGGGCGGGACGGGTGCCATGGCCAACCGTTGTCCCTGGGCCTTGCTCCCAGCCGGGGTTTACCAAGCCAGCACCTCTCGATGCTGCTGGTGCGCTCTTACCGCACCTTTGCACCCTTACCTGTGCACGGGTCGGGTTGCCCCGGTGACCGGCCATCGGCGGTGTGTTTCTGTGGCACTCTCCTCACGGTCACCCGCACTGGGCGTTACCCAGCAAGCCTGGCCATTGGGGAGCCCGGACTTTCCTCAACCGGACGCCACCGCACCCCGAAAGGCACAGCGTCTCCGATCGCGACCACCTCGCCTGCTTTCTTCAGCGACTGTAGGCACAGCCATGTCAGGGGGCGATGTCGATAATGGAGCTCCCAGGTCACCCCACTGGGGCTGTAGCTCAGCCGGATAGAGCGACGGTTTCCTAAACCGTAGGTCGTGGGTTCGAGTCCCGCCAGCCCCGTCCAGGACCTGGCCCGCCGTGATTGTGGGCTGCCGCCATGCCGGGACCGCCCTCTCGGGCTGCCTAGGGTTTGCGTTCACCCAGGCAATCAAGGTCTTCATGCAAGGTTCCATGCGACCGGCCGGTGGTGATGGGTTCGGCACAGCACTTCAGCTGGTCGTGGCGGGGATTGTGGCCCTGCTGATCCTGCTGAGCCAGACGATTTTCATCGTTCCCGCCGGCAACGTGGCCGTGGTGACGACTCTGGGCCGGGTGACCGGCGGGGAGCGACGACCCGGCCCCAACCTGAAGATTCCCCTGATTCAGGCCACGTCGTTCTTTGATGTGCGCACCCAGGTGAGACCGGAGCAGTTCTCCACCCTGACCAAAGACCTGCAGGTGATCGAGGCCACGGCCACGATGAAGTACGCGATCCGACCCAGCGAAGCGGGCCGGGTGTTCGAAACGATCGCCACCGACAACCAGCAGATCTACCCGCGGGTGATTCAGCCCTCGCTGCTGAAGGCGCTCAAGTCGGTGTTCTCCCAGTACGAGCTGGTCACGATCGCCACCGAGTGGAACAGCATCTCCGAACTGGTACAGGACAAGGTGGCGGAGGAACTGAAGAAGTTCGATTACGTGACGGTGCAGGGCCTGGATCTCACCGGCCTGCAGATCGCCGAGGAATACCGCGCCGCCATCGAGCAGAAGCAGATCGCGGATCAGCGGCTGCTGCGCTCCCAGACCGAGGTGAAGATCGCCGAGCAGGAGGCCCTCCGCTACGAGATCCTCAACAAGAGCCTGGATGACCAGGTGCTCTACAAGCTCTTCCTCGACAAGTGGGACGGGCAGACCTCCGTGGTGCCGGCCCTGCCCGGTGCCTCAGGCGGCACCCCGCCAGTGATCGTGCAGGGCCGCCGGTGATGCTGCCGGCGGCGGGCCTGGCCTCGTTGCTGGGGGCGATTGCGGCCCTGATCCAGCTCCAGGGCCCTGCGCTGAAGCCCGGAATCCTGGCAGGCTCGGTGGCCCAGCACCCCCATCCCACCAGCCGACTTCGGCCTTGCCGGTGCCGGCAAGGGTTGCGACACTCTGAGGCCGCGGCGCACGTCCCTGCCGCCGCTGAACCTGTTGACGCAGACTCTCAAGGCAGGGGGACTTCTCAGCCTCAGCGGCGTCGAGGCTCTGGTGCTGCCGGTCGGTGGCCTGCCGCCGGACGTGGACGGCGTGCTGGGGGCTCCGCAGCTGCGCCAGTTGCCGCTCTGGATCGATCCCCTCGGCGGCGTCATGGCCTTCGGCCGCCGTGCCCTGCAAGCCGCGGACCGGGCCTCAGATGATCAGGCGTCGCCCAGGAGTTCCGGGGCCGAAGGCGAGGCAACGATCCCCCTCCGCTGGCACCGCGGCGTGCCGCTGCTGTCCCTGGCCACCGGCAGTCGCGCCGGCATGGTGGAGGCCCTGGCCGACACCGGCGCCGAAGGGTTGTTCGTTTCGCCGGAGCTGGCAGCGGTGCTGCCGGCCCTCGGACCCAGTCAGCCTCTGCGTGTAGCGGGCTTCTGCGGCGAGCAACCGGCCAGCATGACGCGGGTTCAGGGGCCCAGCCTCACCGGCCGGAGGCCAGCCGCACCGGTGCAGGCCATCCTCACGACCAACCCGGTGTTCCAGTCCCTGGGGGTGAAGGCCATCGTGGGACAGGAGCTGCTCCGCCTCCATCGCCAGCTCTGGCGCCTTGAATCCACCCCACCGACCCTGCCCCTCCGGTCAGCGCCTGCGCCGGGGATCCATGAGGCCGGCGACGGTGTCAGCTTCGGCAGCGCCGGCGTTTGATCGGCGTCCTGGAGGTCCGATCCACCAGGATCTGGCCGTCAGACCCTGGCTCCAGCTGAAAGCGCAGCACATCCAACCAGGTTTCTCCTTCCCCGCTGAGCTCCACGATCAGGGCAAGCGTCTGGTTGCCCTGCACCGCCGCCGCCGCCAGCAGCAAGCCGGAACTTTCATAGAAGCTCACATGCCGGGATTCGATGTGCCGCCATGACCGCCGCCACCCCATCCCAGCTGGTCAGGGCGATGGCGGTGAGGCTACCGAGAAGTCGGTTGCTGGCTGCTGCCACCGGCACGATGCTTGGGGCTGCTTGTGGACCGCATCGCCATGGTGGCACTGCTGGCCTATGTCGTGCTGAAGGGTCTCGAGAGCACCATCGTGCGGGCGCTGCAGATCCAAGGCGCCCGCCATCCGGTGGATGGCCTCAACACGATCAGTGCCTGCAACCTGTTCTTCTTCGCCCTGGTGGTGGTGGGCACCAGTCTGGTGGTGGCCGACCACCAGACTCTCCGCCAGCAGTTGCCCCGGCTGGAGCGGCGCCAGTGGCAGCTTCTCGGTCTCGACATGCTGGCTGGGAGCCTGGTGGGGCCCCTCGGCAGCTACATGGCCATCGAGGCCCTGGCGGTGATCGAGAAGACCCTGGTGTTCACTTTGGTGCTGCCGGCTTCGGCGCTGCTGTCGGTGCTGTGGCTGGGCGAGCCGCTGCCCCGCCGCTTCTGGCTTACCACCGGAGTGATCGCCCTTGGGCTGGTCCTGGCCTCCCTGGGCAGCGGGGCAGCGATGGCGATGGGCCGGGTGTCGGGCCTGGCCTGGGGGATTGTGGGTGTGGGAGGCTTTTCTTGCAGTGCTGTCACGGCCAGGCAGCTGGGCCGGGAAGGCCTCGGCATCGGCCTCACCACCGGTCTGCCGTCGTTGCTGGCGGCGTCGATCTTTCTGGGAATCGGTCTGGTGCTCTACGGCCCGGAGCACTTCATGCATCTGCAGCTGTGGTGGGTGGCGGGGGTGATCGGGCTGTATGCCCTCACGGTGGTGCTGGGCAGTGAGTGGAGCCTGCGCCTCTGCTACCAACGCTTCAGCGTGGCCACCGTGGCCATCGTCGGATCCCTGACCATTGCCGTTTCAGTCGTCAGTGCGGCGGTGGTGCTGGCGGAACCGCTGGGCCCGCCGGTGCTGCTGGGCACGGGGCTGGTCCTGCTGGGCGTGATGCTGGCGGTTCGCGCGGCCCCGATCGTGGCCTGCTCCAGCGGGGCTGCAACCCTGCGGACGGACGGGTGACCCACCCATCCTCAGGCGCGAGCATCGAGGGGTTGCGGCCGGCGCATCACCACCCAGCAGGACGGGGCATGGGAACGGACGACACCTTGCTCTTGCGGGCAGAGGGGCTGTTCCACCAGCTGGGCTCACGCTGGCTCTGGCGGGATCTGGAGCTGGAGCTGCAGCCCGGTGATCGCCTGGCCCTGGTGGCGCCTTCCGGTGCCGGCAAGACCCTGCTGCTGCGCAGCCTGGCCCTGCTGGATCCGCTGCAGCAGGGCAGGCTCTGGCTGCGGGGCCGCACTCCTGTTGCCTGGGGCCTGCCCGTGTGGCGATCTTGCCTGATCTATCTGGCCCAGCGGCCGGTGCTGTTCCCTGGCACGGTTCGAGACAACCTCCAGGCCGTGTTTCAGCTGGCCGTCCATCAGCAACGCCGCTGGCGGCCCGACATCCTCGAGGGCTGGTTGGAGACCCTGGGACGTGACAGGGCCTTTCTCGACCTGGACGCCGAGCGGCTCTCCGGAGGTGAAGGACAGTTGCTCAATCTGCTGCGTGCCTTGCAGCTCGAGCCCGACATCCTTCTGCTCGATGAGCCCACCGCCTCCCTGGATCCGGCCTCCACGGAGGCGGTGGAGAGCCTGCTGGCCGGCTGGCTGGAGGGGGGCGATCGGGCCTGCGTGATCACCAGTCACGACGGCGACCAGCTGCGCCGCTTCGGGAATCGCCGCCTGGATCTGACCGTATGACGCCGATCACCACCGGAGCCCTCAGCATCAGCGACGGCCGCCTCGCCCTGGCGACCCTGCTGATCCTGGTCAATGTGGCCCTGTCCGCCTTTCTACGGCTGGGCCTGGGCCGCACGCTGCTGATCGCCTCCACCCGCATGGTGGTTCAGCTGCTCCTGGTGGGATCGGTGCTGGAGTGGCTGTTCCACCAGGACAATGCGCCGGCCATCCTGTTGCTGGCTCTGGTCATGGCCCTGATCGCCGGCATCTCGGCTGTGCAGCGCACACGGCGGCGCTTCGCCGGGATCTATCGCAACAGCCTAGTTTCTGTGATGGGCTCCTCGGCCCTGGTCACCGGTCTGGCGATCGTGGCGATCATCCAGCCTGAGCCCTGGTTCACGCCCCAGTACCTGATTCCTCTGCTGGGCATGGTGCTGGGCAATACCCTCAACGGCATCTCCCTCGGCCTGGATCGCCTCATGGAGGGGCTGCTGAGCCAGCGGGAACAGGTGGAGGCCTGGCTGGCCCTGGGTGGCACCCGCTGGGAGGCATGCAACGCGGTGGTGCGGGATGCGATTCGCATCGCCATGATCCCCACGATCAATTCAATGATGGTGATGGGCCTGGTCAGCCTGCCCGGCATGATGACAGGTCAAATCCTGGAAGGTGCGGCCCCTGCGGCCGCCGTTCGCTACCAGATCGTCATCCTGTTCATGATCTCCGCCGCCACTGCGCTCGGGGTGTTCGGGGTGGTCTTGCTGGGCTACCGCAGCCTCACCAGCCAGGACCATCAACTGCGTCTGGATCGCCTCTCATCCCTGCGCCCTCGCACCTGATCAGCGTGGCGGTGGGCATGAAGAAATGACCCGCCTGTGCCAGCTCCTGGTTTGTCGGTCCGATTGTAGACAAAAAGGTTGTGATCGCCATGGCTCGCAACACGACGAACCAGAGCGGAGCGGAGGGATCTAGCTGCGGTTTTCTGGTGGCGATGTACGAACGCTGCTCGATTGTTCGGAACGAACAGGGGGGCTATCTTGTGCATCACGATGCCTTCCCAGAGGGTCAATGGGCCGCCGCCAATCTTCCGGCTGCCCATGCTCTCTGTTCTTCCCTGGGTCGGCGGGCGGAGCCTGATGGGTGAGTGTCAGCACAGGCCGGCCTGGCGCAGAGTCATCGAACAGCTTGATCAGGCCATTGGACAGGCAATGCAATGGTGCAGAGATCTTCCGTTTTAAGGCCTGAAGGGGCTCTCAGAGGTCCGAGCGACATGCGCCAGGGCGTTCTGAAGACGCAGGCGATTGAACCGCTGCAACCAGATGCAGGGAAGGTTGAACGCGGTAGCGAACAGCAGATTGATCAGGACCCCCCAGGGCGGCATCCAGCCCAGCGTGGCCAGCCAGAAGGGCCACACGCTCAGGTGCACCAGTTCGGCACGGCGGGTTTCGGCGATCAGGCGCTCCAGCCGAAGCGGATCGCGGCTCACCAGGCTGGCCTTGCGAACCCCCCCCGGAAACGCGTTGCCCGCATCAGGCAGCCAGCCTTTCCAGTGCCGAATTCCCAGCCGCTTCTCGTACGTTCCAGCCATTTCCCCCCAGGGGCGGGGCCGGGTCAGAAGATTGTCTTGGCGCAGCAGCGACAGGGGCAGGCGGTGCCCGATCCACCCGATCACCACACTCCACCCCAGCCAGCCGAGGGCACAGGCCAGGGCCGCCATCAGGGGGCGGGAAAGCTCTGGCCCGGTCATTCACGCGTATCCCAAGTCCAGCTTCAGGATCGCCAGGACGGCCAGCGTTCGGAAGCGGGTCCACCCCTTGGCGCAGCGCATCGAGAGGAACTCAGTTCGAGGCAGTGGCGCCGCCACCAGCGCTGCCTGCATCAGTCGTAGCAACCACTACAGGTAGCGCACTGGATGTTTCCTGGCACCGGGGCTAGCGTGTTCTGAGTCGTGCGTCGCACCCATGACCCAGCTCCACGACCTGCGCCTGCGCCTTCTCGTACAGCAGGAAAGCGAAAGGATCGCCGCTTCCCAACCCGACGAGCTGGATCTCTCGATCGTGCAGGCTCGCTGCCTCTGCTGGCTGGCGTTACTGGCCGAGGCCCATGAAGACCAGGCCACTGATGCCGAGCGCCGCGGTGATGTGGAGCAGGCGATGGGTTGGTTCGCTGATTCAATGCGGCTGCGCGACGTGATCCACGTGGTGTCGTCGATCGAGATTCCGCTGCCCGGTATGGCCGATCTCGAGATCGACGACGGCCCCCTGGGGGACTGGGGTGCTGGGGAACTGCCCTCGGCCTGAGCCTGCTTCCAGGCTGGACTCGTCCGCTTTGGCGGTGCAGTGCCATGATGGGCGTTGATGAGACCTGGGGAGTGCGGTGCCGGACGAGCCCTGCCAATGCCCTGATTGCCAGCGTTTCTATCGGGAACACGACCGATTGATCCGCGAGAATCCAACCCTGCGCCAGCAGCAGGAGCTGAACTGGGCGGCCCTGCAGTCGTTCCGCACCCTGGCGGGCCGGGTGCTCGAAGACCTTCAGAAGCAATACGGCGATCTGGAGCCCCCTGTGGCCCCGGCCGTTGAGGCTGGTGGTGGCACAGCACCAGTGGCCGAAAACGAAGCCATCCAGCAGGCCATGGCTGATCTGGAGAACATCAATGCCCATCTGTTCTCGATTGAGGCCCTCATGGAGCGCATCTTTGATGTGCGCGTACCTGAGGAGGTGGAGCGCAAGTTCCGCGAACTGGCCGGTGAGCTGGCTCCAGACCCGCTCAATGCCGATCGGCTGCGGCTGAATCGTTTGCTTCATCAGACCCCCGACCTGCCCGACCACCGGGGCTGAGCGACAGGATTCTGCTTGGCTCCAGGCGTTCAGTCCAGTTCACAGCTGATTCTGACTGGAAAAGGCTGCGCTTTCCAGATCTTTTCGGCATATTCATCAACAGAGCGATCCGAAGAGAAATAGCCGCTACGGGCCACATTGAGCAGGGCCATGCGGTTCCAGCCGCCTGGATCGGACCAAGCCTGGCTCACCGCAGCCTGGGCCTTGAGGTAAGCGTCAAAGTCGGCGAGCACGAAGAAAGGATCGCGACCGGTGAGATTCTGCAGCAAGGGGCGGAACAGGTCGGTGTCACCGCTGCTGAAGTGCCCCTGCTCCACGAGACGCAGAACTTCAGGCAGTTCGGCAATGTCGTTCACCAGCTCCCAGGGGCGGTAGCCACGTTCATGAAGATCGGCCAGGTCCTCGGTGGTCTTGCCGAAAAGGAAGAAGTTTGCAGCCCCAACACGCTCGCGAATTTCCACATTGGCGCCATCCAAGGTGCCGATCGTCAGGGCACCATTCATGGCGAATTTCATATTGCCAGTACCAGAAGCTTCCTTGCCAGCGGTGGAGATCTGCTCGGAAAGATCAGCGGCTGGATAGACCTTTTCGCCAAGCTTAACATTGTAATTGGGCAGGAAGATCACCCGCAGACGTCCCTGCATGTCGGGATCGGCATTCACAGTCTCAGCAATGGCGCTGAGGAAGCGGATGATCAGCTTCGCCATGTAGTAGCCCGGCGCCGCCTTGCCACCGAAGATGACAGTGCGCGGAGCCTCGCCCCCAGCGGTGCCGTTCTTGATGCGCAGATACAGAGCAATCACCTGCAGAGCATTGAGATGCTGGCGCTTGTACTCATGAATTCGCTTCACCTGCACGTCGAACATAGAGGCTGGATCCACCAGCACTCCTGTGTGGCGGTGAATATAATTAGCCAGGTGATGTTTCACCGCCAGCTTGGTTGCACCCCAGCGCTCCAGGAAGCCGGCGTCGCCCGAAAAGGCCTCGAGCTCCTGAATACGGCTGAAGTCACGGATCCAGCCTTCGCCAATCGCCTCGGTGATCAGACCCGAGAGCAGGGGATTGGAGAGCGCCACCCAGCGTCGTGGGGTGACGCCATTGGTGACATTGGTGAACTTCTCGGGCCAGAGGGCAGCGAAATCCGGGAACAGCTGGGTCTTCACCAGACTGCTGTGCAACTTTGCCACGCCATTGACGTGGTGGGAGGCCACCGTGGCGAGATGGGCCATGCGCACGGCCTTGGGACCATCCTCGTCGATGATCGAAACTCGGCGAAGGATTTCATTGTCGCCGGGATAGCGCAGGCGCACCTGCTGAATGAAGCGGCGGTTGATCTCGTAGATCAGTTGAAGGTGGCGGGGCAGAAGCGAACCAAACAGTTCAATGCCCCATTTCTCCAGGGCCTCCGGCAAGAGGGTGTGGTTGGTATAGGACAACGACTGGCTGGTGATGCGCCAGGCCTCTTCCCACTCGAGATGCTTCTCATCCAGCAGCAGGCGCATCAGCTCCGCCACGGCGATGGCGGGATGGGTGTCATTGAGCTGCACGGCCCAGTGGGAGGGAAACTCCTGGATAGGAATGGCGCGGACCTCAAGGGAGCGCAGCATGTCCTGCAGGGAGCAGCTAACAAAGAAGTGCTGCTGTTTCAAGCGAAGACGGCGGCCCTCGTCGGTGCCGTCGTTGGGATAGAGCACCTTGGAGAGATTCTCTGAACCGACCTTCTCCTCCACGGCCCCGTAATAGTCGCCGATGTTGAAAGCGTAGAAATCGAAGGTCTCAGTGGCTTCGGCGCGCCAGAGACGCAGGCGATCGCAGGTGTTGACGCGATAACCCAGAACGGGAACATCGTGGGGGACGCCGATCGCGGTTTCCTCGGGCACCCAGCGGACCCGGAGGCAGCCGTTGGTGTCGCGGTAGTTCTCGGTGTGGCCACCGAAACCGACGAAGCAGGCCTGATCGGGATGGGGAATCTCCCAGGGCCAGCCGCCCTTGAGCCATTTGTCGGTGATTTCGACCTGCCAGCCATCTCGGATGAGCTGGTCGAAGATGCCGAATTCGTAGCGAATGCCGTAGCCGGTGGCGGGAATCTCCAGGGAGGCGAGCGATTCGAGGAAGCAGGCCGCCAGGCGGCCGAGGCCACCGTTGCCGAGGCCTGGCTCCTCCTCCACCTCCAGGATGTCTTCGAAGTCGTTGATGCCGAAGCGACGCAGGGCCTCGGCGGCTTCCTCCCGGATGCCGAGCATCAGCAGGTTGTTGCCGAGCTGGGGGCCCACCAGGAACTCGGCGGAGAGATAGGCCACCACCCGGGCGGGACTGGCGACGATCGCCTCGATGCCGGCCAGGTAGCGGGTCATCAGCCGGTCGCGCACCGCGTAGCTCAGGGCCATGTAGAGGTCATGGCGGCTGGCCGAGGGGGCGAGCTTGCCGAGCGTGTAGAAGAGGTGCTCGGTCATGCCGTCGAACACGTCGTCAGCGGTGAGGCCGCTGCGATCGGGATCGGCGTAACAGCCCGGGGTCGGCAGGCGCAGAGTGAGGGGCTGGTGCTCGGTCATGGGGGGCTGCCGGGGAAGGACGACCGGGTGGCGGGCATGGCCGAGGTCCACAGGACCTGACACAGGTCAACCGGTTCGACGGTAGCGATGACTGCCATAGCCAGCCCTGATGGTCCGGTAGAGATCCGCAAACCCACATCCCTCGGTATTCGACTTAACGTCGCGCCACTTCAGTCCTTCCATGCCTTTCCCACCGCTGCTGATCGAGATCGGCAACCACCAGATGGAGGTGGCGGAAACCTTGATCGCCGTCGGCCGTTTCCTGGTGATCTTTGTGGCCGCCAGAGCCCTGGCCGAGCTGATGGTGCGGCTGCAATTGCCCACGATTCTTGGCGAGCTGGTTGCCGGTGTGCTGATCGGTGTGTCGGGTCTGCACCTGATCGTGCCTCCCGAAACCCACGCGCAGCTGGGAAATTTCGGCGTGAACCTGCTCAGCTCTCTGGCTGAGGTGAGCCCCGAGCAGGTGCGGGAGATCTACGCGGAGACCTTCCCCAATCTCGCGGCCGTCTCCCAGATCGGTCTCTATGCCCTGCTCTTCCTCACCGGCCTGGAAAGCGAGCTTGATGAACTCGTGGCTGTGGGGATGCAGGCCACCACGGTGGCTGTGACCGGCGTTGTGTTGCCTTTCGCCCTCGGCACTGCTGGCCTGCTCTACTTCTTCCATGTCCCGTTGATCCCGGCGGTCTTCGCCGGCGCGGCCATGACCGCCACCAGCATCGGCATCACCGCCAGTGTGTTCGGCGAACTCAAGTACCTCAAGACCCGCGAGGGGCAGACGGTGATCGGCGCCGCCGTCCTGGACGACATCCTCGGCATCGTCATCCTGGCGGTGGTGGTGGCCGTGGCCGGTGGCGGCACCCTCTCGATCGGCCCGATCCTCAAGCTTGTGGTGGCCGCTGGTGTGTTCGTGGCAGCGGCCCTGTTCCTCAGCCGCACCGCTGCTCCGCTGTTCGACTGGGTGCTGGATCAGCTCAAGGCCCCTGGAGAAGTGGTGGTGGCCTCCTTTGTGGTGCTCTCCCTCTCGTGCTTCGCGGCCCAGGCGATCGGCCTGGAAGCAGCTCTTGGAGCGTTCGCGGCCGGCCTGATCCTGAGCAGCTCCAAGCACACCCATGCCATCCAGGAAACGGTGAAGCCGCTGGTGGCCCTGTTCGCCACCATCTTCTTTGTGCTGATCGGCACGGGCATGGATCTTTCTGTGCTCAACCCGATGAATCCTGACAATCGCGAGGGCCTGATCGTGGCAGCTTTCCTGCTCACGGTGGCGATCATTGGCAAGTTGGCCTCCGGCTGGAGCTACTTCAGCAAGGAGAAGACCAATCGCCTGGTGGTGGGCATCGGCATGATGCCCCGTGGAGAGGTCGGTCTGATCTTCCTGGGGCTCGGTACTCAGGCCGGTTTGCTCACTCCCGCCCTCGATGCAGCCATCCTGTTGATGGTGATCGGCACCACCTTCCTGGCTCCGATCCTGCTGCGCTTTGTGCTCGCCGGCAAACCAGAACCGGCTGAGCAGCCAGCCTGAATCCCAAGCGAGCAGAAGCTCGGTCCTGGTCCCATGGTTGAGAAGCAGCCGGTCGTGCGGAACTGGGGCCTCAGTTGGGGCGGCTTGCTCGATAACCGCCGCGGTGAGTGGTGGCTGGTGGCTCAGCTGATCCTGATAGCCGCCCATGCTCTGCCGGCCTGGCCCCCGCTGGCACGTTTCGGATGGGTCTGGCCCTGGCCTGTGGAACTGCTGGGCTGGGCCCTGTTCGTGCTGGGCCTGGCCCTGGCGGCCCAGGCCTTCTGGTGGCTGGGATCCAGCCTCAGCCCCCTGCCTGATCCCATCCCCGGCGCCGCCCTGATGATCAGCGGCGCCTACGCCCGCTGCCGCCATCCGATGTATCAGGCCGTGTTGCTCTGTTCCCTCGGCGTGACCGTGGCCCTGGGCAGCCTGTTACATCTGGCCCTGCTGCTTGGTCTCGTCGCCGTGCTGGGCGGCAAGGCCCGCCGAGAGGAGCGTCAGCTTCTCGGCATCCATCCGGATTACGCCGCTTACCGCGCCTCGACCGCAGCGATCGTGCCGCATCTGGCCTGGCTGGACTGGCGCTGATCCCGGCCTTCGCCCTCAGCTCAGGATCTGGGTTCATCGCGACGGCTGGCCAGGGTCCAGAACAGGCCGGCGAGCACGCCCATCAGACCGAGGCTCGTGGCCCAGCTGGGTCCCAGTGCCCAGCCCAGCCCCAGTTCCGTGAGCAGGCCCACCGCCAGGGCCAGGAGCAGGCTGCTGAGGGCGAGCAGAACCTGTTGCGCCATCTCGCCCAGGGGACCCTCAGCCAGGGCCTGCTCCAACCGGGCCAGGGGCCGGCTGAGCGGAAGATAGAGGGCCAGGGCCCAGAGGGCGATGCCGGGCAGCAGGCCACCCCAGTCGAGTCCTGGGCTGAACACCGCGGCGGCGAGGGGGATCGGCGCAAGGAAGGAGTGCAACGGGCAGGCAATCCGGGGAGAGACAGGCAGAGCGTGAGCCCATCGGTGCTGCCTAGCATCGACCACCCAACGCCTTGCCGTGGTGTTCTCTCCGGCCGAACCCATGCGGTCCTGCCCGCCGCCCTGGTCATTCCGCGGCCATGCGATCCACTGCCTGCGCCGCTCTCCAGACAGGCCGCTGGGGCCGGCGATCCTGCTGGTGCATGGCTTCGGGGCTTCCACCGATCACTGGCGTCACAACATCCCGGTGCTGGCGGAGCACCACGAGGTGCATGCCATCGATCTGCTGGGCTTCGGCCGCAGTGCCAAGCCGGCCGGGCCGGAGTATGGCGGCGCCCTCTGGTGCGACCAGCTCTGCGCCTACGTGCAGGAGCGCATCGGACGCCCCACCGTGCTGGTGGGCAACTCCCTGGGTGGCTTCGCGGCCCTGGCGGCTGGGGCGGCCCTGGGGGATCAGGCCGCTGGCGTGGTGCTCCTGAATGCGGCCGGCCCCTTCAGCGACGAGCAGGTTCCGCCCGCCGGCTGGGGGGCGATCGCCCGCCGCACCATCGGCGGCGCCCTGCTGCGCAGCCCGGTGCTGCAGCGCCTGCTGTTCGAGAATCTGCGTCGACCCTCCACGATCCGCCGCACCCTGCGGCAGGTGTATGTGGATCGCACCAACGTCGATGAGGAGCTGGTCGAAGCGATCCGGCGCCCGTCGCTCGATCCCGGTGCCTTCGGGGTGTTCCGCACCGTGTTCGACATCCCCCGCGGTCAGCCGCTGGACGAGCTGTTCGCCCAGCTGGAGGCACCGCTGCTGCTGCTCTGGGGGATCCGCGATCCCTGGATCAACGCCGCCGGTCGCCGCGCCGCCTTCCAGCGCCACGCGCCGGCGGCCACCAGTGAGGTGGTGCTGGAGGCCGGCCATTGCCCCCACGATGAGGTGCCCGATCAGGTGAACCGGGCCCTGCTCGCGTGGCTGGCCGCGCTGCCGGCGGCGCAGACTCCGCCTACGGTCGGGATGCCCGCGGATCCCCGGCCGGATGCTGCGCCCGTGCTCTGAGCCCTATCCCCACTGGCTCCTCACCGACCCGATCAGCGGCGATGCCCTGCGCCTGGTACCCGAACGGGGCGGCCTGCTGACCGGCTGGCTCTGCCATGGGCCCTGGGGCGGCCGCGAGATCCTCTACTTCGACGCGGAACGGTTCGCCGATCCCGCCCTGTCGGTGCGGGGAGGGATGCCGGTGCTGTTTCCCATCTGCGGCAATCTGGCCGGCAACGAACTGGTGCTGCCCCAGGGGCGCTATCCGCTCTCCCAGCATGGCTTTGCCCGCGATCTGCCCTGGGGCCTCGATCCTCTGCCGGATGGCTGCGGTGTTCGCCTCACCCTGGAGGATGGACCCAGCACCACCCGAGCCCACTATCCCTTCTCCTTCCGGCTGGCGTTGGAGCTGCGGTTGCAACCGGGAGCCCTGGCGATCGAGGCCACGGTCTCCCACACGGGTGGGCCCCTGGATCCGCCCATGCCCTTCGCCTTCGGGTTGCACCCCTACCTGGCGGTGCCGGTCCTTTCGCAGGCGAGCCTCACGGGCCTGCCGCCCTGTTGCCGCGACCAGGCGGCCGGCGCCGAGGCCAGCACCGAGGCCCTGCTCGACCGGCTGGCGGCCGGGGTGGATCTGTTGGCCCATCCCGCCGGGCCGGTGACGCTCCACCCCGGCGGCGGCGCGCCGGAGGTGCTGCTGGAGACCGAGCCGCCTTTCGATCTGGCGGTGGTGTGGAGCGATCCGCCGCGAGCGATGGTCTGCCTGGAGCCCTGGACGGCGGAGCGCGGTGCCCTGGAGCCCGGCCATCCGGCCTCCCAGCGGCGGCTGGAGCTGGAGCCCGGCACCTCCCAGACGCTGCGCTGCCGCTACGTGGTGCAGCCGCCGGCCCGTTCCTAAGTCAGGGGCCTCACCCCCGGCAGACGGCCGCGGGCCAGCAGCTGTCTGGGGTCGAACTGGCGCTTCACCGCTTCGATCAGGGGGCGGGAGGGGGCGTCTTCCCAGGCGGCCAGGCCGGCGCCGGTTGGTTGCAGCAGCACCGTGAGGTAGCCGCCCAGCTCCTTGCAGAGGCGGCGCAGCTCCTCGACCCGATAGGCGGGCAGGCACGCGTCTGGTGCGGCCCAGGCCAGGCCGAGTCCGCTGCCGGCGCCCAGCACCAGGGGCAGCTGCCGCAGGCAGGGGGCAGCCAGGAGCTGCTCGGCCTGTCCGGGCTTCACACCCAGCCGCAGCAGCCAGGCCGGTTCGGCGGTGGTCTGGCCCTGTCCGATCGCCTGCAGGGCCTCGAGCCGTTCGCCATCGAGGGGCTGGCAGTGCAGCGGGCCGGCCTGCAGGGCCTGCTCGCCCAGGCAGGCGATCTGTTCCTCCAGGGTCTGGGGGCTGACGCTGGCCAGGCTGAGCAGCAGCAGCGGTTGATCCGCCAGGCCGGCCTGGGCGGCCAGGGGGCCGCTCCACCAGTCGACCCGCTCGGGGGTGAGGCTGGAGCGCAGCAGCCAGCGGCTCAGCCGCCCCAGGGCTGCCAGATCACCCTGGATCCAGAGCCCGCGGCGCTGGGGCGGCAGGGGCAGGGTGCGCAGGGTGAGTTCGGTGATCAGGCCGAGGGAGCCCCAGCTGCCGCAGAACAACCGCATCAGGTCGTAGCCGGCCACGTTCTTCACGACCTTGCCGCCGGCCCTGGCTGCTACCCCATCGGCCCGTAGCAGGCCGATGCCGATCAATTGGTCGCGGATGCCGAGGTAGCGGTGGCGGAAGCCACCAGCCAGGCCGCGGGCCACCAGGCCCCCGATCGAGCCGGACGAGCCTCGGCCCCAGGGGAAGTCGACGGCCAGCCACTGCCGGTGGTGGTTGAGTGCCTCCTGCACCTCCACCAGTGGTGTGCCGGCCTGCACGGTGATGGTGAAATCGCCGGGGTTGTGCTCCAGCACCCGGTTCAGCCGCCGGCAGCTCAGCACCGTGCTGCCCGGCTCCACCGCTGGCCCCCAGGTCAGCCGGCTGGCCTGGCCCGCCGGCAGCCACGGCAAGGCCCGCTGATGCAGATCCCGCACCAGATCGGGCAGCTCGTGGGGCTCAGGACTGATCACGGCACGATGGTGCCATGGCGGACGCACCCCTGAAGATCGTTGTGCTCGACGACGATCCCACCGGATCCCAGACGGTGCACAGCTGCCCCCTGCTGCTGCGCTGGGACGCCGGGACCCTGCGGGCCGCGCTGGCCCATCCCGCGCCGCTGCTGTTTCTGCTGGCCAACACCCGCGCCCTTGATCCCGAGGCGGCGCGGCAGCGGGTGCGGCAGCTCTGCCGCTGCCTGCGGCCGCTGCTGGAGGAGGCGGTGGCTGCCGGCCGGATCGGTGCCTGGCTGATCGTGAGCCGCGGCGATTCCACCCTGCGCAGCCATTTCCCCCTGGAGGTGGAGGTGATCGCGGCGGAACTGGGTCCCTTCGATGCCACGGTTCTGGCACCCGCCTTCCTGCCGGGGGGACGCACCACGGTGGATGGGGTGCATCTCCTGCATGGGGAACCGGTGCACCGCACGGCCTTCGCCCGCGATGGCCTGTTCGGCTACGGCACCAGCGACCTGCCGGCCTGGGTGGAGGAGAAGAGCGCCGGGCGGATCCGCGCCGATCAGGTGGAGCGCATCGGCTGGCGGGAGCTGGAGGCGGCGGCAGGAGCTGAGGCAGCGGCGGGTTCTGCAGACGAAGGGCACGCAGAGGATGGTGCTGGACATGGAGGAGACCAGGCCCTGCTGCGGAAGCTGGCGGCGTTCCAGGGGAATCCGGTGGTGGTGGTGGATGCGGAGCGGCCGCAGCACCTGCTGGCCCTGGGAGCCGCGCTGCGGCAGCTCACGGCTCCAGCCGCCGCAGAGCGATGGGGCCGGCCGCGGCGGTTCCTGTTCCAGTCCGCCGCCAGCCTGCTGAATGGCCTGGCGGAGCTGCCGCCGCCGCCACTGGATGCCGGCGGCCTGGCGGCCCTGCGCCGCTGTGATCGCGCCGGCACGCCGCTGCCGGGGCTGGTGCTGGTGGGCTCCCACGTTCCCCTGGCCGATGCCCAGCTGGAGCGGTTGCTCGCCGATCCGGCCTGCGCCGGCGTGGAGGTGGAGGTGCGCCGCCTGGCCCGTGTGCTGGAGGGGCCGCTGCCGGCGCCGCTGCTGGCCTCGCTCGAGCAGGACTGGCGGCAGGCCTTGCGGCGGATCCTTACCAGCGGCCGCACGCCGGTGCTGTTCAGCAGCCGCGGGGAGCTGCTCTGCCGGAGTGCCACCGAGCGCCGCGCCTTCGGGCTGGCACTGGCGGCCCTGATGGCCCGGCTGGCAGCCAGCCTGGCGCCGGATCTCGGCTATCTGATCAGCAAGGGCGGTATCACCACCCACACCCTGCTGGCCGATGGACTGGATCTGGCGGCGGTGGATCTGCGCGGCCAGCTGCTGCCGGGGTTGTCACTGGTGCAGCCAGCGGGTGCCTGTGGTCCGCTGGCGGGCCTGCCGCTGCTCACCTTCCCGGGCAATCTCGGCGACGCAGACACCTTGCACCTCAGCTGGCTGTGGATGGAGGGGCGAGCCGCTCCCGCCCATGGGGCGCTTGGAAATCGATGGATGGACCCAGGGGCACCACGCCGGAGGGGTTGATCGTGGGGTGGCTCTGGTAGTAGTGCCGCTTGATGTGATCGAAGTCCACCGTGGCGGCGATGCCGGGCATCTGATACAGCTCGCGCACATAGGCGAAGAGGTGGGGATACTCGACCAGGCGGCGACGATTGCACTTGAAGTGCCCCACGTAGACCGGATCGAAGCGCACCAGGGTGGTGAACAGGCGCCAGTCGGCTTCGGTGCGTTGGGTTCCGAGCAGATAGCGGTGCTGGCTGAGGTGCTGCTCCAGCCAGTCGAGCGTGGCGAACAGGGGCTCGAATGCCTCCTCATAGGCGGCCTGGCTGGTGGCGAAGCCGCACTTGTAGACGCCGTTGTTCAGCGTGTCGTAGATCCGGGCATTGAGCCGGTCGATCGCGGGGCGCAGGGGCTCGGGGTAGTAGTCGCCCGGCCGGGCCCCGAGCTGGTCGAAGGCGGAGTTGAGCATCCGGATGATCTCGGACGACTCATTGCTGACGATCGTGCCCCGCTGCCGGTCCCACAGCAGCGGCACCGTGACGCGGCCGCTGCAGTGAGGATCGGCCTGGGTGTAGAGCTGATGCAGGAAGCGCGCCTGGCACACGGGGTCAGGGATGACGCCGGGGCCTGGATCGAAGGTCCAGCCGTGCTCGCCCATGAACCAGTGCACCACCGAGATCGGCAGCAGATCCTCAAGGCCCTTCAACGCCCGGACGATCAGGGTGCGGTGCGCCCAGGGGCAGGCCAGCGATACGTACAAGTGGTAGCGGCCTGCTTCGGCGGGGAAGCCGCCCTCACCGCTCGGGCCGGCGGAACCGTCCGGTGTGATCCAGTTGCGAAAACGGGCGCTGTCCCGCACGAAGCGACCGCCGCTGGCACTGGTGTCGTACCAGCGATCCTGCCAGGCCCCATCCACCAGAACGCCCACGTGTTTCTCCTCAGGTAGCGCTGGCGCGGAAGCTGCGCTCCAGCAGCTGCACCGGATGGACCACCGGCAGCGGGGCCGCCCCACCGGGTGTGTCGTCCAGGTGGCGGCGGATCTGGAGGCTGCAGCCGATGTTGGCGCTCACCACCAGATCGGCTCCGGTGCCGCGCAGGTCGTCGGCCTTGATCCGTCCGAGGGCGGCGGCCTCCTCCGGTTGCACCAGGTTGTAGATGCCGGCGCTGCCGCAGCACACCCCCGCCTCCACCGCCTCACGGATCTCCACATGGGGAATGGCACGCAGCAGGGCCCGGGGCTGCTCACGGATGCCCTGGCCATGGAGCATGTGACAGGCATCGTGATAGGCCAGTCGCAGGGGGCGATCGGCGCTGGCCCGGCTGCCATCGGCATGGTCCAGGGGCTGCAGGCCTTGCCGGAACGCGTCGCTCAGGCCCACCCGCTCCAGGAACTCCTGCAGGTCGGCCACACCGGCGGCGAAGGCGGAGCCACGGGCGGCCCAGGCCGGTTCGCTGGCCAGCAGCGCGTCGTAGTGCTTGAGGGTGTGGCCGCAGCCGGAGGCCGCCACCAGCACCGCATCGAGCGGCTCGGCTCCGGCGGGCCGCCCTGGGCCCACCACCGCCGCGAAGCTGTCGATCAGGGCCGTGGCGTGGCTGCGGGTCAACGCTTCTTCGCCCTGGTGGTGGGTCATGGCGCCGCAGCAGCCCTGGGCCGGGGGGATCACCACCTCGATGCCGTTGGCACGCAGCACCCGCACCGCCGCGGCATTCACCGCCGGATCAAAGAGGCGTTGCACACAGCCGAGCACCAGCCCCACCCGGTAGCGGCGCTGACCGATCGCCGGAACCACCAGCGGGAAGCCGTCCGCGAAGCTCTCGGCGGGCAGGGGCGGCAGCAGCCGCTCCATCGCCTCGATCTGGGGGCCGAGCAGGCGGAGCAGGCCACTGCGGCGCGCCAAGGCCTGCAGGGGGGTGCCGGCATAGGCCCGCAGGGGCGTGAGCAGGGCCCGCAACCGTTGGGGGTAGGGCAGCAGGGCGAACAGCAGGCGGCGGAAGCTGCGTTGGACCGGGGTGCGCAGCTCCGGAGCGTTGAGCTGGGGCCGGGTCGCCTCGATCAGCTCGTCGTAGCGCACGCCGGAGGGACAGGCGCTGACGCAGGCGAAGCAGCCGAGGCAGCTGTCGAAATGGCCCGCCACCGTGGCATCGAGCTCCAGCTCGCCGGCCGCGATCGCCTTGAGGGCGTGGATGCGACCCCGCGGCGAATCCATCTCCGTGCCCAGCACCCGGTAGCTGGCACAGGTGGGCAGGCAGAAGCCGCAGTGCACGCAGGGGTCGGTGGCGTTCATCCCCCGAAGTGCCGCACCACTGCTTCGGCGAAGCCCGAGCAGCTCACCGGCTCCACCCGCGGTTCCATCAGCCGGGCCAGGTCGTAGGTGACCTCCCCATTGGCGATCGCGGCACTGATCCCCGCGGTGATCAGGTCGGCGGCTTCCTGCCAGCCCATGTATTCGAGCATCATCACGCCGCTCAGGATCACCGAGCCGGGGTTGATCCGGTCGAGGCCGGCGTGCTTGGGCGCCGTGCCGTGGGTCGCCTCGAAGATGGCGGCGTTGTCGCCGATGTTGGCGCCCGGCGCCATGCCGAGGCCACCCACCACGGCGGCGGCGGCATCGGAGATGTAGTCGCCGTTGAGGTTGAGGGTGCAGAGCACCGAATACTCCTGGGGCCGCGTCTGGATCTGCTGGAAGATGCTGTCGGCGATGCGGTCGTCCACCAGCACCATGCTCTTCCATTTGCCGTAGCCGTGGCTCTCGCCGATCGCGTCGAGCACCTGCTTCACCTCAGCATCCACTGCTGCCTTCTTCTCCGGCGTGAGGCTGTCGTAGCCGGGTTCGATCAGGCGGGCGTTGTCCTGAATCGTGAGGCCGTGGTTACGGGCGAGGTTGTCGAGGATCCAGCTTTCCCGCTCGGTCACGCAGACGTCGCGGAACTCGGTGGTGGCCAGCTCGTAGCCCCAGTCGCGGAAGGCCCCCTCGGTGAACTTCATGATGTTGCCCTTGTGCACCAGGGTCACATGGCGCTTCGAGCCCTCCAGGCCCAAGGCGTGCTGGATCGCCTTGCGGACGTGCCGCTGGGTGCCGTCCTTGCTCACCGGCTTGATGCCGATGCCCGAGCCGGCAGGGATGCGGCGCTTGCCGAGCTTGCCATTGGCGGGAATCACCGTGTCATTGAGGTGCTCGATCAGCTCGATGCAGACTGGATCGGTGGCCTCCCACTCGATCCCCATGTAGATGTCTTCGGTGTTCTCCCGATAGACGATCACATCCAGGTCCTGGGGCCGCTTGTGGGGACTGGGGGTGCCGTTGTAGTAGCGGCAGGGACGAACGCAGCAGTAAAGATCGAAGATCTGGCGCAGGGCCACGTTGAGGGAGCGGATGCCGCCGCCGATCGGCGTTGTGAGGGGCCCCTTGATCGCCACGCCGTAGTCCTCGATCGCGGTGAGCGTGTCCTGGGGCAGGTACTGGTAGGTGCCGTAGAGGTCGCAGGCCTCGTCGCCGGCCAACACCTTGAACCACTCGATGCGACGCTCACCGCCGTAGGCCTTGGCCACCGCCGCATCCAGCACCCGCTGGGTGGCGGGCCAGATGTCGACGCCGGTGCCGTCGCCGCGGATGAAGGGAATGATCGGGTCGCTGGGCACCACCGGCTGACCGTTCTCGAAGCGGATGGCGGTGCCGCTGCTGGGGGCGGTGAGCTTCTCGTAGGTGGCCATGCGCGAGGGGGTGAAGGGACCGGGGTTGATGGGGATCAGCCCACCATGGCTGGCGCGACCGGCCGGGGCGCCGCAGCATGGACCGACCGGCTGAGCCTAGGTTTTGGCCATGATCTGGTTCTGCTCCCGGGGAACGGCATGAACGCCGCCGATCAGGCACGATCGCTGGAACTGGCTCAGGCGATCGCCTCGGTGGTCACCCTGGTGCGGGGCCATTTCCCCGCGGCCCGCGCCAACCTCACCCCCTGGCGGGACGATCCCCTCACCCGTGCCTTCAACGAGCGGGAATCGCTGGATCTCTCCTTCCATTTCCCCGGCTGGAGCCCTCGCACCCAATGCCGCTCGCTGCTGCTGCAGCTGCGGCTGGAGCGGGCGCCGGAGGCGGCGGTCGCCCGCAGCCGGCCGCGGTTGCTGGGGGTTCTGATCCGCGGCCTCACCTATGAATCGGAGCGCTGGCGACTGGCCACGCTGGGGGAGTGGCAACCCTCCGGCAGCCACCTGCCCAGTCCTGAGGTGGTCCAGACCCTGCAGCTGCTCTGCCGCGAACTGTTCGATCTGTTCGGTGCTGGCGCCCAGTCCCTCGGCAGCAGCGACTCCGATGCCGACGGCGGCCCCCCGGAAGCCGGTGACGATCGGCGAGCCGCCTGATCCCCGTTGGGTTTGGGGCTGCGGCGCAGGGCTGGGGCAGGCGCTGCCCACGTAATCCTTCGCAACCTTGTCGCCGCCGCTGGGAAGGCTGCGCCTAACTTGCTTGGACTGGCTATGCAGCTTTCCGGATTGATGTCTGTCGCGCTTGCTTCTCAGTTGCGTGAGGGAACCAAGAAGTCCCACACCATGGCCGAGAACACCGGTTTTGTGAGCTGCTTCCTCAAGGGGGTGGTGGACAAGATGAGCTATCGCCGGCTCGTCGCCAACCTCTACGTCCTCTACAGCGCCATGGAGGAGGAGATCGGCCGCCTCAAGGACCATCCGGTGGTGGGCCCGATCGCCTTCGACGCCCTCAACCGCAAGGCGGTGCTGGAGCAGGACATGGCCTTCTACTTCGGCTCCGACTGGCGCCAGCAGCTGCAGCCCACCCCCGGTGCCGTGGAGTACGTCAACCGGGTGCGTCAGGTGGCCCGTGAGACCCCCGAGCTGTTGGTGGGCCATCACTACACCCGCTACATCGGCGATCTCTCCGGTGGGCAGATCCTCAAGAACATCGCCCAGAAGGCGATGAACCTGGGCGAGCACGACGGCCTCCGCTTCTACGAGTTCGACGCCATCGACGACGAGAAGGCCTTCAAGGTCAACTACCGCGCCACCCTGGACCATCTGCCGATCGATCAGGCCATGGCCGATCGCATCGTCGAGGAGGCCAACCATGCGTTCCACCTCAACATGGTGATGTTCCAGGAACTGGAGGGCAACCTCATCGCCGCCATCGGCAAGGTGCTGTTCGGCTTCCTCACCCGTCGCCAACGCACCGGCAGCACTGAAGTGGTGGCGGCCTGAGGCCCGGCTGAGATCAGGCCCTGCCGTTGGACGGGGCCTGGATGCGACACACTCGCCCTTGCTGGAGCCCGTGCGCTTGCGTCCCCTGAGATTCCTGCTGCCCGGCACCACTGGCCGGTTCCGCTGTGGCGGCTTGCTTGTGGAGCTGCAGACCCTGCGCCTGCTGCAGGAGATCGTGCCGGCGGAGGTGGTGACCTACCGCAAGCGGGAGGAGGGCCTGGCCTTCCTCGATGATCTGCTGGCGTCGGAGGAGCCGCCCGGCGAGGCCCTCTGGATTGTGAGCTGGGGGTTTGAGGTGCCAAGCCAGTTGCGCCGCCTGCGCGGACGCCCAGTGGCCTATCACGCCCACAGCAGTGGCTATGGCTTCTCCCTGCCTCCCGCCGTGCCGGTGTTGGCGGTAAGCCGCAACACGCTCGGCTACTGGGGGGATGCGGCGCCCCGCCAGCCCCTGTTTCTGGTGCCGAACGCCCTCGAACGCGACTGGATGGAGCGCGGCCTCCGGCCGGGCGGCCCTGCCGCCGGCGGCGATGGGACCGGTTCTGACGGGAGCGATGGCGATGGGCTGGAGGGCCGCCGCCCGATTGATGTGCTGGTGCAGCAGCGCAAGAGCAGTGCCTACGTGCTCACGCAACTAGTGCCGGCCCTGCGGCGCCAGGGACTGCGGGTGGAGGTGCAGAGCGGCTGGGTGGACGATCTGGTGGATCTGTTCAACCGGGCCACGGTGGTGCTCTACGACTCGGCCGACTACTGGCGGGGGCGGGGGTTGACGGAGGGGTTCGGACTGCCGCCGCTCGAAGCTCTCGCCTGCGGCTGCGTTGTGTTCAGCAGCCTCAACCACGCCCTGGCCGACAGCCTTGATCCCGGGTCGATTGCCCATCAGATCGGCGCCGGCAGCCTGGCCGCAGATCTGGAGCGGATCACTGCCGCCGTCAGGGATCCCAGCGCCTGGCGCGCTGACCCGGATCGTCTCCAGCCCCTGCTGGAGGCCTGCAGCGAGCCGGAGCTGCGGCGGCGCTGGCGCCATGCCCTGGAGGAGATCAACCACCACTGGGACAGGCTCAGCGCCGGCGAGCCGCCGCTGCTGGCCCCACCCCGCTGGCAGCTGCGCTGGCGGCAGCGGGCGGATCGCTTGCGGCGCCTGCTTTCCCGCCAGCTTGGGTCGATCGGTTAAGTGGCTGGCCCGTTGCCTGGCGGCGTGGCAGGGGAGCCCCCATAAGCTGGGGGAGATCACAGGTGTTCTCCGTGCGGCTGCCGAAAAGCCAGACACTCGATCAGCTTCGGCAGCTCATTCTGACCCTCCCGAAATCACTCAGGCGGCAGTTCTATTGGCTGCTGCCCTTGGCAGTGCTGCCTGGTGTTCTTGATATCCTGTCAGTGGGCATTCTGGCCCAGCTGATGTCCTCGCTGTTGATGTCGAAGGCGAAGCGCCAGATCATTCCGATTCATATTCCCGGCTCAGATCGCTTTGAGTTTGTCCTCTTCCTGATCGGTGCCTTCATCCTGATCTCGTGGCTCCGCTCGCTGGCGCGCCTCTGGCTGGTGATTTCGCAGGAGCAGTACATCGAGCGCATGTGGCTCTATCTGACCGATCATCTCTATCGCGGCATTCTCTATCTTCCCTACGAGTTTCATCTTGCCCAGGACGACTCCAAGCTGGCGACGCAGCTGCTCACCAACGTCACCAAGGTGACACGCGGCATTCTGCGGCCTTGTCTGCCGTTGTTTTCGTCGTTCTTTTCGGTGGTGTTGCTCACTGGTGGCATTCTCTATGTGGGGCGCTGGTATGCGCTCGGTTTGTTCGCTGGTCTCACGCTCGCCTACGGCCTCTTTTCGGTGTTCATGACGCCCTATCTGCGCCATGCAGAGCGACAGAAGCTCTATCTGGCCTCGCAGATGAAGCAGACCTTCATCGACTCGATGACGATGATCCGCGAGATCCAGCTCTACGCCGCCGAGGATTTTTATGCCGATTCCTTCCGCGACAAGGCCCAAGAGGCCAAAAAGTTCGAGTTTCTTAATACGCTCCTGCCCTGGTTCCCCAAGCTCACGATCGAGCCGCTTGGCATCACGCTGATTTTCTCCTTTGCCATCTTTCCGGCGGTGCTCGGTGGCGGTTTCTCCGATGTGAAGCAGGTCATCCCCTTTCTCGCCACCCTGGCCCTGGCCTCGCTGCGCCTCACCCCAGCCCTGCAGGAAACCTTCGCGTCGATCACCAAGCTCCGCTCCGGTCTACCCAACATCTCCAGCCTGCTCAAGCTGATGCAGATTGCCGATGAAGGTAGTGAGATCCCCACGGCTGTTCTGGGGCCGGGAGGCACTCCCATGAGCCCGCAGGCCTTCATTCCGCGCCGCACGATCCGGCTGGATCGGATCACCTATGCCTATCCCACCACCAACCACTCCACGATCACCGATCTCAGCCTCACCATCCCGGTAGGTTCCCGTGTCGCCTTCGTGGGGTCCACCGGCAGCGGCAAGACCACCACGGGCCTGCTGTTGCTCGCACTGCTCACCCCCCAGAAAGGACAACTTCTGATTGATGGCACGCCCCTGGATTCGCAGGATCGCCGGGCCTGGCAGTCCTGCTGCTCCTATGTGCCCCAGATCGTGAGCTTCACCCGCGGCAGCGTTCTGGAAAACATCGCCTTCGGCGAAGACCCCGATCAGGTGGATCTGAACCTGGTCTGGGAGTCGCTGGAATCGGCCCAGCTCGCCGAGGTAGTGGCCGAACTTCCCTATGGCCTGTACACCCCGATCGGTCGCGATGGCCTGCGGCTCTCCGGTGGCCAGCGCCAGCGGCTTGCACTGGCGCGGGCCTTCTACCGGCGCACCGAGGTGTTGCTGCTCGATGAGGCGACCAGCGCCCTCGACAACAAGACGGAATCGGAGGTGATCGAGGCGCTCGAGATCATCGGCCGACGGTGCACCACGATCGTGATCGCCCACCGCCTCTCCACGATCGTTCGCTGCGACCGCATCTACGAATTCGAGGCGGGCCGGATCAAGGCAGCCGGCAATTTCGAGCAGCTGCGGGCTGCTTCCTCCAGCTTTGAGGAACTGGTGGCCACCCTGGAGCGCAGCCTCGCGGCCGCCTCGTGAGCCCCGGCCTCGACATCACCCTGCTGGCCACGGCCGACTGGGATCATCCCTTCTGGACCAACAAACAGCACGTGGCTGTGAGCCTGGCGGAGCTGGGTCATCGGGTGCTTTATGTGGATTCCCTCGGCCTGCGACCCCCCACCCTGGGGCAGCGGGATCGGGGCCGGTTGTGGCGCCGCCTGCGGTTGTCCTTCCCCAGGCCGCGGCCTGTGCGCCCTGGAATCTGGGTGATCTCGCCGCTGCAGTTGCCCCTGCCAGCAGGGCCGTGGGTGGACCGCCTCAATGGCCTCGTGCTGCGTACCACTCTGGCCCTGGCCCGGCTCCAGCTGGGCCTGCGCCGCGATCTGCTCTGGACCTACAACCCCCGCACGGCGGCCTTGCTGCCGGTGCACGCCTACCGGCGTTCGCTTTATCACTGTGTCGATGCCATCGATACGCAGCCGGGGATGGATGGGCCCCGAATCCGGCGCGACGAACAGCAGCTCTGCCACCAGGTGGATGGAGTCGTCACCACCACCCCGGTGTTGCAGGAACGCTGCCGGCCGCTGGCTCGGCGCTGCACCCTGCTGCCCAATGCGGTGGACGTGGAGCATTTCCGCCAGGCACTGGATCCCGCCTTGCCCCTGCCGGCCGATCTGGGGTGCATCCCGGCACCGCGGCTCCTGTTCGTGGGAGCGATCGCGACCTACAAGATGAACATGGAGCTGCTGGCTGCCGTGGCCCGTCGCCATCCGGACTGGTCGATCGTGCTGATCGGGGCGGTGGGTGAGGGGGATCCCGCCACGCTGATCACTGCCCTGGCGGATTGCCCCAACATCCACCGCCTCGGCCCACGGCCCTATGGGGCCTTGCCGGCCTATCTCAAGGGGGCGGCGGTGGGGTTGATTCCGGCGCGGATCAATGCCTATACCCGCGCCATGTTCCCGATGAAGTTCTTCGAGTACCTGGCCGCTGGCCTGCCGGTGGTGGCCACGCCACTGCCGGCGCTGGAGCCCTATGCCTCCGTGGTGGCCCTTGCCCCAGACGCCGAGAGCTTCGCCGCCGCCGTGGCGGAGGCTCTGGTGCCTGACCCTGCCGCCGCCGCCGAGCGCCTGCGACTTGCCGGTTCCGTCACCTACAGCGAGCGCAGTCGCCGCATGCTGGCGTTTCTGGAGAGCGAGCCTCAGGGGCACTGCTAGCCTCGACTGCTACCGATTTTCTGTTCATTCGTTCTGTTACTGACGCGTCGATGCCCCCGTTGAAGCTGATCTACATCACCAGCAATAGCCATAGCGGTTCCACCTTGCTGGATATGTTGATCGGCTCCCATTCTGCCTGCCTGACCCTGGGTGAAATCCATAAACTCACCGCTAAATCGGAAGGGGAATGTGCCTGCGGGGCATCCAGTTTTGCCACCTGCCTGTTCTGGCAGGACGTGTCCAGCCGGCTTGAGGCCTCCGGCTCACCGCCCCTGGCCGAGCTGCAGATCCACGCCACCGAACCGGCAGCGTTTCGGGACGCCAATCGCCGCCTGCTGACGGTGCTGCAGCAGAAGACAGGGTGCGCGGTGTTCGTCGATTCCTCCAAGAAACTCTCCCGCCTGAAGCTGTTGCTGCAGGACCCCGATCTGCAGGTGCTGCCGGTGCACATCGTGCGGCGGCCGGAAGGCGTGGTGTGCTCCAACATCGCCAAGGGACGCCCCTGGCGTGAAGAGCTGGAGACCTACCACCGCAATCTCTGGCCCCGCTACGACCTGCTCCGCCATCATCCCCATCTGCTCGTGTCCTACGAGAGCCTCTGTCGCCAGCCGGAACAGGTGCTGGGGCGGATCATGCAGGCGGCCGGACTCGCCTTTGAGCCCGACCAGCTGGACTGGACCCGGCACGAGCATCACAACGTCAACGGCAACAAGCGCACGCGCACCAGCCGCGCCTCCACGATCCGCCTCGACGAACGCTGGCGGCGTCAGCTCTCCCGCCGGCAGCGGCTGGCGATCCGGCTGGCGCAGGCGCGCTTCCGCCTGCGGTTGCTGCTGCGGTTCGGGCTCTGGCCGCGGCCCCTCTGAGATGGGTGTGAGGCCCACCGGCATGCGGCGCCTGGCCCCCTGGAGCTGGGCTTTGGCCCGGTTGCGGCTGGCTGTGGTGATCATCTGCGAGCGGCTGGATCAGCCGCGCCGGGGCCGGCGTTGGCTGGAGCGCTGGTGCCGCGCTCCCGGCGCTGCCCCCCTGTTGCTCGAAGCCCTGGCCTTGCGCTGTTGCGCCGATGGCGACGTCGCAGCGGCCCTGGAACTGTTCATCCGCCTCTGGTCCGACTGGGGCAGCAGCGAGCTGTTGTATCGCCTGTTGTTCCGCCGCCGCTTCCGCTCCGCCCACGCCCGCGACCATGCCCTGCTGCTGCAGAGGATCGCGGCGGCTGAGCCGCTGCCGGCCCACTTCCGTGCCTATGGCGCCATCGCCTGGGCCTACCGCACCCTGGAAGACCAGGATCCCGAGTCGATGGCGGCGGCAGTGGCGCCGATCGCCCGGCTGGCCGAAGAGCTGGAGGCGGATCCCGGAACGCCCAGCTGTGGGCGGGAGGATCGGGAGAACAGGGCCAAGCTGCTGATCTCCTGTTACACCGTGCTGGGGCGCCTGCACTTCTCCCTGGAGGATTTTCAGGCCTTCTCCGCTGTGGCGCGGCGTTCTGCCCAGTTGGCCGAGCAGCTTGATCTCGATCGGATCGACGCCGATGTGAGCTATCGCCTGCTCAGCAATCTGCTGCGTTGCCTCGGCTGCTCCTGGCTGGAGGCCTGGTCGCGCCAGGATGCTGCCGCCCTGGCTCAGGTGACGACCCGCATCGAGGCGGTGGTGCGGGAGGCCCAGTCGCCCCGGCACCAGGCCTCCCCTGCCCGCGAAGACCATGCCGGTTTCGCGCGCCAGGTGGCGGCTGCCCTGACAGGACTCAGCCTGGAGGACCGGCGGCTGGAGCCCCTCTATCCCCTGGTGGCGCTGCTGTTCAAGAAAAAGGTCGATGGCCACGGCTTTCGCACCCGGATCGCACCGGCGCTGCAGCGCTACCGCGATGCCGCCCTGCCCGGGTTGCCCACTTCATCCTGATGACGGTTGCGTTGATGTCGTCTTCGCCTGAGTCCCGGCACCTGCTGCCGCCCCTGCGGGTGCTCTACATCACCAGTCGCGGCCACAGCGGTTCCACCCTGCTGGATCTGTTGCTCAGCGGTCATTCCGGCCTCACCAGTGTGGGTGAGATCAAGATGCTTTCCGCCACTGATCGCAGCCGCAAGCGCTGCAGCTGCCATGGCCTCGATCCTCTCGAGTGTCCCTACTGGAGGTCCGTGCAGGACCAGCTGCGGGCCAGTACGGGCCTGAGCTTTGACGCCCTGCGGCTCGATAGCGTCGACCCCTGGGTGAACCATGGCCACAACCTGGCGCTCTACGAGAGTGTGGCGGCGGTGAGCGGTTGCCGAACGATCGTGGATTCCTCCAAGAGTCTGCCGCGGTTGCGTGATCTTCTCCAGGGCCAGGAGCTTTACGGCGGCTATGACCTGCTGCCGATTCATCTGCTGCGCGGCCCCCTGGGACTGGTGCACAGCTATGTCAAGAAGGGCGCTGATCTTCGCGAGGTTTGTTACAACTACGCCAATGGTTATTTCCGTGCTGATGACCTGCTCCATCGCCGCCGCCATCTGTTGGTGCACTACGAGCGCCTCGCCGGCCAACCGCGCCGTGAACTGCAGCGGCTGATGACGGCGATCGGTCTGCCCTTCGAGGAGGCCCAGATGGACTGGGGCCACGGACCGCGCCGCAACATCCATGGCAACGACATGCGCTTCAAGGCGGGCGGACCGATCCGGCTCGATCGGTCCTGGAGGCGTGGACTCACCCCTCTGCAGATCCTGCAGGTGCTGTGGTTCACCCTGCCGGTGCGCCTGCGGCAGCGACGGCTCACCAGTCGGCGGCTGATGCGGTTGTGGCGGCTGCGTTACAAGCCTGCCGCCATGGCTTCAGGGAGCCGGGGCAGGGCCTCGCGGAGCCGGCGGGATTGATGGGGGATCCCCTGTTGCCGCCGTCGCCCGGGCCAGTGCTGCTCTACATCGATGCGCTCAAGGCCGGTGGCGCCGAGCGCATCACCCTGCAGTGGGCCCAGTGGTTGCAGCAGGCCGGCCTGCCGGTGCTGCTGCTCACCCGCCACGGGCCGGAGCGCGATTTCTACCCCCTGCCCGCCGGTCTGGATCGCCGCGTCGAGCTGCCCGAGCCCCGCTGGCTCAAGGCCCTTGGCTGGTGGGGCTTCCCGTGGCGGTTGCTGCGGCTGCGCAGGCTGCTGCGTCAGCTGCGCCCCTGCCTGGCGCTGGGGATCACGACCCTGCCGGCGATCAAGCTGCTGCTGGTCAGCGCCGGGCTGCCCTGGGCCGTGGTGGTGTCGGAGCGCAACTATCCGCCCGCCAAGCCGCCCGCCCTGCCCTGGCGCTGGCTGCGCCGGCTCACCTATCCGCGCGCGGCGGCCCACCTCGTACAGACCCGCCGCACCCTGGCCTGGCTGGCCACCACCCAGGCGGTGCCGGAGTCGCGCTGCCATCTGGTGCCGAACCCGATCGGCTGGCCCCTGGCCGATTTCCCGCCACGGATCGACCCCGACACCCTGATCCCCGCCGGCGCCTCGCTGATGCTGGCGGTGGGCACCAAGCCCCACCAGAAGGGATTCGACCGGCTGCTGGCGGCCTTTGCCCGCCTGGCGCCGCGCCATCCCAGCTGGCATCTCGTGATTCTGGGCCTCGATCCGGCCAGCGGCAGCCATCGCCGCGCCGTGGCGGAACTGGTGGCGCAATGGCAGGCCGACCCGCTGCTGCGTCAGCGGGTGCATCTGCCGGGCCCGGTGGGCAACGTGGCCGATTGGTACGGAGCCTGCGACCTGTTTGTGCTCAGCTCCCGCTACGAGGGGTTTCCCAACGTGTTGCTCGAGGCCATGGTGAGCGGCTGTGCCTGCCTGGCCTCCGCCTGCCCCACCGGTCCGGAGGAGATCGTTCGCCATGGCCAGGATGGCTGGCTGGTGCCGGCCCAGGCCGATGCGGCGCTGCTGGAGCGTGAACTGGAGCGGCTGATCGATGATCCCCCTCTGCGGCGGCGCCTTGGCAGCGAGGCCCGCGCCGTTCGCCAGCGCTATGGCGAAGCCACGGTGCGGGAGCAGTTCCTCGATGCCCTTCAGCCCCTGCTGCCCTGAGCCGTGCCTCCGCCATGTCCGCGCCCCTGACCACCGCCGCCTCTGCCGCCGCTTTCTCAGCCCCCGGGGATGATCTCTGGATCGTGCTGCCCCATCTGGGCCCCGGTGGTGCCCAGAAGGTGGCGGTGCTGGCGGCGGGGCACTTCGCGGCCTGTGGTCTGCGGGTGCGCTTGATCACCCTGCTGCCTGATCAGCCGGCCGTGCTGGAGCCTCCGCCCGGGGTGGAGCACATCGATCTGGGCCCGCTGGTGGCCAGCGACCGGCAGCGGCTGGGCCCCGAGGTGGATGTCTCGGATCGCTCGCCGCTGGCGATCGCTGGGCGGGTGGCGGCCCTCTGGATCGGCCGGATCCGGCGCCGTCTCTCACCGCTGGGGCTGCGCCTGCTGCTCGGGCTGCAGCTGCCCCTCTGGCCGCCGGCGACGGGTTGGCGTGGCGGCCTGCAGCGCCTCTTGCTGCGGCTGACCCGCAACGTGGCTGGCCCCCAGGGGGCTCGCCTGCGCCAGCTGGTACAGCGGCAGCGGCCCCAGCGGCTGCTCGCCCTGCTCAGCCGTACCAACATGCTGTCCGCTCTGGCGGTCTGGGATCTGCCGATCCATCTGGTGGTGTCGGAGCGGAACGATCCCCGCCTGCAGCACCTGCCCTTCCCCTGGAACCGGCTGCGGCCCCTGCTCTACGGCCGCGCCGATGTGGTGACCGCCAACACCAGCGGTGTGCTGGCGGTGCTGCGCCAGTTCCCGCAGCCGTTCCGGCGGCTGGACCTGCTGGCCAACCCCTTGCCCCAGAGCCATCGCCCCGGTGAGCGGCTGCCCCTGGCGGAGCGCGCGCGCGAGTTCCTCACGGTCTGCCGGCTGGTGCCCCAGAAGGGGGTGGACGTGCTGCTGGAGGCCTTTGCCCAGCTGCCGCTGCCGATCCGGCAGACATGGCGGCTGCGGATCGTGGGTGATGGCCCCGAGCGCGCCTCCCTGGAACGGCAGGCCGGCCAGCTGGGGATTGCCGCCCAGGTGAGCTTCGAGGGCTTCTGCAGCGATCCGCCCCGCTTCTTTCGCCAGGCGCCGATCTTCGTGCTGCCTTCCCGCTTCGAAGGCATGCCCAATGCTCTGCTGGAGGCGATGGGCTTCGGCTTGGCGTCGGTGGTCACCGATGCCTCGCCCGGGCCCCTGGAGCTGGTGGAGCCGGGGGTCACCGGGCTGGTGGTGCGCACCGGCGACGCGGCGGCTCTGGCGGCAGCCCTGCAGCAGCTGGTGGAGGATCCCGATCTGCAGCGGCGCTGCGGCGCTGCGGCGGCGGCGCTGCTGCGCCGCCACGACTGGCCGGTGCTCGAGCCGGTCTGGCGCGACCTGCTCAACCTCGCCTGAGGTGGCGCTTCCCAAGCCCCTGCGCCTGCTGGTGTTCGCCCCCTCGCGGCGGGCGCCCTCGGAGACCTTCATCCGCGCCAACCTGGCCGGCCTCGCCTGCGACACGGTGGCCTACTGCGGCGACGAGCGGCCCTGGGGCGGCCCGCCCCTGCGGCTCGCCTACGGCCTGGCAATCCTGGTCAGCAAGGCCTGCTACCGCCTGGCCGCCCTGGTACCGCTGGAGGCGCTGCAGCGCTTTGGCACCTGGCTCCCCTCCCAGGTGGCGATCCGCATCTGCCGCCAGGAGAGGCCCGATCTGGTGCTGGCGGAATTCGGCTTCCACGCGGTGCGGGTGATGGAGCTGGTGCCCGCCACCGGCCTGCCGCTGATCGTTCATTTCCGCGGTTCCGATGCCTCCTCCCGCCGCTACCTGGCCACGCTGCGGCCCCGCTATCGCCGCCTGCTGCAGCTGGTGGCGGCGGTGGTGGTCAAGTCGGAGCCGATGCGCGCCACCCTGCTGGCCCTGGCGACGCAGCGCCAGCGGCCCCTGCCGGTGCTGATCAGTCCCTCGGGGGCCGATCCCGCCCGCTTCGCCGGTGCCGATCCGGCCGCCGCTCCGCCCCGCTTCCTGGCGGTGGGCCGCTTCGTGGCCAAGAAGGGGCCGCTGCTCAGCCTCGAGGCCTTCGCCCGCGCCAGCGCCGGCCATCCCGACTGGCGGCTGGAGATGGTGGGGGAGGGGCCCCTGCTGGCCCGGGCCCGTCAGCGGGCCAGCGACCTCGGCCTCGACGATCGGGTGATCTTCGCCGGCCTGCTGCCGCCGCCGGCCATCGCCGAGCGGCTGCGGGGGGCGCGGGCCTTCCTGCAGCATTCGCTCACCGCACCGGATGGGGATCAGGAGGGATCGCCGGTGGCGGTGCTGGAGGCCCAGCTGAGTGGCCTGCCGGTGGTGGCCACCCGCCACGCCGGCATCCCCGAGGTGGTGCAGCACGGGGTGACGGGCCTGCTGGTGGAGGAGGGTGACGTGGCGGCCATGGCGGAGGCCATCCGCCGTCTGGGGGAGGACCCGGCCCTGGCCGGCCGGCTGGGGGCGGCGGGACGGCGCCGCTGCCAGGAGCACTTCACGGTGCAGCACCACCTGCAGGCCCTGCAGGGCCTGATCGAACAGGTGGCGGCCACGCCGGCGCCTCTGCCCGGCGATAGCCTCAGCCCGTGAGCTTTCTTGCCGGCCTCAACGACGCCCAGCGCCGGGCGGTGGACCACCACACCGGTCCCCTGCTGGTGGTGGCGGGGGCGGGCAGCGGCAAGACCCGCGCCCTCACCCATCGCATCGCCCACCTGATCGGCCACCACGGCGTCGATCCGGCCGATCTGCTGGCGGTGACCTTCACCAACAAGGCCGCCCGGGAGATGAAGGAGCGGCTGGAGCTGTTGCTGGCCCAGAAGCTGGCCCAGAGCCAGTTCGGCCAGCCCTGGAGCACCCTGCCGCTGGTGCAGCAGAAGCAGCTGCGCAGCCGCATCTACCGCGAGGTGATCAAGGAGCTGTGGATCGGCACCTTTCACGCCCTGTTCGCGCGGCTGCTGCGCTTCGATATCGACAAGTTCCACGACCCCGAAGGCCTGCGCTGGACGCGGCAGTTCTCGATCTACGACGAGAGCGACGCCCAGACCCTGGTGAAGGAGATCGTGACCCAGGAGCTGGGTCTGGATCCGAAGCGGTTCGAGCCCAAGAAGGTGCGCTGGGCGATCAGCAATGCCAAGAACCAGGGCTGGCTGCCGGAGCAGCTGGAGGCCAGGGCGGAGGGGGTGCGGGGCCGCAAGGAGGCCGAGGCCTACCGCCTTTATCGCCGCGCCCTGGCCGCCAACAACGCCCTCGATTTCGATGATCTCCTGCTGCTCCCGGTGCAGCTGCTGCGCCAGAACGAGCAGGTGCGGAACTACTGGCATCGTCGCTTTCGCCATGTGCTGGTGGACGAATACCAGGACACCAACCGCACCCAGTACGACCTGATCAAGCTGCTGGTCACCGATGGGCGCGACCCCGCCGCCTTTGAGGAGTGGGCGGGGCGCTCGGTGTTCGTGGTGGGCGACGCCGACCAGAGCATCTACAGCTTCCGTGCCGCCGACTTCACGATCCTGATGGGGTTTCAGGACGATTTCGGCGACGGCGCTGCCGATGAGTCCACCAGCACCATGGTGAAGCTGGAGGAGAACTACCGCTCCACCGCCACGATCCTGGAGGCGGCCAACGCCCTGATCGCCCACAACAGCGAGCGGATCGACAAGATCCTCCGCCCCACCCGCGGCGAGGGGGAGCTGATCACCCTCACCCGCTGTGACGACGAGATCGCCGAGGCCGAGGCGGTGGTGCACCGCATGCGCATGCTCGAGGCCGCCCATCCCGATCTGCGCTGGGGTGACATGGCGGTGCTGTATCGCACCAATGCCCAGAGCCGGGCCATGGAGGAGGCCCTGGTGCGCTGGGGGATCCCTTACATCGTGGTGGGCGGTCTGCGCTTCTACGACCGGCGCGAGATCAAGGATGTGCTCGCCTATCTGCGGCTGCTGGTCAATCCGGCCGACACGGTGAGCCTGCTGCGGGTGCTGAATGTGCCTCGCCGCGGCATCGGCAAGACCACGATCGAGCGGTTGACCGATGCCTCCAATCAGCTGGGGATTCCGTTGTGGGAGGTGGTGAGCGATGCCGAGGCGGTGCGCTCCCTCGGCGGCCGTTCGGCCAAGGGGCTGCTGCAGTTCCATGAACTGATCACGGATCTGCAGCGCCGCATCCAGGACGCTCCTCCCTCTGAGCTGGTGCAGCGGGTGCTGGAGCAGAGCGGCTACCTGGCCGAGCTGATCGCCGCCGGCACCGATGAAGCCGAGGACCGGCGGCGCAACCTCAACGAACTGGTGAATGCCGGTTTGCAGTACCAGGAGGAGAACGAGGAGGGGGATCTGGAGGGGTTCCTGGCCTCGGCCGCCCTGGCCAGCGACGCCGACAGCAAGGACACCGACCAGGACCGCGTGACGCTGATGACCCTGCACGCCAGCAAGGGGCTGGAGTTTCCGGTGGTGTTTCTGGTGGGGATGGAGCAGGGCCTCTTCCCCAGCTACCGCTCCCTGGAGGATCCCGCCGCCCTGGAGGAGGAGCGCCGCCTCTGCTACGTCGGCATCACTCGCGCCAAGGAGCGTCTGTTTCTCTCCCATGCCAGCGAGCGGCGCCTCTGGGGCGGCATGCGCGAGCCGGCGGTGCCCTCGGTGTTTCTCTCGGAGCTGCCCGAGGAGCTGGTGCAGGGCGACATTCCGCGCTCCGGCGGTGCGGCCCTGCGCCGGGAGCAGCGGCTTGATCGGCTCACCCGTGTCGATCGCGAGGAGTCCCGCCGCGTGGCTGATGGTGGGGAGGCCGGCGCCGCCACCAATGCGGTGCGGCGCCGCGCCGGTGCGGCCCGAAGCTGGGTGGTGGGTGACCGGCTGCGCCATGCCGCCTTCGGGGATGGCCATGTGACCCATCTGTTCGGCAGTGGCGAGAAGATCTCGATCGCCGTGAAATTTGAAGGCATGGGCCCGAAGATCCTCGATCCGCGCCTGGCGCCGATCGAGCCGCTGGCCTGAGCGGCGATCCCTGGGATCCGACCATGCACTCTGATCCGATTCTGCCTGACACCGCCCTGCAGGAGACGTCCACCAACCGCCCCAGCGCAGGACCGGGGCTGCGCTGGCTCGTCTGGCTGAGCCTTGGGGTGGCGGTGCTGTTTGCCGGGCGGGCCCTGGCCCTGGTGGATGCCACCAGCCTCTGGGGCGATGAGCTCAGCACGGCCCGCAAGTCGTTTCAGCCCTCACTGGCCTATCTGTTCACCTATCTCACCACCGACACCCACCCGCCCCTCTATTACGGCCTGCTCTGGCTCTGGGGGCAGCTGGTGCCCGACACGGCCGTGTTCCTGCGGCTATTTTCCTGGGGGTCCTATCTGCTGGGTGGGGGGGTGATCGTGGCCCAGGTGGCTCAGATGGCCAGGCCCCTGGCACCCCCACGGCGCCATCTGGCTGTGGCGCTGGCCGTGATCCTGGCCTTCTGCAGCCCCTTCCCGATTCGCTTCTCGATCGAGGCCAAGGGGTATGCGCTGTTGGTGCTCTGGATCGCCCTGGCCCTTCTCTGCCGCCGGCGCTGGTACCAGGGCGGTAAGCCCGCCGATGGCATCGGCTACGGCCTGGCCCTGGCCGCCGCCAGCCTCACCCACTACTACGGCCTCTTCTACGGGGTGGCCCTGGCGATCACCGATCTCACGGTGCCCTGGCGGCCGCTGCGGCTGCGGCTGGAGAGCGCCGCGGTTTGCCTCGTGGCCGCCTTGCCGAGCCTCGCCTGGATCTGGCACAGCCGCCGCTATCTGCTGGAGGGATCGGAGGCCGGCGAGTGGATCGGCAGGCCCGATGGCGGCATGGCCGAGGAGGTACTGGCGCGGGCCCTGGGACCCTGGCCGCTGCCGAAGCTGGCCCTGCTTCTGGCGATGGGAGCGCTTTATCTGGTGCTGTGCAGCCGGCGTGTCACGGCAGAGGCTGGCCTTGGCGTTGGTATCCAACGCCCCTGGCTGGCCTGGCTGGACGGGTCTGGTCTGCTCTCCGGCGGCCTGCTGGTGCTGCTGGTGGTGGGGGTGTCGTTCGTGAAGCCCATCGCCTACCCCCGCTACTTCGTGGTTCTGCTGCCTGCGGCGGTTCCCGTGGTGGCGCTGGCCTTTGCGTCTCTACCGGCTCCGGCCAGCAGCCTGCTGCGGCTGCTGCCGCTGGCCCTGGCCACGGCCCTGGTGCTCACCTTCTGGGTGGATTCCTTCCGCCCCCTGCAACAGGGAGGCGTGTTTCAGGGATCCCGCGAGATGAACGACTTCCGCCTGCTGGTGTTGGTCAGTCAGGACACGCCCGTGCGGATCAGTCCACGGGCCCATCATTTCCGCACGGCCGAGCGGCTGCTGCGTCAGGCCGGTACGATGAATCCAGCCCCGGTGTCACCAGGGCCTGTGCCGCCCCGTCCTGCCCCGACGGGCCTGGATTCCTGGGGCGATCTGCGCGATCTGCGCCGTCTGCTGCGCCGCCAGCAGCCCCCCGATCGGTTGGTAATGGCCGAGACCGGTGGCCCGGACTCCGTGCAGCGTCGCATCGATCCAGCCCTCGCCCGGGTTGAGGAGCTGGGCTATGCCTGCCGCCGCGACCTGCCCAGCCGGCCTCACCTGCGTCTCTATCGCTGCCACTGGCCCGCAGCCGCTCAGAGGCTGGAGGGCTGAAAGCCTGCCGCGACGGCCGCACGGATCACCAACAGCTGCTCCAGCAGCGGCTCGAGGCGGTGCAGAGGCACCATGTTCGGCCCGTCGCTGAGGGCCCGATCGGGGTCGGGGTGCACCTCCATGAACAGCCCATCCACGCCCACGGCCACCGCCGCCCGGGCCAGGGGCGCCACGAACTCGCGCTGCCCGCCGGTGCTGCTGCCCCGGCCGCCGGGCTGCTGCACCGAATGGGTGGCATCGAAGATCACCGGGCAGCCCAGGTCGTGGAGCTGGGGCAGGCTGCGGTAATCCACCACCAGCGTGTTGTAGCCGAAGCTGGTGCCGCGCTCGGTGAGCCAGAGGTTCTCCACACCGGCCTCCCGCAGCTTTCGCACCACCTGGGCCATGTCCCAGGGGGCGAGGAACTGCCCCTTCTTGACGTTGATCGTCTTGTCTGTGCCCTGCACCGCGGCGGCGGCGGCCAGCAGCAGGTCGGTCTGGCGGCAAAGAAAAGCGGGGATCTGCAGCACGTCCACCACCGCGGCCACGGGTGCGGCCTGGTGGCTCTCGTGGATGTCGGTGAGCAGCGGCAGCCCGAAGCGTTGCTTCACCTCGGCCAGCACCTCCAGGCCATCGCCCACGCCGGGGCCGCGGAAGGAGCCGCCGGAACTGCGGTTGGCCTTGTCGAAACTGGCCTTGAAGACGTAGCGGATGCCCAGCCGGTCGGTGATGGCCTTCACCTGTGCGGCGATCTCCAGAGCCAGCTCGCGGCTCTCGATCACACAGGGGCCGGCGATCAGGGTGAAGGTCATGGCGGCAGGGTCAGGCCTCGGGTCGGGCCAGGTGCAGGATCGCCCTAGCCTCGCCCCATGACCCAGCCCATCCCGATCTTCATCGGCGTGGATCCGCGGGAGCGGGCCGCCGTGACGGTGCTGATCGACAGCCTCTATCAGCACAGCTCGGCGCCTCTGGCGATCACGCCGCTGGTCACGCCGCAGCTGGAGGCCCAGGGGCTTTACTGGCGCGCCCGGGATCCCAAGCAGAGCACCGCCTTCTCCTTCAGCCGCTTCCTGGTGCCACACCTGATGGATTACCGCGGCTGGGGGATCTTCATGGACTGCGACATGCTCTGCCGCGGCGATATCGCCGAACTTTGGGCGCTGCGCGACGAGCGCTATGCCGTGCTCTGTGTGCAGCACGAGCATGTGCCGGCCGAAACCCGCAAGTTCCAGGGGGAAGTGCAGAGCGCCTACCCGAAGAAAAACTGGAGTTCGCTGATCCTGTTCCAGGCTGGCCGCTGCACCGCCCTCACGCCCGACTACGTGAACACGGCCACCGGCCTCGACCTGCACCGCTTCCACTGGCTGGCCGGTGACCACGAGATCGGTGCCCTTCCCGATCGCTGGAACCATCTGGTGGCCGTGCAGCCTCCGCCACAGCGATCGGCCGGCGAGGGGGGACCTGTGCTGCTGCACTGGACCCTGGGCGGCCCCTGGTTCCGGGAGCAACGCACCATGGGGGAGGCGCTGGCGGCGGAGTGGTTCGCGGCCCGCGATGCCGCCTCCCGTCTGTGGGAGTGATCCGCGTGCCTCGTTCCGTCAGTCCTGATGCCGCCTCGCCGCTGCCCACGATCGTGGCGGTACCGGCCCGGCTCGCCTCCAGCCGTCTGCCCGGCAAGGTGATGGCCGACATCGGCGGCCAGCCGATGCTGCGGCGGGTGCTGGAGCGCTGCGCCGCCGCCGAGACCCCCGCCGCCGTGGTGCTCTGTACCGACAGCCCGGAGCTGGTGGACGCCGCGGCCGGCTGGGGCTTCCCGGCCCTGCTCACAGGCGCCGACTGCCCCTCCGGCAGTGACCGGATCGCCTCGGTGGTGCAGACCCTGTTGACCATGGCCGACACCGGGACGGCGCCCCTGAGTGCCGAGACCACCCTGGTGATCAATGTGCAGGGGGATCAACCCTTTCTCGATCCCGCCGTGATCGATGCCATGGCCGCTGAATTCGGGCGGCGCCGGCCGTTGCCGGAGGTGCTCACGCCCGTCTATCGCCTCAGCGCCGCCAAGGTCCACAACCCCAATGTGGTCAAGACCCTGCTGGCCGCCGATGGCCGCGCCCTCTACTTCTCCCGCTCGGCGATCCCGCACGTGCGCGATGTGGAGCCGGCCGACTGGCCCGACCACGCCCCCTACTGGGGGCATGTGGGCCTCTATGGCTACCGCGCCGATGTGCTGGCCGGTTGGGCCGCGCTGCCCCATTCGCCCCTGGAGCAGGTCGAGAAGCTGGAACAGCTGCGGCTGATCGAGGCGGGCATCGGCATCGGCACCTTCCCGGTGGAGGGCGACTCCCTGTCGGTGGATACGGCGGAACAGCTCGAACAGGCCAGGGGGATCGCGGCCCAGATGAACGCCGCAGGAGGCCCCGTGGCTCAGGACATCGCCGTTCAGTCGTTGCGGTCGCGCCATCCCTCGGCACAGAGCTGACGCCACTGCGGCCGGCGCCCCAGGATCCGCTCCACCAGCTCCCGCACGGCCCCGTCGCCGCCGTTGCGCTCGAGCACAGCATCGGCCTGCCGCCGCAGGGGTGGGGCCGCATCGGCCGGGGCCAGCAGCAGCCCCACGCAGGGGCGCACCGCCAGGTCGTTGAAGTCGTCGCCCACAAAGGCGGTGCTGGCTGGCTCCAGGTCGAGTTGCTCCAGCAGCCGCGCCAGGGCGGCGGGTTTGTCCTTCACTCCCACCAGGCAATGGCGGATGCCGAGATGGCGGGCCCGGGCCTCGGTGGCACCGCCCATGCCGCCGCTGAGCAGGGCCACCTCCAGCCCGGCCTGTTGCAGCAGGCGGATCCCCAGTCCGTCCCGCACATCGAAGCGCTTGAACAGCTCGCCGTTGGGGCCGTACCAGAGACCGCCGTCGGTGAGCACCCCGTCCACATCGAGCACCACCAGGCGCAGCTGATCCAGGCGAGGCCCGAGCTGTCGCCAGCGCCGCCGTTGTCGCATCCATTCCAGGGCGCCGATCATGGCTGCGGGCTCCGCCCGCTGGTGAGGCCGGCCTGCACCAGATCGTGCAGCCGCAGCAGCCCCAGCAGGTGCCTGTCCTGATCGGCGCTGCCGCCGGCGTTGGCCAGCACCGGCAGGATCGAGATCGGCTTGCGGCGGTTCCGCTCCATCCGCTCCAGCGCCTCCACCGCCAGCAGGCCAGGCCCCACCGTGATCGGATCGGCGGTCATCAGGTCGCGGGCCGTGAGCGTGGCCCAGGTGCCGGGGCCATGGGCCTGCAGGGCGCGGCGCAGGTCACCATCGGTGATCAGCCCCGCCAGCCGTTCGGGCTCGTCAGGGGGTGCCACCCAGCAGGCGCCGATGGCATCGCGCGTCAGCTGGGCAATCACCGCCGGCAGATCCGCCGACGGAGCCAGGGGGTGGAGACGGTCGGCCGGCACCATCAGGTCGCCGACGCGCAGGGTGAGCTGGCGGCCGAGGCTGCCGGCCGGATGGTTGAGGGCGAAGTCCTGGGGGGAGATGCCGCGCCGCTCCATCCACACCGCCGCCAGGGCATCGCCGATCGCCATCGCCACCGCGGTGCTGGCGGTGGGGGCGAGGTTGAGCGGACAGGCCTCCCGGTCCACCGAGCCATCCAGAACCGCATCGCAGCCCCTGGCCAGGCTGGAGTCCAGCCGGCCCACCAGGGCGATGCGGGCACTGCCGCGGCGTTGCAGATGGGGCAGGATCTCCAGCAGCTCCTGGGTTTCACCGCTGTTGGAGAGCAGCAGGGCCACGTCCTGCGGCGCCACCACCCCCAGGTCGCCGTGCAGGGCATCGAGGGGGCTGAGGTAGATCGCCATCAGCCCGATCGAGGAGAAGGTGGCCGCGATCTTGCGGGCCACGATGCCGCTCTTGCCCACGCCGGTGATCACCAGCTTGGCCCGATCCTCGGCGCAGCGATCGAGCAGCGCGAGGGCCGCCTCCACCTGGCCGGCATCGAGGCGACCGGCCGCGGCGGCGATCGCCCCGGCCTCCTCCTCCAGACAGCGCGTCAGGGCCGACACCGGCGCAGTTCCTTCATGATGCGCCCATTCTCCCCATCTCCGGTCTGGACGGGGCTTGCGCGTCATGGAGATCCCGGGCCTGCCGCCCCAGTTGCTGCCCCTGCTGCGCCAGGCCGCCGTGCACCATCGCCTCGCCCTGGTGGGCGGTGCCGTGCGCGATCTGCTGCTGCACCGGGTGCACCACGATCCCTGGCGGGGGCTGCCCGACCTGGATCTGGTGGTGGAAGAGGCCAGTCTGGGCGGGGTCAGCTGGCCCGCAGCCAGCCCCGAGGCCGCTATTGCCATCGAGGGGAGCTGGCAGCCAGCTCCCGAAGACTCCCAGCCGGAGCGGGTCAGTGCGCTGGAACGGCCGCCGGCGGCCCATCGGCTCGCCCGCCGGTTACGGCAGCAGTTGGGGCCCCAGCTGGTGCCCTTTCTCCAGGAGCACGGTGCCTACGGCACGGTGGAGCTGGAGCTGGATCTCGGCGCCTGTCACGGTGAGGCCCTCCAGGCGGGCGACCAGCCGCTGCTGCTTGATCTGGCCAGTGCGCGCCAAGAGAGCTACCCGGTGCCTGGAGAGAACCCCCGGGTGCGCTACGGCAGCCTCGATGACGATCTGGCCCGGCGGGACTTCACCATCAACGCGATGGCCCTGTTGCTGGTGCCCTGCCGTGGTGATCCCGCCTCCCCACCGGATGCCAGCTGCCTGCTGGATCCCCACGGCGGCCAACGGGATCTGGTCCGGCGCCAGCTCCGCTTTCTCCACGCCGCCAGCGTCCGCGATGACCCCACCCGGGTGCTGCGAGGTGCCCGCTACGTCGCCCGCCTCGGTTTCACGCTGGCCCCGGAGAGCCTGGAACAACTGCAGAGCACCCTGGCCACCTGGCCCTGGGGGTGGCGGCCGGGCGATCCGCCGGGGCAGGCTCCCTCGGCCCTGGGCACCCGGCTGCGCATGGAACTGGAGCTACTGCTGGAAAGGGAGGCCTGGCGCCGGGCTCTGACGGCACTGCAGGGGTGGGGGGCGCTGCAGCTGCTTGATCAACGGATCCAGGCGGATCGAACCTGGCCGCGGCGGCTGGCGTGGGCCCAGCGCTTCGGGTTGCCCCTGCCGGCGGCCCTGGTGGCGGCTGCCGCCGATCCCCTCGCCCTGGCCGAGCGGCTGCAGTTGCCCCATCGCCAGCACAAGTTGCTCAGTCAGTGGCTGCTGCTGCTGCAGCGGCTGGCGGAGGCGGCTTCCGCTCCGGCCGATGGCCCAGCGGAGCCCTCCCAGTGGACCCAGCTGCTGGAGAGTCCGGGGCTTTCAGCCGAGGCGGTCGCCCTGGCCCTCGCCTGCGGCAGTGGCAGTACCCGGCGGCGGCCCCTGCTGCGCTGGTGGCTGCTCTGGCGCCATGTCAGGTCGCCGTTGTCTGCGAAGGATCTGCTGGCTCAGGGTGTGACGCCTGGTCCCCAGCTGGGGATGCGGTTGCGCCAGGCCCGGCTGGAAGCCATCGATCAGCTGGAGGAGGCTCGGGTACTGCGGCGTCCGGCAGCCCCCACAAGGCGGTGACGGCCAGATAGCCGATCAGGCACTGGCTGGCGGGATTGATCAGGAACACCGTGGTGGCCAGGGCGTTGAACAGCAGCAGCAGATCCAGGGCGATCGCCGCTTCCGTGAGGGTGGTGCCGTCGCGTCCCCAGGCCAGTCGCAACGGTGTGTGCCGCAGGCGCCACCTGATCGCCATCACCAGGATCACCAGCAGCAGCACCAGTGCCAGCAGGCCGAGACTGCCGGTTTCGCCCAGGATCTGGGCGACGCTGTTGTGGGCATGGCCCATCGGCCGCCAGCCGTCACCGCGCGCCTGGGCGGTGGCCTCAGCGCAGAACTCCCGCGCCCGCGTGCCGAAGCCGATGCCGTACAGAAAGCGGTTCTGACCGGAAAAGGCGATGCCTCCGTAGCACTCCGCCGCCTTGAGGCGGCCCAGGTCGGAGAGGAGATTGCGGCCGCTGCTGGGGGCCAGCACGAACCACCACAGGCTCATCACGGCGGCCAGGGCCGCGGAGCCGCCCAGGGCCAGCAGCGCTGCCTGGCCGGCCTTCAACCGGCCCCGGGCCCGACTGATCAGATACGCCATCGCCATGGCCAGCAGCGGTGCCAGCAGGGCCAGGCGTGATCCCGTGCGCAGGCAGAGCCCATAGCCCAGCAGCGCCGTGGCCAGCAGGGCCAGGCGTTTCCAGCCGGTCTTTTCCAGCAGCCCGCCATAGGCGGCGCAGACACTGAACAGCATCGCCAGGGTGGCGACGCGATTCAGGCCGCCAATCCCAACCTTCTTCTGTTCCAGCACGACTTCCAGGGGGGTGCTGAAGTCGAGGCTGCCGGGCCAGTGCAGGGCCAGCAGCACCACCACAGGCAGGGTCGCCAGGCCGATCCACTGCAACGAGGCCCGCCAGGAGGCTGGCCGCCGACCGGCACCGGCAGCCAGGCCCAGCACCACCATCAGCAGATCGCTGGGGCCGGAGGGACTGCTCTCCTCGCCGAACAGCACCACCCGCACGTTCACCAGCAGCAGCCCGAGCATCAGGGCCGCCCAGGGGGTTCCGGCCGGCCTCTGCCGCACCTGCCGCACCGCCTGACTGACCAGCCGCAGGGCCAGCCAGATCAGCAGCAGGCCGGTGGCGAGCAGTTCCTGGGAGCGGAACAGCTGCAGGGCGAAGATCAGCGGCAGCAGGGCATCCAGCCAATCCGTCGCCCCCTCGCCCGGCCAGCCCCACCGGCGTGGACTCCTGCCGTGCGGAGCTGTGTCTTCGGACGCGATCACGGCAGAAGTCGTGGCCATAGGCAGGGCTGCGCGGAGATCAGGTCTGGCCGCAACGTTGTCGGGGGGGATTCCAGCACAGGCCCCCATAGCCGCAGCGGTCACCGCTGCTCGGGCGCTTGGCCTCGATCAGGCTTCGACCACTTCACCGATCACGCTGGCCTGTTCAAACCCGGTTGCTGCCAGGGCCTCCAGGGCATCGGCGACCTGGGCCGCCGGCAGAGCGGCCAGGAGGGGGCCACAGGTCTGCGGATCGATCAGCAGCCCCAACGGGGAGCCTGGGGCTGGCTGGTCCAGTCGGATCGGGCCGTCCAGCGTGGCCAGGGCTGCCGCATTGTCGGGGGCGAGGCTGCTGGCGAAGCCCTCCTCCAGCAGCTCCAGAGCACCGGCCAGGGCGGGTACCGCAGCGGCGCGCAGCCGCACGGCCAAGGGAGGGGGTCCTTCGCCGCGACCGATCCCGAGCATCTCGCCCAGGTGTCCCAGCAACCCGAAGCCGGTGATGTCGGTGCAGGCCCGGCAGCCGTGACGCGCCAGCAGCGGCACCAGATCCGCCTGGCTGCGCTGCATCTCGGCCAGGGCCGCGGCGATCCACTCCGGCCGGGCCGCGCCGGCCATGGCGGCGGCAAACAGCACGCCACTGCCGATCGGCTTCATGATCAGCAGCTGATCCCCGGGGCTCAGGCCGCCCTTGGGCCACAGCTGTTCTGGCGGGGCAACGCCGTTCACTGTGAGCACCAGGGTGATCCGTTGGCCGGGTGGCTCAGCAGCGGCCTGCCTCTGTGCCGCTGCACCCACCCCGTCAGACAGCTCCTGGCGCTCCTCGAGGGTGTGGCCGCCGATCAGAGAGGCTCCCATCGGCTCCAGCACCGAGCGGATCCCGGCCAGGGTCTGGACCAGCAGCTCCTCCTGCAGGCTGGGCCCCACAGCCGGCAGGGTCACGGCCGCCTGAACGCTGTGCACCGAGGCACCGCAGGCCCAGAGATCGCTGCAGGCATGCAGGGTTGTGAGCCGGGCATTCAGCCAGGGGTCACTCAGCAGGGCTGGGAACCCATCCACGCTCTGCAGCCAATGCTCACCGTTGGCGCCGCGGCCCAGTTCCACCGCATCCTCCGGCGCCGGTGGATGGCTGCTGCCACTGACGCGGGCCAGGGCGGCGGTCAGGGGCGCCGCGGCCAGCTTGGCGGCGCAGCCGCGACAGGCCATCGGCTCGCCATTGGCGGTCTGCATCGGCTGCAGGGCCGTGAACAGCTCCAGAAAACTCCGGTCGATCTGCTCCTTCCAGCGCCAGAGCCACCCCGCCGGCCCAATCGCCAAGGGGCCCCACAGCGCCACCGCCTGGCGGGGAGGCCCCGGTAGGCCCAGCAGTTGCAGGGCCCGCCGCTGGGGCCGCCAGGGCCGCAGGGGGCGCCCGATCAGGCTGCGCTCCAGGTTGGTGGCCAGCACCGGCGCAGACCGCACAGCCCAGACCCCCGAGGCCGCACGCGGATCTATTCCAATCAGGCCGCAATCTCCGCTGGCAAAGATCGTCGCCTCACCGATCACCCGCAGGCTCGAATCGGTGATCACCCGGCCCGAGGTCGGCTCCACCGGCAGACCCGCGGCGGCCAGCCAGGCCGGGGCCCGGCTGCCGGTGCAGGCCAGATCAGCCGGGGCATTCTCCGGCTGGTGGCGCTGCACGCCGATGCCGGCGGCCGCCAGCAGCCGTTCGCCCAGACGGTTGGCGGCGGCCGAGCCGAGATGGAGCTCCGCTCCGCGCAGCAGCAGAGCGCAGGCGATCCCCCGCCCTCGCAGGGCCAGGGCCAGCTCCACGGCGGCGGCGCCACCGCCGCGGATCCGCAGGCTGCCTCCGGCGCTGGGGGTCAGGCCGTCGCAGTAGTCCAGAAAGGGCTCCAACGGCTTCACCGGCACGGGAGCCTCTGGCACCCCTCTATCGCCAGCCTTCACGCCTGCCGTCGGTGCGGTCACGGCTCCCACATCGAGGCTGAGCCGGTCCCAGCGCAGCGCCGGCCGGCCGGCCAGGTGCACCTCCCTCTTCCGGAGATCCAGCCCGGTGATCTCCGCCTCCACGAAGGCCGCCCCCGCCAGATAGCAGAGGCGCCGCAGGTCGATGGCACAGGCGTGGCGGTCGTACCAGCCGGCCACCAGCCCCGGCACCATGCCCGAATAGAAGGCCGTGCCGGAGCGGCTCACCAGGGTGACCAGGGCGGCCGGTCGCCGCTCGGGCCGCATCGCCCACCTCCGCAGCACCAGGGCATGGCTGTGGCCACCGCCGGCCAGCACGAGATGCTGCTGCGGAAGCCTGCGGCTCTCAGGGGCCATAGCCGCGGGGGTTGGCGCTCTGCCAGGCCCAGCCATCCCGGCAGATGTCCGCCAGGCTGCGCCGGGTGCGCCAGTCCAGCCGCTTGCTGGCCAGGCTGGGATCGGCCACCGTGGTGGCGGCGTCCCCTGGTCGGCGATCGACCAGCTCATAGGGCAGGCGATGGCCGCAGGCCGCCTCAAAGGCGCGCACCACGTCCAGCACCGAATGGCCCTGGCCGCTGCCCAGATTCACGGTGAGCAGCTGGGGCTCTTCCCGCAGCAGCGTGTCGAGGGCGGCCCGGTGCCCATCGGCCAGATCCATGACGTGGATGTAGTCGCGCACGCCGGTGCCGTCCGGGGTGGGCCAGTCGCTGCCGAAGATCTGCAGCGTCTGGCGCCGGCCCACCGCCACCTGGCTGAGGTAGGGGAAGAGGTTGTTGGGGATCCCCTCGGGGTCTTCACCGATGCGGCCGCTGGGGTGGGATCCCACCGGGTTGAAGTAGCGCAGCCGGGCGATGCGCCAGCCGGACTCGCTCGCTGCCACATCAGCCAACACCTGCTCCACCGCCGCCTTGGAGTGGCCGTAGGGGTTGATCGGCTGAATCGGGGCCGTCTCCGGAATCGGCACCGCCTCCGGATAACCGTAGAGGGTGGCGCTGCTGCTGAACACGATCGTGCGGCAGCCATGGCGGCGCATCGCCTCCAGCAGCCGCAGGCTGCCGCCCAGGTTCGTGTCCCAGTAGCGCAGCGGTTCCGCCACCGATTCCCCCACAGCCTTGAGGCCGGCGCAGTGCACCACCGCCGCGATGCCGGGCGGGGTGATGTCGCCGGGGGTGGCGCCGTCCGGGGTGGGAGTGAAGGCCGTGTCCAGATCGTCGGCACAGCGCACATCCCCTTCCACCAGACGTAGCCGCACCGCGCCGTCGCCATCGCGCCAGGGCCCGCCTGCCTCTCCCTCCAGGCCGCCCAGCTCCGCCACCCGCCGCAGCGCCTCCGGCGAGCTGTTGTCGAAGTTGTCGAGTACCACCAGCGCATGCCCCGCCTCAAGCAGCGCCACGCAGCAGTGGCTGCCGATGAAGCCGGCGCCGCCAGTGATCAGCAGAAGGGCCATGGCGGGCAGGGGAAGCGGGCCTGGCTTCAGGGTACGGACAGCCTGCGATCCCGCAGACTGTCTGCAATGACGGGGCGGGCCGGCACGGGGCGATGGTGGAGAAGCTGCAGAGTCTGCGGGGCATGGTTGATCTGCTGCCCGCCTCCATCGGCCTGTGGCAGCACGTGGAGGCCACGGCCCGCGACCATTTCCGCCGGGCCCGCATCGCCGAGATCCGCACCCCCCTGCTGGAGGTGACGGATCTGTTCGCCCGCGGCATCGGTGAGGCCACCGATGTGGTGGGGAAGGAGATGTACACCTTTCTCGACCGGGGCGAGCGCAGCTGCACCCTGCGGCCGGAGGGCACCGCCTCGGTGGTGCGCGCGGCGATTCAGCACGGCCTGCTCAGCCAGGGGCCGCAACGGCTCTGGTATGGCGGGCCGATGTTCCGCTACGAGCGCCCTCAGGCGGGCCGGCAGCGCCAGTTCCATCAGATCGGCGTCGAGCTGCTCGGCTTCCCCGATGCCCGCAGCGATGTGGAGGCGATCGCCATCGCCTGGGATCTGCTCGCCGATCTGGGGGTGGGCGGTCTGGCCCTCGAGCTCAACACCCTCGGAGCTCCCGAGGACCGGATCCGTTACCGCACCGAGCTGCTGGCCTGGCTGGAGGCCCATCGGCAGCAGCTCGATCCCGACTCCCAGGCCCGCATCCAGACGAACCCCCTGCGGGTGCTCGATTCCAAGCACCCTGGAACCCAGGAACTGCTGGCGGGTGCGCCGGCCCTGGCCGACGCCCTCAGCGGCGAGAGCCATGAGCGCTTCACCCAGGTGCGCCAGGGGCTCGAGGCCCTCGGCATTCCCTTCACGCTCAATCCGCGGCTGGTGCGCGGCCTCGACTACTACAGCCACACCGCCTTCGAGATCACCAGCGATCAGCTGGGCGCCCAGGCCACCGTGTGTGGCGGCGGCCGCTACGACGGCCTGGTGCAGCAGCTGGGTGGGGCGGCGACGCCGGCGATCGGCTGGGCCCTCGGCATGGAGCGGCTGGTGTTGTTGCTGCAGCAATCGGAGGCCCAGCCCTGGATGGCGGCCGCAGCGCCGCAGGTGTATCTGGTGAACCGGGGCGAGCGAGCCGAGGCCGTGGCGCTGCAGCTGTGCCGTGATCTGCGCCGCACGGGAATCGCCGTGGAGCTCGATGCCAGTGGCGCCGCCTTTGGCAAGCAGCTGCGGCGGGCGGATCGCCAGGGCGCCGCCTGGGCGGTGGTGATCGGCGACGAGGAGGCAGTCGCCGGCGAGGCCCTGCTCAAGGACCTGCGGCGCTGCGAAGCGCCTGGAGTCGAGGCTGAAACCGTGGCGGATCGGACGAGTCCGGGCCGGAGGCTGGCGTTGGTTGAGATACCAGCGCAACTGGCGCATCTGCTGGCTTGCTGAGCCCGGGGCCTCAGCTCCCCTTAACCTCGCCCCACCGCGAACCGCTGCGATGACTGCCGCTTCAGGGATCCGCACCATCTGCTGCATCGGTGCGGGCTACGTGGGCGGCCCGACCATGGCGGTGATCGCCGATCGCTGCCCCCACCTGCAGGTGACGGTGGTGGATCTCAACGCTGCCCGCATCGCCGCCTGGAACGATGCCGATCTCAGCCGCCTGCCGGTCTATGAACCGGGTCTGGATGCGGTGGTGGGCCGCGCCCGGGGCCGGAACCTGCACTTCAGCACCGAGGTGGACGCGGCGATCGCGGCGGCCGACATGGTGTTCCTCTCGGTCAACACTCCCACCAAGACCCGCGGGCTGGGGGCTGGTCAGGCCAGTGATCTGCGCTGGATCGAGGCCTCGGCCCGCCAGGTGGCCCGCTGCGCCCGGGGCCACACGATCGTGGTGGAGAAAAGCACCCTGCCGGTGCGCACCGCCGAAGCGGTGAAGGCGATCCTGGAGGCGGCTCAGGGGGAGGCCGAGGCCCGAGAAGATGCCGGTGGACCGGCCGCCAAAAGTTTCGCGGTGCTCTCCAATCCCGAATTCCTGGCGGAAGGCACGGCGATCGGCGATCTGGAGCAACCCGATCGGGTGTTGATCGGCGGCGAGGATCCGGCCGCGATCGAGGCCCTGGCCGCGATCTACGGCCACTGGGTGGCGCCGGAGAAGATCCTGCGCACCAACCTCTGGAGCAGTGAACTGTCCAAGCTCACCGCCAATGCGTTTCTGGCGCAGCGGATCAGCTCGATCAACAGCATCGCCGCCATCTGTGAAGCCACCGGAGCGGATGTGCAGGAGGTGGCTCGGGCGATCGGCACGGACAACCGCATTGGTGCCCGCTTCCTGGCGGCGGGCCCCGGCTTCGGTGGCAGCTGTTTCCAGAAGGACATCCTCAACCTGGTGTACCTCTGCCACCACTACGGCCTGCCGGAGGTGGCGACGTACTGGGAGCAGGTGGTGCGGCTCAACAGCTGGCAACAGCACCGCATCAGCCGGTTGGTGGTGCAGAAACTGTTCGGCACCGTCACCGGCAAGCGCCTGGCGGTGCTGGGCTTCGCCTTCAAGGCCGACACCAACGACACCCGCGAAGCGCCGGCAATCCGCATCTGCCACGATCTGCTCGAGGAGGGGGCGCAGCTGAGCCTCCATGATCCCAAGGTGAGCACGCAACAGATCGAACGGGACCTGGCCCAGGCGGCGGTGGCCCCCGCAGCCGCGGCTCAGGCGGCTCAGGCGGGGGAGGGGAGCTGGCGACGTGCAGCCACCGTCGATGAAGCCGTGCAGGGCGCCGATGCGGTCCTGCTGCTCACCGAATGGAGCGACTACCGCCAGCTCGACTGGTCGGCCCTGATGGCTCGGATGCGCCAGCCGGCCTGGCTGTTCGACGCCCGCGGCGTTGCCGATGCGGTGGCGGCTCGGGCCGCTGGCCTGCGGGTCTGGCGGGTGGGGGAGGGCTGAAGCGATGATCCCGACCCCATCACTGCGCTCTGGCCCCCTGCGCAATCTGGTGACCGGTGGCGCCGGTTTCGTGGGCTCCCATCTGGTCGATCGGCTGATGCAGGCCGGCGAGGAGGTGCTCTGCCTCGACAACTACTTCACCGGCCGCAAGGCCAACATCGCCCAGTGGATCGGCCATCCCCGCTTCGAGCTGATCCGTCACGATGTGACCGAGCCGATCCAGTTGGAGGTGGACCGGATCTGGCACCTGGCCTGTCCCGCATCGCCAGTGCACTACCAGTTCAATCCGATCAAGACTGCCAAGACAAGTTTTCTCGGCACCTACAACATGCTCGGTCTGGCCCGGCGGGTAGGGGCAAGGCTGCTGCTGGCCAGCACCAGCGAGATCTATGGCGATCCGGAGGTCCATCCCCAGCCCGAGAGTTACAGGGGGTGCGTCAACACAATCGGCATTCGCTCCTGCTATGACGAGGGCAAGCGGGTGGCTGAAACACTCTGTTTCGACTACCGGCGCATGCACGGAACCGAAGTGCGGGTGGCGCGCATCTTCAATACCTATGGGCCCCGCATGCTTCCGGATGACGGCCGGGTGGTGAGCAACTTCATCGTGCAGGCGCTGCAGGGTCAACCCCTGACGCTGTATGGCGATGGCCAGCAGACGCGATCGTTCTGCTATGTGGATGACCTGGTGGAGGGACTGATCCGCCTGATGAACGGCGCCCATACCGGCCCGATCAACCTGGGCAATCCTGGCGAGTTCACCATCCGGGAGTTGGCCGAACTGGTGCGTACTCGCATCAATCCTGGCCTCGAACTCGTGCTGCAGCCCCTCCCCCAGGATGATCCCCGCCAGCGGCAACCGATCATCGAGCTGGCCCAGCGAGAACTGGGCTGGGAGCCCACGATCCCCCTGGAGCAGGGCCTCGAGCCCACCATCGCTGATTTCCGCCGCCAGCTGGGCCTCTGAGAACGGGATTTCTGATCACGGGTTCCCCTGGGTGAGCACGGGTTGTCCTGGGAAGGATGTCTCGATCGGGCTTCTCCCTGGGGTGGCAGGCTGAGGGGTGGCCGTCGCCGGAGCCCTGACCGGAGATGCGCCCGTTCCCCTGCCCTGTCTGCCCATGACCGCCGCGCAGCGTCCCACCCTCGTGACCGGTGCCGCCGGCTTCATCGGCACCGAGGTGGTGTTGCGACTGCTGGAACGGGGCGAGCCTGTGGTGGGGCTCGACAACCTCAACACCTACTACGACCCGGCCCTCAAGCAGGCTCGCCTGGAGCGGCTGCAGCACCATCCCGCCGCCGCCGCCTTTCACTTCGTGCGGATGGATCTGGAGGATCGGGCCGCTATGGAGGGCCTGTTCGCCGAGCAGCGACCGCGGCGGGTGGTGCACCTCGCCGCCCAGGCAGGGGTGCGCTATTCCCTGGAGAATCCGGCCGCCTATATCCAGAGCAATCTAGTGGGTTTCGGTCACATTCTTGAGGGTTGCCGCCATCACGGCGTTGAGCATCTGGTCTATGCCTCCAGCAGCTCGGTCTATGGCGGCAACCGCGAGATGCCGTTCTCGGAGCAGCACGCCGTCAATCATCCGGTGAGCCTCTATGCGGCCACCAAGAAGGCGAATGAACTGATGGCTCACACCTACAGCCATCTCTACGGCCTGCCGGCCACCGGTCTGCGCTTCTTCACCGTGTATGGCCCCTGGGGCCGGCCGGACATGGCCCCGATGCTGTTTGCGCGCGCGATCCTGGCGGGTGAGCCGATCCGGGTGTTCAACCACGGCCACATGCAGCGCGACTTCACCTACATCGATGACATTGTCGAGGGGGTGATCCGCTGCAGCGACAAGCCGGCCACAGCGGATCCGCACTTCGATCCCCTTCATCCGAACCCGGCCACCGCGGCGGTGCCGCACCGGGTGTTCAACATCGGCAATTCCCAGCCCACCGAGCTGCTGCGTTTCATCGCCGTGCTGGAGCAGGCCCTCGGGCGCCAGGCGATCCAGGACCTGCAGCCGATGCAGCCGGGCGATGTGCCCGCCACCGCCGCCGATACCCAGGCCCTGGAGGCCTGGGTGGGGTTCCAGCCCGCCACCCCGATCGAGGTGGGGGTGGAGCGGTTTGCTCAGTGGTATCGGGAGTACCACGGACTCTGACCCTGCCCAGGCCAGCAGCCTGGTGGTGCTTGGCAGTCAGAAAGTCATTTCATCAAAAAAGGGGCCTTCAGGCCCCTTGCTGCTCCATCGGCCAAAAGGGCCGTGCGAGATGAATCGAATGCTCAGGTCCGCTCAGGCGGAACCGACACCCACGTAGGAGCCGTAGAAGAACAGGCCCACCACAAAGATCACCGCCATTCCGCCGGCAGTGGCGACCAGCCAGAGGGGAAGGGTTCCCTCTGTCCAGCGGGAACGCCAGGCCACAGCGGGGCGCCCATCGGGCAGACGATCGGGAATCCGACCGTCAGGCATGGACATTTTCTTGCCGCTCATCGTGAATCCTCCCGATCAGTTGAAGAAGTAGCTGCTGAACAGCACACCGGTGACGAACACGAACAGCAGCCCCAGATAGAGGCTGGTGCGGTTCAGTTCGACCGGAAGGTTGTTCGGATTGGGATTGCGTTGCATGGGGACGACCTCAGCGGCGGACAAACTGCATGGCAGCCAGGGCGCCCAGGAAAAACACCGTGGGGATGCCGAGGGCGTGAACCGAAAGCCAGCGCACCGTGAAGATCGGGTAATTGCGTGGCGTGGTGGGGGCGGGAGTCTGGGTCATGACTTACTGCAGGCGCAGGTCGAGTTGGCTCTTGCCCTCGTAGCGCTGGCTCACAACAGGAGCCTTGCTTTCCTGGGCCTGGAAATAGGCATCCGGACGAGGCGTGCCGAAGGCGTCATAGGCCAGGCCCGTGGACACGAACATGAAGCCGGCCAGGAAGATGGCAGGCAGGGTCACCGCGTGGATGACCCAGTAACGGATGCTCGTGATGATTTCGAAGAACGGGCGTTCTCCTGTAGAGCCGGCAGCCATGGCGACAAGCGTTCAGCTCGGCGATCCTAGGGGGGTGGCGGCAGGGGACGGGAGCCCCTGCCTGGCTTGGTTACAAAGGTTGGCGGGGCTCAGCCTGGCGCGGCTCGGCCCAGCCCGATCAGCCCACCCAGCGCAGCAGCGATCCCCGCTCGCCCAGCACGAAGCCCTTGCCATCCGGCAGGAAGGCGATCCGGCTGAAGTTGGTGGGCTGGGCGGCACCCACCGGATCCTTCTGCCAGGTCTTGCCACCGTCGGGGCTGGTGAGCAGGGTGCCGCTGCCGCCGCCGGTCCAGATGGCGCCGCTCGGATCCCAGGCCATGTCGAGATAGCCATAGCCGTTCGTGATCGGGATCACCGGCTTGCTCCAGTCGTCGACGTTGGCGGCATCGGAGTTGAAGCGCAGCTGGGCGCCGCGGGTCACCATCCAGAGGTTGCCGTTGGGCTGGAAGCCGAGGGATTGCACCCGTTGGCTGCTCACCCGCTGGTGGGGCTGCCAGGTGGGCTGACCCGGATCCCAGGTGGCGAAGAAGTTGCCGAGGCTGCTGACGCTCACATAGCGGCCGTCGGGGCTGCGGCGCAGATCACGCACGGCACCGGCGGCGTCACTCACCTCGGCCTGCCAGCTCTGGCCGCCATCGCGAGTGCGATAAACAGCGCCCACGTTGGTGGCCAGTTCAGCCTCTCCCTTGCCCATGGCGGTGATCAGGTACGGCTCACCGGGCAGCTTGGTGTCGAGGAAGAGGCGGCTCCAGCTCTGGCCGGCGTCGGTGCTGTGCAGCAGCAGGCCGGGCTGGCCGGCGATCCAGCCCTCTTTGCCGTTGAAGTCGATGCTGAGCAGGCGGAAGTTCTCCTCCTCCGGCAGATCGAGGGCGCGCTGGGCCCAGCTGGCACCTCCGTCGTTGGTTTCGAGGATCAGCCGGTTGCTGCCCACCAGGAAGCCGTGGCTCTGATCGCTGAAGGCCAGATCGAGGGGGTTGGAGCTGGTGTCGAGGGGCACGGGCTGCCAGGGGCTGGCACTGGCGATCGGCAGGCCCGTGGTGACGCAACCGGAGAGCCCGAAGCCGAGGCCCACGAGCAGGACCAGGCTCAGCAGGGGACTGAACAGGCGTCGGGTCAGACGATGCAGGTGCATGGCAGGGGGGAGAACGGAGGAAGGGAAGCGAAGCCGATTCAGCGCAGCGAATACAGGGAGAGGAAAAAGGCGATCGCCAGGGCGAAGCTGCCGAAGATCAGCACATTCTTCTGACCGGGCGTCAGCCGGTTGACCCCCAGACCGAAGTTGAGGTTCTCCTCAAAACCGCTCGGCTTGTTGCGGGGGCCGATGTCCTTGAAGGCCCCCACCTTGCTGCGGCAGACCGGACAGCGAAAGCTGGCGGGGTCCAGGGCTGTGAAGGGGGTGCCCGCTTCGATGCCCACCTTGCGCACGCCCTCGGCGGGGTCGTAGACGAAGCCGCAGCTGCGGCACTCGAAGCGATGGGTGTCGGGGTCGGAAACCGCAGGCGGCTCCGTCGTGGGGAGGGATTCGGCCGTGGCGCCCGCCCCTGGGGCGGCGATGGTGTCGCTGCTCTCGATCTCCGGACTCATCACCTGCCAGCCGACGGTGTCAAAACTCTATCGACCACGTTCCAACGCCGATTCCGCCGGAACTCGTCAGCGCCGGGAGGTGGATGCCAGACTGCCGCCCAGGTTGGTCCAGCCCGCATGTTCGTGCTTTCCGGCTACGACGCTTTTCTGGGGTTTCTGCTGATTTCAGCAGCTGTTCCCGTGCTGGCGCTCGTGGCCAACAAGGTGCTGTCTCCTCGGAGCCGGCAGGGCGAGCGTGAGCTCACCTACGAATCCGGCATGGAGCCGATGGGTGGCGCCTGGATTCAGTTCAATATCCGCTACTACATGTTCGCGCTCGTCTTCGTCGTCTTCGACGTCGAGACCGTGTTCCTCTACCCCTGGGCCGTGGCGTTCCATCGCCTCGGACTGCTCGCCTTCATCGAGGCCCTCGTCTTCATCGCCATCCTGGTGGTGGCCCTGGCCTACGCCTGGCGCAAGGGTGCCCTCGAGTGGAGCTGATTCGTCGTTACGGCCCCGGCGCCGACGTGTTGCCATGACCCTCACGCCTTCCTCCCCGTCCAGCGGTGAGCTCCCCTCGATCGGGGCTCTGCGCGATCTGCGCGCCGCCAGCTGCAGCCCCACGGGTGCCCCCACGATCACTTCGGATCTGTCCGAGAACGTGATTCTCACCAGCCTCGATGACCTGCACAACTGGGCCCGCCTGAGCAGTCTCTGGCCCCTGCTCTACGGCACTGCCTGCTGCTTCATTGAGTTCGCGGCCCTGATCGGCTCCCGCTTTGATTTCGACCGCTTCGGTCTGGTGCCACGCTCCAGCCCCCGTCAGGCGGACCTGCTGATCGTGGCCGGCACCGTGACCATGAAGATGGGCCCGGCCCTGGTGCGGCTCTACGAGCAGATGCCCGAGCCCAAGTACGTGATTGCCATGGGGGCCTGCACGATCACCGGCGGCATGTTCTCGGCTGACTCGACCACCGCCGTGCGCGGCGTCGACAAGCTGATCCCCGTGGACCTCTACCTGCCGGGCTGCCCGCCGCGGCCGGAGGCGATCTTTGATGCCGTGATCAAGCTGCGCAAGAAGGTGGGCAACGAAGCCCTGGCTGAGCGCGGCAACCTGCGTCCCACGCACCGTTATTGCACGATTCCGCATCAGCTCAAGGCGGTGGCGCCGATCGTGGATGGCCGCTACCTGCAGGCCGAGACCCAGAAGGCCGCCCTCGCCGCCGCCGCCGGTCTGCCGCTGGGGGCTCCTGTTTCCGATCCAGCGGCAGTCATCGCCGCCACCACCAGCCAGGCCGACGCCTGAGGACACCATGCCCGAGGACACCACCAGTTCCACCCCGGCCATCACCACTCCTGTGGCCGGTCCGATCAGCCAGTGGCTGAGCAGCCAGGGTTTTGAGCATGCCGTGCTGGAGGCCGACCATCTCGGTGTGGAGGTGCTCGGCGTGGAGCCCGACTTCCTGCCCGTGATCGTGGCGGCTCTCAAGGCGACAGGTTTTGATTACCTCCAATGCCAGGGCGGCTATGACGAAGGCCCAGGCGGTCGTCTGGTGAGCTTCTACCACCTGATCAAGCTGGCGGCGCTGGCTGATCCCACGGCGGTGGATCGTGCCCTTGCGGCCGATGTGAAGCCCGAGGAGATTCGTCTGAAGGTGTTCCTGGCCCGTGATGGCGATCTCACCATCCCCACGCTCTACGGCCTGTTCCGGGGCGCCGACTGGCAGGAACGCGAGACCTTCGATATGTACGGCATTCGTTATGCCGGCCATCCCCATCCCAAGCGTCTGCTGATGCCGGAAGACTGGAAAGGCTACCCGCTGCGCAAAGACTATGTGCAGCCCGATTTCTACGAACTCCAGGACGCTTACTGATCCCCGTTGGATTGAGAGAGGGGCCTTGAAAACAGGCTTTCACCAGAATTGAGTGCACAAAACTGGTCTGACGAGGCAACCAGTAGAGGCGTCATCACGACTCGCCTGAAGATTCCGTGATTGCATCATCAGCTCACCCGCCGATGATGCTGCCGGTAGAAGCGCATCACCGCCAGCGCCACGCTCTTGGAATCGTGGCGCAGTGTGGCCCCGGGACGGCTTCCCTGCATCGGCGCCAGCATCACCTCATAGCCCTGGCTGGTCAGGCGGTGGGTATCGCACTCCACCGGCTCGGCACCGCGGCGGCGATAGGCCTCCACCAACGGCGAGGGACTGAGCTTCTCCTGAGCCAGCACCGCATCGAACAGCCTCTGGTCCACCCCCAGAGTGGCGAGCTGGGCCTCGATCGCCCGGAGATGGCCTTCGACATCGAGCCCGTCGGTCTCCCCGGGCTGGGTCATCAGGTTGCAGATGTAAAGGCGCGGAGCACGGCTCTGGCGAATCGCCGCCACCAGTTCCGGCACCAGCAGGTTCGGCAGCAGGGAGGTGTAGAGGCTGCCGGGACCCAGCACGATCAGATCGGCATGGGCGATCGCCTCGATGGCTCGGGGCAGGGCGGGCGGCCGTTCCGGGATGCAGCCGAGCCGCACGATCGGGCTGGAGGCATGGCCGATCGCCGATTCCCCCTCGATCCGATCGCCGTTCTCCAGCTCGGCCCAGAGGCGAACGTCGGCGTTGGTGGCCGGCACCACCTGGCCCTGGACCGCCAGCACCCGGCTGCTGGCGGTGATCGCCGATTCGAGGCTGCCGGTGATGGCCGTGAGGGCCGACAGGAAGAGGTTGCCGAAACTGTGGCCTTCGAGACCACTGCCCGCCTGGAAGCGGTATTGGAACAGGCGGGTGAGCAGAGGCTCCTCACGGGCCAGGGCTGCCAGGCAGTTGCGGATGTCGCCCGGCGGCTGGACGCCCAGCTCTCGCCGCAGCACGCCGCTGCTGCCGCCGTCGTCGGCCACCGTGACGATCGCGGTGATGTTGCCGCTGTAGCGCTTCAGGCCGGAGAGCAGGGTGGAGAGCCCGGTGCCGCCGCCGATCGCCACGATGTTCGGGCCGCGGTTGAGCCGGCGCTGGGCCACGAGGGCATCCACCAGCACCGTGCCCTTCTCAGGAGCCAGGGCCCGCTGGATCGACCCGAAACTGCGGCTCTGGCCCCAGATCACCAGGGCCGCCCCCAGGAGCAGCACCAGCGGCCCGGTGATGCCCCGCGGCAGCACCTGGGTGACCTGAGCCAGCAGCCAGGTGAGCGTTTCGATCGTCCAGTAGATCGGTTTGAAATCCGCCCAGACCGCCGCTCCGAGCAGGGCGATCATCAGACCCAGGCCGGAGGTGAGCACCCAGCGCTTCACCACCAGGCCGGGCTGCAGCCAGCGGGCGGCCCGGCGGGAGCGGCTGACCAGATCACGGCGGCGCATGTCACCCCGACCCATCCAGCCGGGTCGTCGGGGTGGGCGTGGGGCGTGCCGGGTGCTCATCGCCCGTGGCCTCCCCTATCGCCTCTGCGGCCGTCTGCCTGGCCCGTGCGGCTCCGCCAGGGCTCCCCGCAGACGAGGAGGCAAGGCAAGGGCTGGGAGCAGGACGCCATCGGCAAACCGGGCTGATCGAACTGTACGGATGAAACGGCGGGAGGGTGAAACCTCGGCTGGTTGCAGGCAGGATGGGAGCCTTGCGCTGTGGTCCGTGCCGGATGCTGTTCCTCTGCCGGCATCCCGACGCACCCAGTCCCACGGGGGTGTGGCGATGAAGGTCGCTGGGGCGGCGGAGCCTGGGTCGCTGGCTGATGGCTCGGCTGTTGCAGGGTCTGCTGTTGATGGGCCTGGGGGAAAGGTGCCCGTGGCCCAAATGCAGGGGGTGTCGATGCGCTGGGGTGAGAGCCTCGTGCTCGACGACATCAACCTGGTGGTGCATCCGGGCGAGCGCCTGGTGGTGGTGGGGCCCTCCGGATCGGGCAAATCAACGATCCTGCGGCTGCTGGCCGGCCTGCTGCTGCCCAGCGCCGGCAGCCTGCGGATCCACGGGCTGGAGCAGCGCTACCTGCGCCTGGATCAGCGCCAGCCACCGGATGTGCGCCTGGTGTTTCAGAACCCTGCCCTGCTGGCCTCGCTCACGGTGGGTGAAAACGTCGGCTTTCTGCTCTATCGCTACGGGCGGCTGGGCGAGGCCGAGATTCGCCGCCGGGTGGGCGACGCGCTTGCGGCCGTCGGACTGGCCGGCATCGAGGGAAAGATGCCCGGCGAACTCAGCGGTGGCATGCAGAAGCGGGTCAGCTTCGCCCGCGCCATCATCCAGGACCCCTCCCGGGCCGATGTCCAGGAGCCGCTGCTGTTGTTCGATGAGCCCACCGCCGGGCTCGATCCGGTGGCCTGTACCCGCATCGAGGATCTGATTGTCACCACCACCGACATGGCCCAGGCCTCCTCGGTGGTGGTGAGCCACGTGATGAGCACGATCGAGCGCTCCGGTGAGCGGCTCGTGCTCCTCTACGACGGCCGCTTTCGTTGGCAGGGCACCGTGGAGGAGTTCCGCAGCACCGATAATCCCTACGTCGAGCAGTTCCGGAGCGGCAGCTTGCGCGGACCCATGCAGCCCAAGGAGGTCTGAACGATGCGCCGCAGTGTCCGTGAAGCCCTGGTGGGCTTTTCCCTTCTCGCCGCCATCGTGGGTGGTGGCGCGCTCTGGCTCTGGCTGAAGGGCATCTCCCTGCGCCGCGACACCTGGACGGTGCAGGCCAGCTTCCAGGATGCCGCCGGCCTGGCGGATCGCTCGCCGGTCTCCTTCCGGGGCGTGCTGGTGGGCAATGTGCGCCGGGTGCGGGTCACCCCGGAGGCGGTGCTGGCTGATCTGGAGATCACCGATCCTGATCTCCGTCTGGCCCGCCCCACCCAGGCCCTGGTGGGCACCGGCTCGTTGCTGGGGGGAGATGCGGTGGTGGCGCTGGTGAGCAGCGGCAAACCCCTGCCGGCCAGCACGCCCGGGCCGCGCAGTCCGGGCTGCAACACCAAGCTGATGCTCTGCAACGGCAGCCGCATCGAGGGCGGCGCCCAGGCGAGTCTCGGCACCGTCACCGAGACGATGCAGCGGATCCTGGCCGAGAGCGAGCGCCAGAAGCTGGTGGACAAACTGGTGGGAACCACCGTGAGTTTCGATCGCACCTCCAACGAGGCGGATCGCTTCCTGCGCGAGGCGCAGAAACTGGTGCAGGAGCTCAACACGGCCGTGAAGAAGGCCGATCCGATCCTGGACAATCTCAACACCGCCACCGTCGAGGCGGCCCAGGCCGGCCGGCATGTGCGCAACCTCACCGCCGCCCTGGACAACCCCCAGACCGTGAGCGAGCTCAAGGGCACTGTGACCAATGCCGAGAAGCTCACGGCCCGCTGGGAGGCGGTGGGCGGTGACGTGAACAAGCTCACGGGCGACCCCCAGTTCGTCGATGGGATCCGCAGCCTGGCCATCGGCCTGGGCAAGTTCTTCGAAGAGCTCTACCCCGCCCAGACCGGCCAGGCGCGTGACAAGGCGGCCCGGGAGAAGGCGGAACGCGAAAAGCGCGACCAGGCGGACCGGGAACAGGCGGATCGTGAAAAAGCTGGCAGCCCGTCGGTCTCGCGTGCCCGAACCAACCAGCCTCGCGCCGTGAGCCAGTGAAGAGGTGAAACGGTGAAAGCCTGAGGCCGGGACCGTTGCAGCTCAGACGCCGTTGATCGCCTCCAGGGCAATGGCGGCGATCGCCTGATCGCTGGCCTTGGGCAACTGCACGTACTTGCCGCCGGCGGCCTCGGCCAGTTCCTTGCCCATGCCGCTGCCGATGAACTTGCGCTCGGTGTCGATCACCAGCAGCTTCAGCCCCAGGGCGCGGTAACGGCCGGCCACCTGCTTCACCTCCTCCTTGAGGTCCACCGGTTCCTCGCCCTCCAGCTCGGGTTGGCCGAGGGAGCGGCTCAGGGGCACGTTGCCGCGGCCGTCGGTGATCGCCACCACCACCACCTGGCCCAGATCGCCGGTGGCGAGGGCATTGGCGCCCACCCGTGCCGCCTGGGAAAGACCATGGGCCAGGGGCGAACCGCCGCCGCAGGGCATCGATTCGAGCCGGCGCCGGGCCGCGGTGATCGATCGGGTGGGGGGCAGAAGCACCTCGGCCTGCTCACCGCGGAAGGGGATCAAGGCGACTTCGTCGCGGTTTTCGTAGGCCTCGGTGAGCAGCCGGATCACGGCACCCTTGGCGCTCTGCATGCGGTTGAGCGCCATCGAACCGCTGGCATCCACCAGGAAGATCACCAGGGCGCCGGCCTTGCGTTGCAGTTGCTTGGCCCGCAGGTCGCCATCCTCCACGATCACCGTTCGGTGCGGCTCCCGCTCCCGGCGGGCTTTCTGATACGGGGCGGCGGCCCGCAGGGTGGCATCCACGGCGATGCGCGTCACCGGGCCGCGGGGCAGCATCGGTTTCACGTAGCGACCGCGGGAATCGCTGAGCACCACGCTGCGCTTGCCGCTGCCGCCGCTGCGGGCCTTGGCAGCGTTGAACAGCAGCAGGTCGGGGTCGATGGCGATGGCTTCGGGGTCGAGCAGGAATTCCTCCGGCACCTGGGGAGGCGGCTGGTCGTCCGGGGTGTCGTCTTCGTCCTGGTCGTCGTCCTGGTTGTCCTCGTTCTGGTCGGGTTCATCGGGTTGCTCCGGCTCCTCCGGCGGTTGCTCCCCCTGGGGCGGTGGCGGCGGCGGCGGCTCCATCGGCTGCTCGGGATCCGGGGGCGGCAGCTGCAGGGCCCGCGGCGCAATCACCAGGCGCACGGCCACCTGCAGGTCGTCGGCTTCCACCCGGTCGCGGCCGCTCAGGGCGGCGTGGGCGCGGGCCACCCGCACCGCATAGAGCTCGGAGCGGTGCCCTTCGACGCCGCCGCGCAGGGCCTCGGTCACCAGGTAGGTGATCTGCTCGCGGCTGATGCTCACGTCCGGCAACCACTGGCGGGCCAGCAGCAGCTGGGTGGCGAGGGCGTCGGTCTCCTCCTGCCACCGCTGCCGGAAGCTGTCGCTGGATTCGCCATGGGCCAGGGCGGAGCGGGTAATCTCGACGCGCTGATCCAGATCCAGCGACTGGTTGGCGCTCAGGGCGATGGCGAAGCGATCCAGCAGGTGGTCCCGCACCGCCCCCTCCTCGGGGTTGTAGGTGGCGATCAGCAGGCAGCGGCAGGGGTGGCTGAGGCTGAGCCCCTCCCGCTCGATCCGGTTCTCGCCGCTGCCCACCGCCGCCAGCAGGAGGTTGGTGATGCCGTCGTCCAGCAGGTTGAGCTCGTCGACATAGAGCACGCCGCGGTGGGCTTCCGCCAGCAGGCCCGGCTGAAACACGGCCTGGCCGCTGGCCAGGGAGGCGGTCACGTCGACCGAGCCCACGAGCCGGTCTTCGGTGACACCCAGCGGCACCTGCACGAAGGGTGCCGGCACCACCCGGGTGGGCAGCAGGGCGCTGGGGTCGGCGCCGCTGGCATCGCCCCCCAGTTCGGTGATGCGACGGCGGGTCGCCTCGTCCCAGTCCTCCGGTCGGGTCGGATCGGCATTGAGGCTGTCCACGATCACATCGATCGGTGGCAGCAGCGCATGCAGACCCCGGGCCAGCACCGATTTGCCGGTGCCGCGTCCGCCGGCGATCACCACTCCGCCCAGGCCCGGATCCACCGCCGCCAGCAGCAGGGCCAGCTTCAGGGTGCCGTGGCCCGTGATCGCGGCCAGGGGGAAGGAGCGGGCGGCCTGGTCGGCGCTGGCCGTGGCCGTGGCCGTGGCGGCGGTGGGGGGACCGGAGGGGCTGGTGGCGCTGGCAACCATGGGGGAGGAGGAGGGCCCGCGCGGGGACGTTGTCTGACGTCCAGTCTCGCTGACCGATTGCGCCGCGGCTCTGCGGCCAGACGTCGCCGAGGCAACTCCTCGCTCTCCCGGCCAACCTGCTGGATCGGCTCCTGCCGAGCCTTGGCGCCCTGCTGCAAGACCGTGCTGCCGGCCGCCCGAGCTGCTGCCGCCTGGCTCCGGCCGCCCGAACTGCTGCCTCCTGGCTCTAGCTGGCCGGTTTAGCGTCCGCCCCAGCCGTTGATCCCCGCCATGGCGCCCCTGCCGCCCCCTGAGCCCGCGCGCCATCTCGAGACCCTCGAAGCCCTCGATGCCCGCAAGATCCGCTTCGAGATCAACCGGGTGGAGCTGCCGATGGGGGTGGAGGGCAGCTTCGGGATCATCCGCCATCCCGGCGCTTCGCTGGCGGTGCCCGTGCTCGATGACGGGCGCGTGGTGGTGCTGCGCCAGTACCGCTTCGCGGTGGCGGCCCGCATCCTCGAATTCCCCGCCGGCACCCTGGATCCCGGCGAGGAGCCCCTGGCCACGATGGAGCGGGAGTTGCAGGAGGAGGCGGGCTACAGCGCCTGCCGCTGGGATCCGCTTGGCCTGATGCTGCCCTGCCCCGGCTATTCCGATGAGGTGATCCACCTGTTCCTGGCCCGGGGGCTCACCCCCCTGGAGGCGCCGCCGGCCGGCGACGACGACGAGGACCTGGAGGTGCTGCTGATGGAACCCGCCGCACTCGATGCGGCCCTCGCCAGTGGCGACGAGGCCCTCGATGGCAAGAGCGTGACCGCCTGGTTCCGGGCCAAGCAGCTGCTGGGGCTCTGATGGCTTCCCCTGAGGCCGCCCGCCGCTGGCTGTTCTGGCATCGCCGCGATCTGCGGCTGGCCGACAACCTCGGCCTGGCGGCGGCGGCGGCGGCGACCCCAGCCCTGACGGGTGTGTTTGTGCTCGACCCGGCAATCCTGGCCGACCCGGCGATGGCACCGGCCCGCCGCTGGTTCCTGCTCGAAAGCCTGCGGGAGCTGGCCGCCTCCTGGCGGGCCTGTGGATCGCGGCTGGTGCTGCTGGAGGGAGACCCGCTGGTGCTGCTGCCACGGCTGGCTGCCGCCCTCGGTGCCGAGGTGGTGGCCTGGAACCGCGATGTGGAGCCCAGCGGGCGAGCTCGCGACCGGGCCGTGGCCGCCGCCCTGCAGACCGATGGCCGCCGCGTGCTGGTGGACTGGGATCAGCTGCTGGTCGCCCCGGAGGCGCTGCGCACCGGTGCCGGTGATCCCTATCGCGTCTACGGCCCCTTCCTACGCAACTGGCGCGGCCAGGTGGAGCGCAAGCAGGTTCTCGCGGCTCCTGGCACCGCCGGGGGGATCGAGCCGCTGGTGGCACCAACCGGCCTGCTGGATCTGGACCCGGCGATGCTGCCCCGGCCTGATCTGTGGGAGGCCCTGCCGCGCCTGGAGGCGGTGCCGCCGGCCACACGCTTCGGAGCGGCCTTCTCCGGCGCCGACCTCTGCCCCTGCCGTCCCGGCGAGGCGGCGGCCCTGGCCCAGCTTGAGGCCTTCTGTGAGGGGCCTGCCAGTGGCCGCGGCCAGCGAGCTGCGCTCCTGGCCTATGAGCCCCAGCGCAACCTGCCGGGCATCGCCGGCACCTCAGGCCTCAGTGCCGCGCTCGCCTTCGGCACCCTCAGCCCGCGCCAGGCCTGGGCGACGGCCCGCGCTGCCCGCGACCTCACCCGCAGCGAGGAGGAGCGCACGGCGATCAGCGTCTGGGAGCAGGAACTGGCCTGGCGCGAGTTCTACCAGCAGGCGCTGTTCCATTTCCCGGAGCTGGCGGAGGGGCCCTACCGGCCCCAGTGGCGTCACTTCCCCTGGGAGAACGACCCCGAGCGCCTCGAGGCCTGGCGGCAGGGGCTCACCGGGGTGCCGATCGTCGATGCGGCGATGCGGCAGCTCAACGCCAGCGGCTGGATGCACAACCGTTGCCGCATGATCGTGGCCTCCTTCCTGGTCAAAGACCTGATCTGCGACTGGCGCCTGGGGGAGCGTGCCTTCATGGAACGCCTGGTGGATGGCGATCTGGCGGCCAACAACGGCGGCTGGCAGTGGAGCGCCAGCAGTGGCATGGATCCGAAGCCCCTGCGCATCTTCAATCCCGCCAGCCAGGCCGCCAAGTTCGACCCGGAGGCCATTTACATCCGCACCTGGCTGCCGGAGCTACGCCACGTGGCCACGGCCGATCTGATCCGCGGCGAGATCGCTCCCCTGGAGCGCTGCGGCTATCCTGCGCCAATCGTGAGCCATCAGCGGCAGCAGGCCCACTTCAAGGCTCAGTACTCGGCCTTGCCACGAAATGGAGCGGAGGCGGTCCCGGGCTCAGTGGACAGGTCGACAAGACTTGCGTGAAGACCACTCCCAGCGGTTGCATTCATCCGGTTCAGCGCCTTCATCGCCGCGCAATGATCAATCGAAAGCAGCCGTTGCCGAGAGAGGGCAGGCTCTGTATTGGATTCCTGGGCAAAGCGAGCATCGCTTACTGGCGTGGCATATTGTCACTGGATTGAATGCCAAGAAAGTCACCTTCTTTGTTGCTTAGCGGTGCATAGCGGCTGCCCATGACTGCAGCAAACTGCCATCTGGAGAGAAGTGCGCGGTTATGAGCTGGGGCTTGATTTTCAGACCCATCTCAGCTTGCCAAGGGACTGATCCGAAGGCTTCCGAATCCTCCCTAGCGAATGCACCACCAGGACCTGCTATCCGATCGACAGGCAGACGACTGGAGTGTCGATTTGCACGTGCCGACCTCGTGCCCACGAATGGACAGATGACATCTCGCAGAGATCGCACTCTCCCAGAGGTCATCGGGCGTTACCGAAAATCCAGGAATTCATGCGATGGTGAGTTGACCATAATTTAGCCTTCCCTGAGCGCTATTCAGCCATCAATCATGAAAGTTGCTCGGCTCCGCTTTCTGCGCAAGGGCAACATGCAAGCCCCCTGCAGCGGGGCTGTCATCGAATTCACCGGGGTCGACCCTGCTGAAGAGCTGGACGCAGAGAGGCTGGCCCGTTGGCTCACGGCGCTTCCCACCAGCCTGAGGCTCTCACCGGCTGATTGCCAGGGTCCGTTGGTCGCTGTGCTGCCAAGGCTGCTTCTGGCCTGCAGCGAACACGCCCGGCTGGAGCAGGCACCAGTTCGGCTGCTGCATCAGGGGCCAACAACCCTCTGCCTCTGGCTGCCTGTCGATGACCCCAAGGCCGCCAAGGCGGTCGCAGCCCTCAGCATTCATATCGTTGAGGCAGTGAGGCGGGGCAACCTGCCTGATGCGACCACAACCAACCACTGGAACGCACTGCGCTCCCGCTTCTGGAACCAGACCCACGCCCACCTGGCCCGGGCGGCCAATCAGCTGGGAATTCCGTTTGCTCTGGTGGACAAGGATTGGCAGCGGTTTCTCCAGTTGGGACAGGGCTGCCACTTGCGTCTCTTCCATGAGACCCTCACCGATCGCACCCCACTCTTTGCCCGCTCAGCCACCAATAAGGAAGCTCTCCACAACCTGCTGAAACATCGCGGTGTGCCTCTGCCGGCCCAGGAAACAGTCGAGACACTCGAGAATGCGCTGGCCGCCGCTGAACGGATTGGCTGGCCAGTGGTGCTCAAGCCCGCTTCCGGTGGCAAAGGCCGAGGCGTATGGGTCGGGCTGAGCGACCCGATGGAACTGCGACAGGCCTGGCAGAGCCAGGAGCAGAGCGGCGAGGGGCGGCAGCTGTTGCAGCAGAACCTGACGGGGGCAGACCATCGCCTGCTGGTGGTGATGGGCAAGTTGCTGGCGGTGGCGCAGCGCCAACCGGCAACGCTCATCAGCGATGGCCTGCTACCCCTGCACAGGCAGATCGCAGTCCTCAACGCTGATCCGGAGAGGGGCGTGGGCTATGAACGCCTGAAGAATCGCGTCCCGGTGGACGGCCGGCTCGATCTGATCCTGGGCGAGCAGGGCTTCACGCTGGCATCTGTACCTCCGGCCGGCACGCGGGTTCAGCTCTCCCGCACGGCCAACATCTCCCAGGGCGGCACGGCAATCGATTGCAGCGCCCGGGTGCATCCCGACAACCGCCGCCTCGCTGAGGACATTGCCCAACTGATCGGTACCGACGTGGTGGGCCTCGACCTGATCAGTCGTGACATCGGCGTGAGCTGGCGTGAAGGCGGCACCTGGCTGCTGGAGGCCAACCTCTCCGCTGGCCTGCGGCCCCATCTCCTGGCCGATCCTGATACCGATCTGTGCCAGCGGATTGTTCGCCTCTGGATGGGTGAGCATCCACAGGCGGGCCGGATCCCCATCGCGCTGATCACCGGCAGCGTCGGCAAGACCACCACAAGCCGCATGCTCGCCCATTTGCTCCTCGATGCCGGGAAGCGGGTGGGCCTCTGCTCCAGCACGGGTGTGGAGCTGGACGGGCAGCTGATCAAGGCCGGTGATCTGGCGGGAGGCGGACCGGCGCAGTGGCTGCTGCAAGACCGCCGGATCGAAGCCCTGGTGGCGGAAGTCGCCCGGGGTGGCATCCTCATGGCCGGCCTGGGGATCGAGAGCGCTGATGTGACCGCCGTGCTCAATGTGCTGGATAACCACGTCGGAATGGACGGTATTCGCTCGCGCGAAGATCTGGCCCGGATCAAGGCGGTCGTGGCCCAGGCTGCCGAAAAGCTGTTGGTGGTGAATGCAGATGATCCTCTGACACTGGGCATGGCCCAGAACCGAGACCCCGCCACTGTCGCCCTGGTGAGCGAGGATCCGGGGTGCAGCGCCTGGCACGCCCACCGCAGAGCAGGACACCTGGTGGCGAGCTACAGCAGAGAGCGGCAGGGGAACATCAAGTTGCACCATCAGGATCAGCAGCTCCTCTCTATCGCTTTGCGCGAGATTCCCGCCTCAGACGATGGGGCCGTCGGCACGATTGCCACAGCTGCAGCATTCTCCGCGGCACAAGCCATTGGGCTTGGCCTCAAGGCAGACCAGATCATCCAGGGGCTGCGAAATTATGGGCTCAAGGCGAGCCATCGCCGCGGGCGGTTTGAAATTCTGATGCGCGAGCCCTGGCAAGTCGTGCTCACCTGGGCCGATGGCCCTGAAGCGATGGCCTCCCTCTCCAGCTACGCCCTGGCCGCCACCGAGGCGGAGCCATGCCGCAGAATGTTGCTCTGCTCAGCCCCGGACACCCGTCCGGATGCTTTTCTGCAGAAGGTTGGTCAGGCCACCTGGGGCTTCGATCTTGTGGTCTGTGCCGCATGGAGTGAACGGAGGAACAGAACTCCAGACATGGTGCCTGCTCTTCTGGCCAAGGGAGTGCGCAGTCTCGGCCCCGACGGGCCAGCGGTATTGGAGTCAGGACTGGAATCCGAAGCAGTGGCCTTGCTGGCCGAGCAGATCCGGCCAGGGGATTTTTGTGTGGTCTCCACCTTTGAGAGTGAAATCATGAGGGAAAAATTGCTCGCAGCCTTGAGCTGATCGAACCCCGGTTGATGGTCGACCCTGGGTATGCCCTGTGAGGCTTGCCACCCACAACTAACCAATCAGGAGGGGACGAAGTGTTTCGATTCGCTGCTGCATGGTTCCGTAGCTGAGCGGCACCGATCAGGCCGGCACAGACACCTTCAGGGCCGACTGAATCACACTCTTGAGAACCTCAATCACCTGCTGCTGCTGCTCCGCACGCAGCTCCGGGAAGATCGGCAGGCTCAGCACCTCGGCGCAGAGGCGCTCGGTGACCGGCAGGCTGCCGGGTCCGTAGCCCAGGGCGGCGTAGGCGGGCTGGCGATGAATCGGGATGGGGTAGTAGATGATCGTGGTCACGCCGGCTTCCTGGAGCTGCTGCTTGAGCCAGTCGCGGCAGCAGGCCTCCGGCAGGCCGAAGTCGGCGCTGTCGGAGGCGGGGGTGCATTGGCCGCCGCAGGCGGCCTGGCCACCGGGGCAGCTGGGGACCCGCACCACGAACTGGTTCCAGCTGTGCCCCGCCGGCCCGGCCAGCGGCAGCTGGATGCCCTTCAGATCGGCCAGGGCCCCGTCGTAGGTGGCGGCGACCCCGCGACGGCGCTCGATCCAGCGCTCCAGGTGGGGCAGCTTGACGTTCAGCACCGCCGCCTGCATGGCATCGAGACGGCTGTTGTAGCCGAGGGTCGTGTGCAGATAGCGGCGCGGCATGCCATGCACCGCCAGCTCCCGCACCGCCTGGGCCACGGCGGCATCGCGGCAGGTCACGGCGCCACCGTCGCCGGCGGCGCCGAGGTTCTTGGTGGGGAAGAAGCTGAAGCAGCCCGCATCCCCCCAGCTGCCCACCGGTTGCCCGGCCCACTGGGCACCGGTGGCCTGGGCGCAATCCTCGATCACACGCAGGCCGTGGCGACTGGCGATGGCGCAGACCCGCTCCATGTCCACCGGGCGGCCGAACAGATGCACCGGCATCAGGGCACGGGTGGCGGGTGTGATCGCCGCCTCGATCTGATCCAGATCGATCAGATAGGTGTCCGGGTCGACGTCCACGAACACGGGAGTTGCGCCCACGGCACTGATCGCCTCGGCGGTGGCGAAGAAGCTGAAGGAGCAGGTGATCACCTCGTCGCCGGGGCCGATGCCCAGGGCCCTCAACGCCAGGATCAGGGCATCGGTACCGCTGTTGCAGCCCATTGCGTGGGGCACGCCGCAGGCCCTGGCGAAGGCCTCCTCGAACCGGGCGATGCCGGCGCCACCGATGTATTGGCCACTGCGCAGGACCTGCAGTACGGCAGCGTCGAGTTCCTCCCCGAGGTCCTGGAGCTGCTCGCTGAGACTGAAGGGAGGCACTTGCATGGCGGACACCTTAAGGCCAGTTCCAGCCTGCAGGAACCGCGATTGCGGGGCCTTCAGCGTGCCCAGGCCGGCTCCTGGCCTGGAGGCCATTTGATGTTGCAGCCGATCGAGGCGGTCTGGTCCGGTGCGACGGGCCGGCCGGCCAGCAGTGCCTCGATGGCGGCCCGCAGATCCCGCCCGTCCAGGGGAACGGCGTTGCCGGGGCGGCTGCCGTCCAGCTGGCCGCGGTAGGCGAGGCGCAGATCGGCATCGAACAGGGACGGATCCGGCGTGCAGGCGGCCCGCAAGGAGTGCGCCAGTTGCTGCTCCTGGTCGAGCAGGTAGGGGAAGGTCCATCCGTTGCGCTGCGCCTGGGCCTGGAGTCCTGCCGGGCCGTCCTGCGGATGGGTGAGGGTGCTGTTGCTCGAGATCCCGATCAGCTGCAGCCGCCCGCCGTAGTCGGCCTGGAGCCGGCTCAGCTCCGGTTCGATGTGCTTCACAAAGGGGCAGTGGGCGCAGAGAAACAGCACCAGCAGCGGCTGGCCGCCCAGGGCCGCAGGCTCCAGTGGGGCACCGGCAACCAGCTCGATGCTGCCGCTGGTCAGGGCCTCGGCCAGTTCCGTCAGGGGCAGGGGGGTCCCCAGCGGCAGCATCGTCGAGGGGGTGAGGGCCATGACCGGGGCGGCGTTCTGACGCCGATGCTGCAGCAGCAGCCCGCCGTTCGGGGAGGATCGACCCACTTGAGATCGGCCTGGCTTGACGGATGACCTGCCGCCCCAGCGTTCCCGCCTGGCGGCTCTGCTCTGCCTGGGGGGGCTGGTGGCCCTGATCGGCGGCTGTGTTCCCGCCCATCGCCATCCCAGCTGGGCCCTCTATCCCCTGCAGCGCCGGGTGCCCCACGACGGCCTGGCGGTGGTGAGCCAGCCCGATGGCTACGGCCTCCATCTCTGGCTGGACACCGACACCCGCCAGGAGGGGGTCTGCAAGCCGCGCTGGAATCCCAATCCGGCTCGGCTCTTCAACGGCAATGGCACGGCGCCGTTCAGCTCCGGGCTGGCAACCCAGCAGGAGTTCTTCGCGGCGGTGGCCCGCCCCGATGTGCAGCGCCTGCTGCGGCGCGAGCTCGAGGCCCTCTGTGCGGCCCGGGCCCCGCGCAGCAGCTTCACCTGGGTGGAACCGCCCCGCCGCCCCCAGGACATCAAGCCCGAGGCCTTCCCGCAGCTGGAGGAAGCCGACCTGCTCAGCGATCCGGAAGCGGTGCTGCAGCAGGAACGCAAGCTGCTCGGCGAGGATCCGCCGATGGGGCCTCCGCCAGCGGGTGTGCCCTGATGCAGCCGCCTCGGGGTTCGGCCTGCGCAAGGGCCTGCGGGTCAGGGCCTTCCGCGGCCAGCGGCGGCCCAGACCCTCGCCTCGGCGCGGCGCCAGTAGCGGCTGAAGCGCCCCAGATCCACCGCCTGCTCGAGTACAACGAAAGGCTCGGGCGGCAGCACCGTGAGAGGCAAAGCGCCGGCGAGCTGGGCCTGGATCGCCGCGAGGCGCGGGTCCACGGCGGCGCTGGTGACGATCCCATCGGCGCCGTGACGTTGCGCGAACGCCAGCAGCTCGGCCGCTGGGTCGCCGTGGCGGATCGTGACCGGCAGCTCCACCAGGCACTCCGCCAGAAAGCCAAGCCGCTTCAGGCTGGGGGGCGGGCCGCTGGTTGTGGTGCCGGTCAGCCAGGCGCTGTCGAAGACGAACAGGGCCGGCCGGCCCGGGTAGGCCCGCAGGGCGGGGTTGGCGGGGCCGAGGGCTTCGCCGTGGATCCAGAGGACCGGTCGCTGGGGTGGATCCGGATTGGGGCGGCTGGTGCCCGTGGGCGCCAGCGGTCCAGCTGAAACGGCGAGGCCGGAGGCAGAGGCAGTGGAAGGCTCTGGCGCCGGGGGTGGAGGGCTGGGAGTTTGCGGAGCCGGAGCTGAAGCCGGCGGCGCCTCAGTGGCCCATGGGAACAACTGCTGCTGCAGCTGCTCGTAGTCGGCGTCGAAGGGACAGCCTCCGGCGACATCCGGGCCGCCGCGGCGGGCGGCAGGACAGCGGGCGCAGAGGCTCTGGCCGCCGTAGCGCTCCAGGTTGGCCCGGTTGAAGATGTAGGGCTTGCTGCTGAAGCTGCTGGCCACCCACTGCCAGCTGAGGGCGTTACTGGCGGGGTCGCCATCCAGCAGGTGCTGCAGGAACCACTGGGCACCGGCCTGCCAGCGCACCCGGCGCCAGTGCACCACATAGGAGGCCAGCCAGAGGCGGGCGTGGTTGTGCAGCCAGCCGCTGCCGATCAGCTCGGCCGCAAAGGCATCGATGCAGGTCAGGCCGGTGCTGCCCTCTTGGATGTCGGCTGGCAGCACGGCGGCGTAGCTGGCGGCGGGGTGGCCGGTCTTGAGCGGTTCGCGGTCGTGCCAGATGCCGTCGCCCAGCTGGTGCCAGAGGCGTTGCCAGTAGTCGCGCCAGCCCAGCTCGGCGATCAGCTTGGCGGCGGCGGCGCGGGGGGCACCGCTGGTCTCCAGCCAGGCGAACACCGCGTCGCGCACCTCGGCCAGGGTGAGCACGCCGTGGCGGATGTAGGGCGACAGGCGCGTGACGGCGCCATCGAGGGCATTGCGGCTGCGGCCATAGGCCCCTGGATCGATCGCCGCCAGGCGCCGCTCGGCCGCGGCTCGACCGCCACGGATTGGGCTCAGGCCACTGGCGGGGCTGAGGAGCAGGGGCCGCAGCGCCTGTACCAGGGCGGCCCTGGAGGCGAACTTGCGGGGCAGGTCGCCGTGTGCGGTGGCGGTGGCATGGGGCGCGCGCGCGTCCAAGGCGGCAGGGCGGGGTTGGCTCCGATCCTGGCTGCGATGGTCATGGCCTTGCCTTGTCCGGGCGCTGGCCTGGGCCGGGCCGAGCTGGGAGCGGGTGGGGGAGAATCCCACGATCGCCCCCGACCCGTTTCCGCATGCTCCTCGATCTGCGCGGCAAGAAGGCCCTTGTCACCGGCATCGCCAACAACCGCTCGATCGCCTGGGGCATCGCCCAGCAACTGGCGGCGGCCGGGGCCGAGCTGGGCGTCACCTACCTGCCGGATGAGAAGGGCCGCTTCGAGGCCAAGGTGCGCGAGCTCACCGCGCCCCTGGCTCCCACCCTGTTCGAACCGCTCAACGTGCAGGACCCCGCCCAGATCGAGGCGGTGTTCGCGCGGGTGAAGGAGCAGTGGGGCTCGATCGATGTACTCGTGCACTGCCTGGCCTTCGCCGGCAAGGACGAACTGATCGGCGACTACTCCGACATCAGCCCCGAGGGCTTCGGCCGGGCCCTGGAGGTGAGCGCCTATTCCCTGGCGCCCCTGTGCCGCTGGGCCAAGCCCCTGTTCAACCCGGGCGCCAGCGTGATCACGCTCAGCTACCTCGGCGCTGAGCGCGCCATCCCCAACTACAACGTGATGGGCGTGGCCAAGGCGGCGCTTGAGGCCTCGGTGCGCTACCTGGCCGCCGAGCTGGGCCCCGACAAGCAGGTGCGGGTGAACGCGATCAGCGCCGGCCCGATCCGCACCCTGGCCAGCTCCGCCATCGGCGGCATCCTCGACATGATCCACAACGTGGAGGAGAAGGCCCCCTTGCGCCGCACCGTGACGCAGGATGAAGTCGGAGCCACCGCCGCCTTCCTGGCAAGCCCCCTGGCCAGCGGCATCACCGGTCAGGTGCTCTACGTGGATGCGGGCTACTGCATCACGGGAATGTGATGGGATCATCCGGGATCAGGCAGGGCATGTGGGGCCTGACCTGTTACTTCAATCCCCTTGGTTGGAAGTCGCGACGAAGGATCTTCGAGATCTTCCGCAGGGCCTTGAGGATTCCACTTGTCGTGGTGGAGTGGAGTCCATCAGGCCAGTTTGAACTAGAATCTGGGATTGGCCTGAAGGTTCTGCAGATCAGCGGAGGCAGCATTCTATGGCAGAAGGAGAGGCTTCTGAACATTGGCATCAAGGCGCTTCCCGAGGAATGCACCCATGTGACATTGATGGATGCTGATCTCATCTTTGAAGATGCTGACTGGCCGGAGAAAGCAATCTCAGCATTGAAGATTTATCGGATAATCCAACCCTTTTCCGAAGTCTGTCACTTGCCATCAACCATCCAGTCCGATGGGTTCCTGAGCGAGTCGGAGGAGCCTCCTTACACATCAAGATGCATCGGACTGGGGCATGCCTTGTCGAGGGTAGCCGATCAGAAGGAGCTTCTGAATCAGATCATCAGCAATCAATGCCTGCGGTTTCAAGATCTTCTGGAGCAAGGGAGGAGTAGTGAGCAGTCTTCAAGGCGCGAGGATGAGAATGCTTTCAAGGAATTGCCCATCCCAACCCCGGGCCTTGCCTGGTCCTGCCTTCGGAAAACACTGGATCAGTTGGGCGGAATACCGGATCGCTTCATCGGCGGTGGGGGAGACCTTTTCCTGATGCTTGGGCTGCTCGGGCGAGGCGATGATCTCGTCGCAGGCTGCAATGCAGCTGGGCTCACGTATGTGAACCATGTCGCCTATCAGAAGTTCTGTGGATCACAAACCCAGCGTGAAAAGCCAATGGGCTCCTTGCCTCAGCGTGTCTTCCATCTCCACCATGGCTCACTCTCGAACCGCCATTACGATGCTCGACATGTGGCCCTGCAGTACTTGAATATCGACCTCGACGCACACCTCGGATTCGACAGCTCTGGCCTTCTTTGCTTTCTGGGTCCAGGCAAAGAGCTGATGGAACGTCATTTACATCGTTACTTTATGGAGAGAATGGACGACGATGATCTCTCAGCCATCGCACACCCTAGAAGCCAGCGCTGATGGTATGGCCCATTCTTGCATCGGTCCTCACCTTGATGCTGGTGGTACCGATTCACCTCAGGCTGTGGCTGCCGGTCGGCGATCGCCGCTTCAGTCAGCCGGGTCACGATGGCAGGGGTGGAGAGCCGCTTGGTTTCAATATAATTGGCTTGCTGTTCTGCGTCCTCACGTTTCATCTTGCCTGGACGTTGTCCAGCTGTTCCACCGCTCCTACTGCCACCGGTATGGCCTTGCTGCTGCTGGGGAATACGCTTCTGGCACCTTGCTTCTTTGCCTGGGCCCATACGCTTTGGTTTTACAATGGTTTGAGGAAGCTGCCCATCGATCGGCCTTGGTCGAGCGAACTACCCCGCTCTGTTGTCGATGAACTTCCCTCTGTATCTGTGGTTGTTCCTTGTAGGAACGAGCCCCTTGCAGTGGTTCGGCTCACGATCGAGTCTGTACTTAATTTGGAATATCCCAAGCGAAAGCTCTCACTCGTTGTAACTGACAATAGTGATGATGATGATGGCGAGCTGAGAGGCTTATGCCAGTACATCCACCAACTGACGTCTGTTGGAGTGAATGTGAGCTTGTTGCATCGCCGTGGCACTGAGGGGTTCAAAGCGGGGAACCTCGATCATGCACTCAAGGAGATCAGCGCAGATCTGGTGCTGTTTTTGGATGTTGACAACTCCATTCCAGCAGATTCTCTGATCAATCATGTGGGGGCTTTTGATAAAGAAGGTGAGCTGGCATTCTTGCAATTTTACAATGTTCCAGTAAGTCAGCCGCTCGGCCGAGTGCCCTCAGCCACGGCAAATCTATTAGAAAGAATAAAGTTTGAAGAATTCATCCGCGCAGACCTAGGTGGATGGCCAATGTTCCAAGGACACAATTGCATCTGGCGAACATCAGCACTGAAGCAGATTGCACCACTAAGTCAAACACTATGTGGAAAGAGTCTGCTGGTCGAGGACATGCACATGACCCTCCGAACCAATCGGCTGGGCATGCATGGCAGGATGGTGTGGAGTCCTGCAGCGTTCTGGTCACCCCTGCGCTTGGTTGATCTGGAATCGATGCTTGTGCGGTGGTGCTACGGCACAATCCAGATCCTACCGAAAGAGTTTACGTTCCTACTTTCTCGCTGTCACGGTTCCTTGACGCTGTGTGAGTATATGGATCTTTGGGACCGCCTCATTGGCAGCCGGGCAAAGGCGTTGTTCCCCTTCATTCTGATCCTGCTGCCCAAGTGGGGCAAGGGTTCGGAAGCTCTCTTCGCCTGCTGGGCCTTCATCTTATTGATCGAAACCGTCATTTCCATCACTCCTGCTCGGCCCGACTACGACGCACCTCACGCACCAAGGCTGCACCCCAGTAAATTGTTCGATATCTTTCTGCTGGGTCAATTCGCAAGATGGTGCGATCTGAGGGCGATGGCTGAACTTTTGATACCCCGAAGAAAGCGGTGGGTTCCCACAAGCAAAGTAGCAGCCTCAGATCAGTCAAAGAATCGGCAGGCGCCCACCTCATTCGGTGAAACAAAGCGCCGCCCTTTTGGCTCCCTTGGCCTCCCTCTTGCCTGCCATCTCAGCCTCATAATGCTAATTATTATGCATCAGATCCTTGACCCAATGAGTCCTTCTGCATTGGTTGCATGGATTCCTTTGATGGTGCAAGTATTGGGAGTATTGGCAGCTATAATCATATGCCGCCAAGCGAATCCAGTCGGTTCAGAATCGCTCATCTTGGCATGTTCGGCAATTCGTTGGGGACGCATCCATGGAAGAGATCACGTCGCGCCTTGAAATAAAGCACACCGGTAGGCGCAAGAGTCGGTCAGCCAGTTTCTCGACCAATGCAGGGTAATCCTCTGCGGACTGATCTCTAACTTTCATTAGCAATGATGAACTCCGATCGAGTGCGACAACTACTCCACACCCACGTGCTGGAGGTTTGGTTTCCTCGATGTTTTGACCCTGCTGGACCCGGCCTCTTAGCCGAATTCGGTCCAGACTGGGCACCGAGACATGGTCGTCCAAAGCTTCTGGAATTCAGTGTACGCCAGGGCTGGGCCGCCACGGTTCTTGCTGCCCAATTCCCGCAGCATGCAGAGATCCTTCATGAAGCGGTCCGGAGAGCGAGACACGACATCGATCATGTCTTTCATGATCCTCACAGCGGCGGCTGGCGGCAGTGGAGCAATCCCATCGAGGGTCGACAGCAAGGGTCCGAAGTCCATCTCCATGGATTGGCCTATATGATCAGCTTTGAGGCAACTCGGGCCCTGCTGTTCCCACAAGATGGAGCACTGGAACGATCCCTTGCCTGCTGGCACTGGGTGACCCAGGCAGTCGGAGACACCCTCCCAATCGGCCTGCGAATACCCCTTACCAGTGCAGACCCTGGGGAAGCCTGGCATCGGCTGGATGGCGTCGGAACTCCTTATGCTCTATGCGACCTCAATGTGCTTGGGGACTGCTTCGAAGCACTGGTCTTGCTGCATCAGGCCTGGCCCGAGTCAGACCTCTTGCCCCAACTTGAGGCACTAAGAGATCAACTGCTCAGCCTGGTCCACAGGGCAACCGGTACAGTGCAGTTCTTTTTCAATTCAGTTGGAGAAGTCGGGCCAGGACATCATTGGAGAATTGGCCAGACCTGGCAATTGGTCAAACGGATACTTCAGGCTGAGGTGATCTTGCCAATCACGCCTGAGACAATCGGGACCTTGAAGTCAATTGTCTGGAACACTATCGAAAGGGCCTGGGATGATATGGGTGGCGGCTTCTTCTTCGCTTTGCCTCATTGCCTTCCAGACTCCATTGAAGGGCACGACTTAGTTGTACGGCGAAAGAGTTGGTGGGTGCAGTTTGAGGCACTGGCAGCCCTAGACGCCGTTGCTGTTACCGCGCATTTTGACAAGGCTACAAGGGTAACAGCCTCAGAGTATACGAGCAAGACACTCACATTCATTGAACAATATCTCTTGGATGAGCATTCGGGTGGTTTCTTTGATCATGTCGCTAACAGTGACGAGAATAAGACAGATCTCTTCAAAGGTGGGGCCTGGAAAGATGCCTCTCATGAGACGCTCTGCTTGAGCCAATTGCTCGAAAGGGCAGGATAAATCACTGCTTTGAAGGACTACTTACTTCTGACCAGCATTCAATCTGCAATCACTCAACGAGAGAGCCTGCAGCAGTCGTAGCACCAAGGTTTTCGCTCGATTGTCTTGATTGCTCCGAAGGGGAAGTCTCATATTCCGGCAGCCCTAGAGCCTTAAGGTTACACAGGGCCTCCTGAGAAAGTAAGAACCAGCCCCAGGTCAGCAAAGTGGGGAGGCCCCGGCCTAACACTGAGTGTTGCTCAGGCTGCTATCCGGCGACAATCTGGTTGAGCGATCGGCCAAGGGGGTTGACGCGGGGCATACGGGTTCTCCATAAGTTGTTCAACCAGCTCTTCGTCTGTGATCGCCATGCGAGCTTTGATGATCAGGGCACCCAATGCCATTCGAAATGGCTTGGCAGGTGCCCCAAAGCCTTTACAGAACTGCGACGCGTAGTCGTCCTCCAGCTCATCCCAGGGAATGAGCTCAGCAAGCTTGATCAAGCGATTATCACCTGAGAGTTTGCCGCCAAACGGCAAGAAGAAATCCTCAAACGAGAGCTGATGACGATGCTCGCGCTGATACATATGAAAAACTCTGGGCTGGTTTTCGGCGACATCGAGCCGAATTGAACACATTCTACAGTTGAAATCTGCTCGGATCTACTGCGGCACAGCCGCTCTGCCCTTTCGCAGGAGGCCCGACTTAGCTGGTAGTTCAGTGAGTGTTCCACTTGCTTATAGACCTTGCTTCCTGTCTTCTTTGCAGCAACAGAATGATCTGCTCGGCAATCTCATTGGCTGACTCTCCTGATGTCATGACAACCTTGGCTGGCCCCACAGGGAGGTGCGTAGATCTATCTTTCGATGCCAAAACAAGTTCGGCTCGGCTGACGAGCCAATGCTCCCATGATTGAGGCATAGGAGCCTCTCCGTCAAGCAAAACCAGGAGATCTGTTCTGGCCCAAGGCAGTCCATCTTTCATCAGCGATTGGCTCTTCAGCTCAAAAAGAAATGCTTCAACATCAGGGTCGGATAAAGCCTGTCGATAGCTGTTGAAATTGCGACTGTCTGCTTGCTGCCAGACGATGCTTCCATCACGCCGACCTTGACGGTCAACAACAGCCAACTCGGGATGAGTCTCCGAGAGTGCATCCGCAAGTGTGTTGATCACAGTTGGAGTAATACCTCCTCCATGGAACGCAATCAAGGGTGGCCTGACCAAATCTTCTAGCAACAGGGCGAGAGTTTCCCCCATGAGCTTTCGATTCGGCTCAGCCAACTGATGGGGAAGGATTCCCGGCATTCCATTCACTTCACAGATCACGCCCCCATTCCGATGTAGGGGTTCTTCCATCGTCGGAGCGATCACATCAATACCAACCACGTCCAGATGAAAGATTTTACCAACTTTAGTCAGTATCTGCCTGTTAGCTGGATGAACCTCGGCTAGGCATTCACGTACGGTTCCTCCCATGCTGAAGTTGGCGGAAGGGCTCAGTTGAATGGTGTGTCCATCGGCTGGAATGCTGTCGGCTGTGAGGCCCTGGGCCTTCAGAAGGTGCATGGCCTCCTGGTTCAGATTGATTCGGTTGAATCTACTTTTCTCGCCACCCTCCATGATGATGGGGGAATGCCAGCGGCGAAGATTCTCCTTTTCTACAAGTGCTCGAACCTTGCTGCTGCCATCTCCTCGGATATGAGCCGGGATTCGTTCCACTCCCGCCAGTAATTTTCCCTTCACCACATAAAAGCGAAAGTCTCTCCCGATGATCTGCGGTTGGAGTAGTACAGGTTTGCCTGCCTGTTCGCTGCGTCGAAAGGCTTTTTGCAGCACCTCCCGGCTCTCGATATTGGTGACAACACCCTTACCTTGATCCTCATTGGCCGGCTTAGTGACGACTGGATAGCCCAGTTTTTCCGCCAGAACCATTGCGTCTCGAAGCGTCCAAACAGGTCCCCCTGCAGGCGCTGGCAGTCCAGCCTTGGCAAGCAGCCTTGCAGTCACCACCTTCTGCTTGACACTGTGCAGACCCCAACCGGAGGTTTGATCTGTGAGCTTCTGCGACAGACGCCGTTGGCCGCGACCACGACCGACGACGAGCATCGGCATCCCTCGATTGAGTTGCTCAAAGTGCCAGTCCATACCCAGTTCGACAAGATGAAGAGCCATGGCTGGAAGGGCAGGTTTGGGCCCAGGCTTGCTCGAAGGAGCGGAGGCAAGAACTTCGCGCCGGTGCCGACCCTTTTCATCATTCAGAGCAAGGTTCCAAAGTTTGATCGACCAACGCAGACCATCAAGCAGCTCCTGAACTGGCCAATCCTGCATATCGACTTGAATGCGTAGAAATTCATCCTCCGTGCCTCCTCTCCCATCTACTCTGGATCGAGAATTCAAGTGCCGCGGTTTTTCTAGCCGAAAGGCTCCTGAGCGAACTTGCAGTCCGTCAAGCCAGCGTGGGATCCATGTCTCAATATCAAGAACTGGAACTATCTCCAAGCCTACGCTATCATATTCCTCTTCCTGATTAGGATCAATTACCGGGTCACAGTTAGCGCCTTCCTCTAGTTGCTCTTTTCGTTGTATCCTGAAGCTCTCCAAGAGGACGTTTGAATCCGGGATCTCCCTTAGAAGCTCTCGCAAACGCTGAGTATTCGGCTTGTGCAAAAGTTGCTGCAGGCGCAGCTTGTCAACTTTGAGTCGAAGCACCCCAACCGGCCAGGGACTCATGGGACTGCTTCCTTGAAAGATTCCCAGGAGATTGAACTGGATCACAGCACAGTGGATGGAATTGTCTGTGGGGTTCGCTGAACCAGCGTGACACCTTGAGCAATCGGCAGGTCAAAAACCTGAAGGTCGCGCCGACCCCTTAATTCTTCAATATAGCGCCAGGTTGTGTGGGCATAGCTCTTCTCCTTACCATAGATTTCCGAGATGACCTGACTATGGCTATCATGAAATAGAGCTATGGCCCTAGGAGTCAGCCGAGGAAGAAAGGATTCAAACTCCAATCGGCATTGCTCCTCTGTATGGAGGCCATCGATAAACAGAAGATCAATAGCCATCCTGGAAAATTCAGGCTCAGCAATGACCTCTTGACTTGTCTGTTGTCGATGTTCAATACAGGTGATACCGTATGAGGAGAAATAGTCTTTAGCTCGTCCATCTTTCCATTGATTGTCGACAAAAGATGGATCGATGAACAAGAGACTCCCTGAGTTTCCATTGTCCTGAATTGCCTGACCAATCAAGAGGGGCACGAAGCCGCGCCAAGAGCCGATGACAATCGAAAAGCTTGGGCGAAGTGTTCGCGTCAAGCCATAGTATGTCCATCCAAGGCCAAGGTCCTTGACCTCCTGCCGTTGTCCATGGCCCATTTCCCAGAGATCGGGGTTATCTGCCATGGCGGCTATCAGGCTGGGCAGACGTAATTCAGGGCTCATTCAAGGCCGGTCAATGAGTTAATAATACCAGAGTCTCACATCTTCCCACGTGGACTTAGCCCTTCAAGCTATTCAGGCCAGCACGCTGGCTGCACCGACAGCGGATGTTGATGGCAAGCTGAGCCTACCTGCGGTGCATGAAAGCAGAATTCAGACACCCTTCGATCGTGATTCTGAGCTGAAGCCCACTGGAGAATCACTTTGAATTCCCCGCGCACGGCCGCTGAGTCTTGCAAGACTTCTCCGGGAAAGAGGAAGAGGCCTTATCAGGCAAAAGACAGCGCCCTGATCTTTATTCTCTTTTGCAGACTCAAGCATGCAACGCTTCTGAGAAAGCGTCCGTGGTGCCTTTCCGGCCGCTCCACTACCACCAGGGGTCATGGGGATGTGATCAGGGCCTCAGAGTGCATCGGCATCACCGATCCCATCCAGTCGATCGTGGTGCTGTGCAGGTTATAGAAGGCGGCTTCCACCTGCAGGCGGCCGGCGCGCATCAGGTCGGTGAGCAACACGCTGGAATCGACCAGGTTGCGGGCCGCGTTGAGCGTGTGGTGGCGTGAGGCCTGCTCCAGGTCGTGGAGGCCGCCAAGACTGTGCAACTCCATACGCAGTTGACCCACCAACTGGGCCAGGCTCGGGGTGAGGGTCAGCGCCGGGTTCAGGGCCGCCTCCACCGCACCGCAGCGCTCATGACCGAGAACCACGATCACGGGCACGCCCAGATGGGCCACGGCATACTCCAGAGAGGCGATTGCCGCGGTGGTGGAAAGGGTACCGGCGTTGCGCACCACGAACAGATCACCGAAACCCGTGTCGAACAGCAACTCCACCGGCACCCGGGAATCAGCACAGCCCAGCACCGCAGCAGTCGGATGCTGGCCGGACTCCACCTCAAGCATGCGCTCGCGACTGCTGTGAGGATGGAGCGACTTCCCGTCCAGAAAGCGTCGATGGCCGGCGCGCAGCTCAGCGAGCACCGCTTGGGGAGAGTCGTTCAAGCGGCGGACGGTCGGTACCTCTGAATTGTGACCCGATGTCGGCTTCCGACTTGGGCATGATCAGTACACTCCCATCCCAACGCCCGTGTCCGCCCCCCTGGCCCCTGATCGCGGCTCCGCCGCTGGACGCACCGGCAGTGTCCACCGCGTCACCGGCGAAACCGACGTGCGCGTCAGCCTCAACCTCGACGGCAGCGGCCGCTGCCAGGCCGCCACTGGGGTGCCGTTTCTCGATCACATGCTCCATCAGATCGCCAGCCACGGCCTGGTGGACCTGGAGATCCGTGCTGTGGGCGACACCCACATCGACGACCACCACACCAACGAAGACGTGGGCATCGCCGTGGGCCAGGCGCTGGCCCAGGCCCTGGGCGATCGGCGCGGCATCCATCGCTTCGGCCACTTCGTGGCGCCCCTGGATGAGGCCCTGGTGCAGGTGGCGCTGGATTGCTCCGGCCGGCCGCACCTCAGCTACAGCCTGCAGATTCCAGCCCAGAAGATCGGCAGCTACGACACCGAACTGGTGAAGGAGTTCTTTGTGGCCGTGGTCAACAACTCCGGCCTCACCCTCCACATCCGCCAGCTCGATGGGGCCAATTCCCACCACATCGTCGAGGCCTGCTTCAAGGCCTTCGCCCGCGCCCTGCGGCTGGCGGTGGAGATGGACCCACGCCGCGCCGGGGCCGTGCCCAGCAGCAAGGGCGTGCTGGAGCGCGCCGGGGCCTGAGCACCTGGTCGTGGGCCACGCGAGCGCCGTTCAGCTCGCGGAATCGCCAGCGGTTTGGGCGGCCAGATAAGGGCGGATCCAACGCTGGCCCCGCTCCAGCCAGAAGCGATCGAACAGGGGCTCGAAGGCGGTGGCGACCCGCTCGATGGCGACCTCCATCCGAGGCTTGCCGTAGACGAGGAACTGGGCGGTGGAGGCGGCGAAATAGCGGCGCCGGGCCTCGGCATCGTTGCGCTTGAAGGCTTCGCGGTAGAGGGCCTGACCCTCGCCGATCATCCGGATCACCGCTGGTGAAAAGGTGATGCGGCTGCCATCCGGCAGGGTGATGCAGCGCTCGTTGATGAAGCCGATCACGGTCCGCATGCAGTCGCGGGTGCGGTCGGCGGACAGGGCTTCGGCGTCGCCGCGACGGAAGCCCCACTGCAGGCAGCCGTTGGTCACCTCCAGCACCCGCAGCAGCGCCAGCTTGTCGAGCTGCTCCGTTGGGAGGGCCATGATCGCAGCCATCTCAGCGCTGATGGCAGCCCGGAAACCCTCCGCGTCAGCGGAGAAATACTCCTCCAGCTCACGGATCCGACCGAGAGCATCCCAGTCGATCGCCGCCCCGGGGGGTGAATCCGTTTCGGCAGGGGACTCACTGCTCTGCTGCATGGCACCGGTGCCGTTGCGGGAATCATGGCGGCGACCGACCGTCTGGTGCACCCTCGCGTTGTCACACTCTGTTACGGGATGATGGCTGCAGCCTGATCCATATCCTCCCCACCTCCCCATGACCCTCGCCCCCAGTCGTGACCCCGGATCCCCCACAGGATCGGCAGCAGCCGGATCCGCCTCCGGCCGATCGGGAGCTGCCTACGACCGAGCCGACTGGGCCAGTGCATTCCGCAATGTGCTCGGCGAACTGGATCGGGTGCCGCTGAACGCCGTGCGCGGCACGATTCCGCCGGACCTGGCCGGCACCCTCTACCGCAACGGGCCGGGCCGGCTGGAGCGGGGCGGCCACTGGCTGCACCATCCCTTCGATGGCGACGGCATGATCACCGCCCTGCGCTTCGAGGCGGGCCAGGCCGTGCTCACCAACCGCTTTGTGCGCACCGAGGGCTGGCTGGAGGAGGAGGCCGCGGGCCGCTTTCTCTATCGCGGCGTCTTCGGCAGCCAGAAGCCCGGTGGCCTGCTGGCCAATGCCTTCGATCTGCGCATGAAGAACATCGCCAACACCCATGTGGTGCGGCTCGGCGATCAGCTGCTGGCCCTGTGGGAGGCCAGCTCCCCCCACGCCCTCGATCCGGACACACTCGAGACCCGAGGCCTCACGCTGCTGGATGGGGTGCTGGGCAAGGGGGAGGCCTTCAGTGCCCATCCCCGCTTCGATCCCGGGCACCACGGGGAGGCCCGCATGGTCACCTTCGGGGTCAAGGCCGGCCCGCGCAGCACGATCCGCTTGATGGAGTTCGCCGCCAGCGGCCCGCGCGCCGGCCAGCTGCTGGCTGACCGTCACGACAGCGTGGCCGGCTTCGCTTTCCTGCACGACTTCGCGATCACACCGCGCTACGCCGTGTTTCTCCAGAACGCCGTGGCCTTCAACCCCCTCCCCTTCGTGGCGGGTCTCAAGGGGGCGGCCCAGTGCCTGGCCTCCAAGCCCGGCGAGCAGGGCCACTTCCTGATCGTGCCGCGCCCTGGCGCCACGGCCGCTGGCGACTCCGCCGCCGAACCCACGGCGCCGATCGTGGTGCCAGCGCCAGAGGGCTTCGTGTTCCACCACCTCAACGCCTTCGAGGATGCCGCCACAGGCGAGCTGGTGGTGGATTCGATCTTCTACGACGACTTCCCGTCGATTGATCCGGGCGTGGATTTCCGCGCCGTGGACTTCGACACCCTCCCCGCTGGCCGCCTGGTGCGCACCCGCATCGATCTGGAGCACCGCACCGCCGCCAGCACCGTGCTGGAGGAGCGCTGCTGCGAGTTCGCCATGGTGAACCCCGAGCGCCAGGGCCTCGATGCCCGCTACGGCTGGACGGCGGTGGCCGAATGTGAGCGGGGCAACGCTCCGCTGCAGGCGATCGAGAAGCTTGATCTGCACACCTGCGAGCGCCGGGTCTGGAGTGCGGCGCCGCGGGGCTTCGTCAGTGAGCCGGTGATGGTGCCGCGGCCTGCGACCGCGACCAGCGCACCCCGCGCAGAAGACGACGGCTGGGTGCTGAACCTGGTCTGGAACGGGGCCCGCTGTGCCAGCGATCTGGTGATCCTCCATGCCGCCGACCTGAGCGAGCAGGCCGTGCTGGAACTGCCGCTGGCGATTCCCTACGGATTGCACGGCAGCTGGGCACCCCTGGGGTAGGTCCAGGCCCCGAGGCTCAAACCATGTAGCTCAACGAATTCCGTGATCCCATTCAGGTGTCTTCGTGCAGTGGGGGGCGTTGGAAGGCATCGACCAGCTCCCGGGTCAATCGGGTGCGGTGGTACCGCATGTGACAGAGCTGTTCCTTGTAGATGCCGCCGTAGAACAGCAAGAGCCCGGCCGCGAACCCCATCAGCCCCACCTGCACCAAGGCCAAGTTGGGTTCTGGTCCAAAGGCGTAGACGATCACGAGCAGGAAGAGCAGCGCCAGCACGACGCCGCCCACGTACACCAGCACACTCGACCAGGTCTCGGCTAAACGGATGCGATCCATCACCGTTTTGTCGCACCAGCGGGTCAGGGCGGGATCGGGGGTGGCCTCCGGTTGCAGCAAGGGCTCGTCACTCCTGTTCCAGCTGCGGAAGTCGCTACCCCCAAGCACCACGATCCGCTTCAGCCAGGCAGGGAGCCGCCCAGCTGTCTGCCGCCCTGGCAGGAGCACATCACGCCGCCAGCGGCCAGGATCCACCGGCCGGCAGGAGGCGTCACAGTCGACCAGATAGGCATGCCAACACTCCAGGTGATTCCGGCAGAGCGGCACTCCCGGCGTTGCCTCCGGCTCACCACAGACCACACAGCCAGGGGATCGGTCCGCAGTCATCAGGGTGTTGCCGCAGTGTGCTCATACTGCTCAGCCATGGCGGAATCAAACCGAGCCTTCAGGGTTTGGGACAGGGGGCGGGAAAGAGATCGGACTCGCAGGGGGCTGCGGTGACCAGGGCGGCGACGCCAGGATCAAGCGACGCTGGCTTCGGACATTTCACGAAAATGCCACTCGCCCCCTTGCTTTCGTCGCTGAAATTGCAGCCCTCGGGTGCGGTGATCTCATTGCCATCAAGCGATAGAACTCCTTTGTCATCCAATGTGAGATTGCCGTCAGAGCGGCGCAGCTGAATCTGCAGCCGTTCGGCGAAAGCATCGGCGGCGGTCTGACCGGTGAGATCGGTATTGCTGCGCAGTGGCGTCGAGAGCAGCTGCACCATGAAGGGAGCTCCGATACCGAGCAGGGTGGCGGCGATCAGAAGGGCGACAAGATTCATGTCCAGGCCTCAATCATCGAACTCCAGAGTGAGGGTTTCGGTACAGTCGACCTCACTACCCGGACTAGGGCTCTGATCGTCAACTCTTCTGTTCTTCTCCCAATTCTTGGCTCGGATGATTCCCCCATACTTATTCCAGGCATCACCGTCAGGATTATCTTTATATTTTTTGTCATCCTCGTCAGGCACCTTGCAGAGCTTGGGCTCGGTGTCGTCGTCACCTCCGGAGCTGATCTGGGGCGGCTTGACCGAGGCATCTACTTTGGAGCAATCTTCATCGCTGATGTCGTGAACCCGCACATAAAGCTCGTCACTGCTGGAAACCGATTTCCCCAGGGGAGACTTGGTCGCCAATGCAATTTGTCCGACCTCTGAGGCTGAGCCTCGGAATACGTTCTGGCCGTCGTATTCAAGTCGCTTTTTTCATTATCACTTTGCCAATCACCATTCTTATCGTAAAGGCTATAGCAGATATCAGCTTCTCCCTCGGTTTCGTCGCCAGCGCCAAGTTCGCTACTCAGATACAAGGGCTGCCAGGCCACTGCAAAGAATTTGTCCCCCTCCTCACCTATCTTACATTCCACGAAGTTATCCACGACGGTGTTATGGCCGGTGGGAATAGCATTGTCGTCCGGCCAGAACTGTTCGCAGATCTCAGGAATGGTCAGACCTTTTAAGTCGACCCGGCCCACCTCTGCAGCCTGCTTTCAAACGGCAATCGCGTTGGATTCAGCTAGGGAGAAATTGCTCTTCTGTCGAGACGTCTCGACAGGCAACAGGGCCAGCCGCATCATGGGCGGCGCCACTAGACCCATGATCGCGGTCGCGACTAAAATTGCTGCCAGCTGGCCCAAGGGCTTCCCCTTTGCGCTCTGCCTGATCTTTTACAGTAACCAGCCTGTCGGCTTTCCTCTCCAATGAGAGATGAAAACGCGATGAATAGGGGATGAGGAGTTTCAGGAAGGCGCCGCAAGGCTGATTGCCGCGATGGCGGCTCAGATCGTGCTGGTCAGCACCCGCGGGCCGGTGGGTGCCGCGCCGAGGGGGTCGGCTTCCACGCTGACGCTGAGGCTGCTGGCCTGGCTGGTGGGAAAGGGCGGGATCAGCATGGCCACATGGCCCTGGGCGGTGGGTTTGAAGGCGACGCAGCCCACCTGCCGGCCGTTCACGTTGGCCCAGAGCCGATAGACATGGTGGGGCGGCGGCGGCGGCAGATCATTGAGCATCAGGATGTTGTTGGTGGGGCTGCCGGTCACGAGCACCTCGCCGAACGCCTGGTCGCGGCCCTCCATCGCCCGCAGAGGCAGGCGCCGGCTGGCCGGCATGAGGGTGGCCGAAGGCGGCACCGTCAGCTGGAGCTGCGCCAGCTGCTGACGGGTCTGGTGCAGCTCCATGCCGAGGAACAGCAGCCCCAGGGAGAGCAGGCCAGGCACCAGCCACGACGGAGCGGCCACACGGCGGCTGACCTGGGGTTGCGGCGCCGGGCTCAGCAAGCGGCGACGCACGCCCTCTGGTGCCGGCTGCGTCGCCGGCAGAGCCAGGGGCAGCAGCTCGAGGGTGGTGCGGAAGTCCTCCAGCCGCTGGTGCAGCTCCGGTCGTTGCAGCAGCAACAGCGTCAGCTGCTCCCGTTCCTCTTCGTCCAGATCCCCCAGGGCATGGCCGGCCAGCAGGGCATCGACGGCGGCGTCCGGGTTGGTGGCCTCTGGGTTGGCGTCGTGCGGTGTCATGGTGTGCTCCGGAAATCAATCAGCAACTCCCGCAGGCGGATCAGGCCCTGGCGGGAACGGGTCTTGACGGTGCCCAGGGGCAGGTTCAGCCGCTGCCCGATCGCCGACTGGCTCAGGCCTTCGTAATACGCCAGCTCCAGCACCTGCCGTTGATTGGCGGGGATCGTCGCGAGGGCACGGCGCACCCGCTGGCTGAGGTCATCCGCCTCGGCGGACTCCTGGGGGCTGCGCACGGCCTGCGGGAACAGCTGCTCCGACCAGCGTTGCACCAGCTGCCAGCGATTGCTCCGCTGATTGAGGCGGTTGATCGCCATCGAGCGGGTGAGCAGCAGCAGGTAGGCCAGCACCGGCCCGCGGGAGGGCTCGTAGCGGTCCTGCCTCCAGTAACGCAGGAAGACATCGTGGCAGAGGTCTTCCGCCTCCTGGTTCGAGCGGCACAACCGCAGCGCCAGGCGGAAGACGGGCCCGCCGTAGGCGTCGTAGAGCGCGCCGAGATCGGTGGGGCTCGGCGGATCGGACGCGAGCCCCTGCACCAGGGGCCTGGCGGCAGCGACATTCGGTTGTTGAGGAGGGAATTCCACTGGGAAGTGGCCGATCAGGCTCTGTCAGCAGGCGCCATCAACAGGCACCGTCTGATGGGGATACCGCTGAGCAGCCTGATCGGTTTGGCGGAACGGGCAGCGGCTGCAGCACTGCCGTGGGCGGGAATGGTGGCGTCCCAATCCGAAACCTCATCCCACCGGTACCTCCTCTGCCCACCCTCACACCCCCAGTCCTCGTTCGTCATGACCTTGTTCTCTTCACCCGTGGCCCGCTCCTCTGCCCTGGCCCTGGTCGGCGCCACCCTGCTCTGGGGTGCGGCGCTCCATGCCGAATCCATGTCCAAACCGATGACCAAACCCATGCAGAAAGAGGCCGCCGGGATGACGGCCTCTGCCATGGCCAAGGGGAATTTCCGGATGGGGGAGAAACCTGTGAGCGGTGGTTTCTCGATCCACAGCGAAGGCGGCAAGCAGGTGCTCAAGCTCAGCAAGGACTTCAAGACCAGCGACACGGCCCCCGATCTGAAGATCGTCTTCAGCCCGTCCCCCACCCCCCTGGCCAGCAGCAAGGCCCCCGCTTACCCGCTCAAGCCCGGCAGCTACACGATCCTGGCGCCCCTGAAAACGAGCCAAGGGGGGCAGAGCTACACCATCCCCGCCTCGATCGATCTCAGCAAGCAGGGCTCGGTGCTGATCTGGTGCCAGAAGTTCAACGCCACCATGGCCTGGGCACCGCTGAAGTCCTGACTTACCGAACCTCGCCAGATGGATCAGCCCAGCAGAGCGCGCAGCTGGGGTTCCAGCAGGGTGAAGGCTCTTCCGCGGTGGCCGAGGCGGGCTTTCTCCGTATTGGCCATCTCCGCGAAGGTCAGCCCGGCTTCCTCCACGAAAAAGACCGGGTCGTAACCGAAGCCACCGGATCCGCGCGGCGTCGCGAGGATCGTGCCCGGACAGATCCCCTCCACCTCCAGACGGATGGTGCCGCCGGGATCCGCCACCGCCAGGGCAGCGATGAACTCGGCCGCACGGCTGGCGACCGGGTCAGCCTTCTGGGCGGTGGCCAGCTCCTTCAGCAGGCGGTCGATCCGGGCGGAGTCTGTGGCGGCGTAGCGGGCCGAGTGCACGCCCGGAGCTCCGCCGAGGGCCTCCACGGCCAGGCCCGAATCGTCGGCGAGGGCCCAGGCGCCTGTGGCGCGGGCCACGGCGGTGGCTTTGAGGCGGGCGTTCTCAGCGAAGCTGCTGCCGGTTTCCTCCACCTCCAGGCCCTGCGGCTGGGGCCGGATCTCCAGGCCCAGCCCGGCGAGCAGATGGCTGAACTCACGCACCTTGCCGGCATTGCCGCTGGCGATCACCAGCACGGATGTTGGGGAGGAAGAGGCGGCCATCGGTGGTGCAGCGGTTGGAGAGCGACCCGGCTTAGATCCCCTCGGCGAGCTGCCGCCCCCAGTGCAGCACGGCGTCTACCCGGTCCTGGCTCGGGGCTTCGCAGTAGAGGCGCAGTAACGGTTCGGTGCCCGAAAACCGCAGCATCAGCCAGTGGCTGGGGCCGAGGCGCAGCTTGACGCCATCGGTGGTGATCACCTCCTGCACCGCGGCGCCGGCCACCTCCGCCGGCGGGGTGTCCGCCAGGAAAGCCTCCAGACGGCTGCGAGTCGCCATGTCCGGCAGGCGCAGATCAAGGCGGTCGTAGGCCGCGGCGCCGCCGCAGCGCTGCTGCAGGGCGTCGATGCGGGCCCCCAGGGGAAGGCCGCCCTCCACCAGGGCCTCGATCAGCAACAGGGCCGCGAACAGGGCATCCCGCTCCGGCAGGTGCATGCCAAATCCCACTCCACCCGATTCCTCACCGCCCACCAGCACCCTGCCGCTGAGCATCTCGGCGGCGATGTACTTGAAGCCCACGGCCTTCTCCATCACGGGGCGGCCCAGGTCTTCGGCCACCTGCTGCATCAGGTCCGAGCCGCTCACGGTCTTGATCACCGTGCCCGGCAACTGGCGGGCACGGGCCAGGTGGTCGATGAACAGGGGCATCAGCAGCTGGGTGCTGCAGAAGCGGCCGTGTTCATCGACTGCAGCGATGCGGTCGCCGTCACCGTCGAAGACGATGCCCACCGCCGGCCGGCCCGCCAGGGTGGAGGCGCGCACCTCGGCGACCAGCTCGCCCAGATAGGGGGCCAACGGCTCGGGTGGGTTGCCGCCGAACAGGGGATCCCGATGCGAGCGGATCTCGCGGAGGTGGTCTGCAGCGGCAGCTTCCGGCAGCAGGCGGGGCAGGCCTCCGGCCGCTGAGCCGTGCATCGGGTCGACGATCACCTGCAGCCCCAGCCGCTCCAGTCCGGCGCTCAGCTCAGCCGTGTCCACCTTCGCCCGCAGGCCCGCCAGGTAGCTCCCCATGGCATCGAAGCGCAGGGTGGCCCCGGGGATCGGCACGGTGATGCCGCCCGCCGCCAGCCGCTGCTCCACCCGCTTGGTGAAGCTGCCTTCCACTGATCCGCCGAAGGGGCCCTTGATCTTCAGACCCAGCCATTCGGGAGGGTTGTGGCTGGCGGTGATCACCAGGGCCCCGAGGGCGCCGCGCTCCACCACGGCCCAGCTGGCGGCGGGGGTGGGGATGGCGCTGTCCGCCAGCACCGGCACCAGGTCGGCGCCGCGCACCGCCGCTGCGATCGCCTCGGCCAGTTCGGGGGCCAGGAAACGGCGGTCGTAGCCGATCACCACCTCGCGGCTGCTGAGGCCTTCGGGCGCGGCATGCTCCAGTTCGCGCGCCGCGGCGGCCGCCACCGGCAGCAGGCGCTCCACGGTGATGTCCACCCCGAGGATGCCGCGCCAGCCATCGGTGCCGAAGACGATCGGGCTGGCCTCCAGGGGCAGGGGGGCAGAGGCCATGGGGGCGAAATCAAGGCGGCGCTGCCCTGGTCGTAGCAGCCCACCCGCCCGCCGGTGCCTTTCCGGGTGCCGGCCGGTGGGCAGGCCACCGCCTCCCTAGCCTGCGGCGATGGCCCAGCCGACTGGATCCGCTCCGATCACTGACGCTCCCCTCACTGACCGATTGCTGCGGGGCTGGCTGCGCTGCCGGCGGCGGGCCTGGCTCGATCGCCATGGCCCGCCGCAAGAGCGCCTCTGGAGCGCCCATCGGGCCCTGGCCCTGCAGGACCAGCTGCGCAGTTTCCAGAGCCTGCTGCCCAGCCGGCCCGGCCACGGTGAGGCGGCCTGTGCCCGAGGGGAGGCCGGCGTTGTGGGCGTGCGCCTGCGGGGACGGACCCGCGGCGGCCAGGCCGTTGAAGCCCACCCCAGCCTGCTGCAGCGGCTGGAGGGCGACAGCCGCTGGGGCGCCTTCCGCTACCGGCCGGTGCTGGCCCGACAGGGGCGCCGGGTGACGCGTGAGCACCGGCTGCTGCTCGCCCTCTGGGGCCGGCTGCTGGCCGAGCACCAGCAGGCTCCGGTGCCCGAGGGGCTGGTGGTGGCGGGCGAGGGGCGGCGTCTGGAGAGGGAGCGGCTGGCCCTCAGCAGTGGTTTGATGCGCCAACTGGACGACAGCCTCGAGCGCCTCGGCCAGGAGCTGAACCACGACCAGCCGCCGCCGCTGGTGAACGACCGCAAGAAATGCACCCTCTGCTGCTGGCGGGGGCACTGCGACCGGGAAGCTGCCCGGGAGGGCCATCTCAGTGAGGTGAGCGGCATCGGCGGCAAACGCCGCGAGCTGCTGCTGGGACTCGGCATCGCCCGCCTCACCGACCTGGCGGCCGCCGACCCTGAGCAGCTGGCCGATCAGCTCGAGGCCCATGGCGAGCAGCACCGCGAGATCGCGGCCACCCTGGTGGCTCAGGCGCAGGTGCAGGCCAGCGGCATCCCCGAGCGGCTCGATCCCGCACCCGCCCTACCGGAGCTGGCCCGGGCCCCGGGGGTGCTGCTCTACGACATCGAATCCGATCCCGACGCCCGCGACGATTTCCTGCACGGCTTCCTGGTGCTGCCCCGTGGCGCTGATGGGTGCTGGCCGGTGGGAACCGGCGCAGACCGTACAGGCCGCTATCTGGCGGTGCTGGCCCTGCAGGAACACGGTGAGCCCCGGCTCTGGGCCCGACTGCGGCGCCTGCTGGCGCGCTACCCCGACTGGCCCCTGCTCCACTACGGCGAAACCGAGTCGCTGGCCCTCCTGCGCCTGGCCCAGCGCCAGGGCGCCAGCGAAGCGGAGGTGCTGCGTCTGCGCAGCCGCCTGGTGGACGTGCATGCGCGGCTGCGGCGCCACTGGCGCCTGCCGGTGAACGGCTATGGCCTCAAGCCGGTGGCGGGCTGGCTCGGGTTCCACTGGAGCCAGCCCGGCGTCGATGGAGCCCGCTGCCTGCTGTGGTGGCGGCAGTGGCGCCACTGGCATCAGGATCGGGTCCGTGGCCGCCACAGCCCCGGGCGGCTGCAGCGGATCTTCCAATACAATCGCGACGACAGCCTCGCCACCTGGGCGGTGGCCCGCTGGCTCCTGGATCGGGACTGACGCCCGCCCGCCACTGGCCTGAACGCCACTGGATCGCCCGTCTCGGCCCCTCCCGCTGCGTTCCGCTCAGAGCCTGGCGGCAGAGCCGGCTCCCACCGGCGGTGGCGCGAAGGCCTCAGGGCAGGACAGCGTCACCATCACTCCAGACTCAGGCTCCCCCTGGCCGAGGGCCCGCAGTTCCACCGCATCCAGGTGGCGGCGGCGGACCAGGGCCAGGCCGATCCGCCCCTGGCCATCGGGAAGCTCCAGGGCGGAGGTGATCAGCCCGGCGCGGCTGCCGTCGGCGCTCTGCAATTCGCTGCCGGGTTCGGTGCAGGCCGCCGCCGCCGTGGCATCCGCCAGGTGCCAGCGCCGCAGCTGCTGCTTGACGCCGTCGTAGGTGGCCAGCTTGGCCAGGGTCTCCTGGCCCACGTAGCAGCCCTTGCTGAGGCTGACCCGCTCGGCCAGGCCCAGCTCAAAGGGGTTGGTGTCGTCGTTCAGTTCGTTGGGAGCGGCCGGCAGGCCCCGCTGGATCCTCCAGTGCTCGCTGGCGCTGAGCGGGGCGCCGCTGGAGAAGGCTGCGGGCAGATCCGCCACCAGGCCGGCCGGCAGAGGGTCGTCGCCTTGCACCAGCAGCCGCTCCTCTCCGAGCAGCCAGGCCTGCGGTTCAGCCTGCGGCTCGCCAACGGCCCTCCAGGTTCCCCCCGCCGGCTCCGGCCGTTCCGCCGGGGTGCCGGGGCTGAGCGGCGTGATCAACCAGCCCGTCTGCAGCGTGCCCAGCTGGACCTGATCCGCCGGGAAGAGCACCCGATCGAAGGCGGTCCGCACCGCGCCACCATCGCCGGCGGTGATCGCCAGCCAGGCGCCGGACGCGTCCACCAGCACCTCCGCCAGGGCCCGCATCCGGCCGGTGGGGCTGATGCAGCAGGTGCGCAGCCACTGGCCAGGTGCGGCCTGGGCCACCGCCTGGCTGGTCTGGCCATGCAGGAAGGAACGCGTGTCGGGACCGTCCAGCCGCAGCAGGCTCACGGGCTGGACGAGGCAGCCGCTGTGGCGGGGCTGGTCCCAGGGGCTGATGGCGTTGCTCATGGGAGGGGATGGCAGGCCGGCGTCGCAGCCATGGTGGATGAGCGGGTCACCAGGTGTTGAACCTGCGATAGGCCCAGAGCTGCAACTCAGCCGCCTGTGGCGCTTGCAGCGGCGGCGGCCACCTCTTCCAGCAGGAACAGGCTGCGGAGATCCAGGCCGGCGGCGGTCATCGCTTCGAGGCCCCCCTCCTGCCGGTCCACGATTGTCACCACCCGTTCCACCACGTAGCCGGCTTCGCGCAGCTGGGTCACGGCCTTGCGTGACGAGCCGCCGGTGGTGACCACGTCTTCCAGCACCGTGATGCGGCTGCCCGCGGCCGGCAGCGGGCCCTCCAGCCAGGCGCCGGTGCCGTGGCCCTTGGCTTCCTTGCGCACGATCAGGGCATCGAGCTCGCGGCCATCCAGGGCCGCGCGCATCGCCACCGCACTCACGAGCGGATCGGCCCCCAGGGTGAGGCCCGCCACCGCCACCGCTTCCGGTTCCACCTGGTCGAGCAGCAGGGCACCGAGCAGGGCCAGCCCCGGGCCGGCCAGGCTCACCGGTTTGCAGTTCACGTAGTGGTCGCTGCTGCGGCCGGAGGCCAGGGTGAACGTGCCGTGCCGGTAGGCCCTGGAGGCCAACAGGGGCAGCAGGGCGGCCCGCTGCTCCGCCAGGGTTCCGGCGATCGCGCCCATGGCGGTGGCGGCGGCGGGATGGGACGGAAGGGGCATCGGTCGCGCAGGTGGCTGACGGGGGCTGGTGGAGGAGCCCGGGCCTGCCTAGTTTGAGGGCGAAACGGGTATCCCCGGTACAGGCCGGTAGAGCGATGCAACGCAGGCGAGCCCCCCGTCCGGGAGCCATCGGAACCTCAGGTTGGTCAGGGCGCTTCGGGCGGCGAGCGGTTGGCTTGAGTGCCGCCGCAACGCTGATGCTGCCGCTCATGCCGGCGCAGGCCCAGACCGGTCCGGTGGTGTGCACCACCACTCTGGAAGCACCGCTGGCGGGCAGTGGCCCTGCCGGAATGAACGCCGCCGGGCCAGTGGAAGTGACTCGGTGCGCTGTGGTGCAGACCACCGCCGAGTTGGTGGAGAACCGCTTCTTCACCTACACACCCACCTTTGCCCGCAGCATTGACATCACCCACCAGATCACCGATCTGTTCGGCATTGCCATGGGTGGCAACGGCGGCACCAAGGTGATGGGTCTGGGCTTCCCGGATCAGAGGATCGTCTGGGATGCCTCGGCCTTGCACAACACCGCCACCGAACTCCTGGGCCAGCAGAGCAGCCCGCTCTACTGGCGGACCGAAGACGTGCCCAACGGCTTTTCCTCCAGCATCGGCAGCGGCGGTGCGGCGGTGGTTCCGGTGGACAGGCCGCAGCGTCAGTGGTCCCCGCCTCCGATTCGGGGTCTCTGGTAAACGTGCGTCTGTCCACCTCGACTGGGGGAGGACAGGTGCTGGCCCTGGGCCGCGTCAGGCCCAAGCCAGCTAGCTGTGGCCAGATCCCTGGGGGTCTAGCAATCTGGTGAATGCAGCGGACTCATAATCCGCCTTAGGCGAGTTCGATCCTCGCGACCCCCATGCAGTCCAAGCTGAGCCTCAACTCAAGCCCAGGTCTCTCCTGTGACTTGGTCATGTTCACAGCTTTCAGCTCCGATAAAGCGATCGCGCTGTGTCGATGAGACATCATCAGAAAAGCACTCTGCAACATGATTTCTGGCCGCTGGCTTGGCAATGAAAAAAATGAAAGGCCACCGCTCGGCACGCCGGTCAGCAGAATCTGCGCTCCTGGCAGATTGAAGGCATTATCCATATCTCCCTGAAGCATATCGAAACCTCAGCACATCGAACAGGAATGCATAGTCCTGTCGACAGAGGTGAGGAGCGCGTTCAGCTCGGACCCATTCACCTGATCCCGCCAGATTTGTCGTTGCATCTCCACAAATCAAGCCTGCCACGATCAACCGAGAACGAATCCACCATCCACCACCAGAGTCGCACCCGTGATGTGTGCAGCCTTCTGGGAGCAAAGAAACAGGACACTGTCGGCAATGTCCTGGGGCGAGAGAATCCCACCGAGCGGCAAACCGGATGCCAGGTTCTCTTGAGGTGGTCTGGCTTTTCTGGACAGGCCCCATCGTTAACCTCTGAGGCGGGGTACCGCCCCTGAAAGGGGCTCCCACCGATGAGCAAGCGCCGCACCCACAGCCCCGAGTTCAAGGCCAGGGTCGCCATGGAGGCGATCAGTGGCCGCAAGACGATCCAGGAGATCGCCGCCGACCACGCCATCCACCCGATCCAGGTGAGCCAGTGGAAGCGGCAGCTCCTGGACGGTGCCAGCGAGCTCTTCACCCGAGGCAAGAAGACCAAGGACAAGGAGGAGGGGCAGGCCAAGGAGGCGGAGCTGTTCCAGCAGATCGGACGGCTGCAGATGGAGCTGGAGTGGCTCAAAAAAAAGTCTCAACTGCTCTGATGCCCGTGAACTGCGCAAGCTGGTCGATCACGACCACCCCGAGCTCAGCATCAGCAGGCAGTGTGCGCTGCTGGGGCTGCCTCGATCCACGCTGTACTACCGGCCGACACCGGTCCGTGTATCGACGCTGCGGATCATGGCCAGGATCGATGCTCTCTACCTGGAGGATCCCTGCAGCGGCAGCCGCCGGATGGTGGACTATCTGGCCCAAGATGGTATCCCGATCAGCCGAGATCGAGTGCGAAACCTCATGCGGCGCATGGGATTACGGGCGATCTACCAGAAGCCCCGGACGACGGTTCCAGGTGATCCGTCCGTGCGGTTCCCCTGCCTGGTGGACCTCACGCAGGTCACGTCGGTGGATCAGGTCTGGGCGACCGACATCACCTACATCCCTCTGCAGAAAGGGTTCCTCTATCTGGTGGCGATCATGGATCTCCATTCCAGGCATGTGCTCAGCTGGAGGCTCTCCAACAGCCTTGACACGAAGTTCTGTCTGGAGGCCCTGGAGATGGCCTTGGGAGGCGGCCGTAGGCCAGAGATCTTCCACTCCGATCAAGGCTGTCAGTTCACGTCCGCTGACTTTGTGGCCAGACTCAAAGGGGAGCGGATCCAGATCAGCTGGTCCGGCAGAAAGCGGTGCTACGACAACATCCTTGTTGAACGGCTGTGGAGGACTGTCAAGTACGAGGAGGTCTACCTACGGGCATACAGCGATGGCTGGGACGCTGAAATCAGCCTGGCCCGCTTCCTGTGGCGGTATTGCCATGTAAGACCTCACAGTTCCCTTGGAGGCAAAACTCCCCACGCGGTCTACACTGAGGCCGAACCATGTTCCACCCGTCCTGGGTTAACGATGTCAGGGGCCGGAACTGTCCAATAAAAGGCACCCACCTCATCTGCCGCCATCGGTGCAGACGTATGTTCTGTGCTCTCAAGGAAACCTGTCAGCATCGGAGTTAGAACCGGCCCGGGAGACACCTCATTGATCCGAACACCCCATCGCGCAAACTCCGCCGCCGCCGACTTGGTCAACAGGGTCACCGCACTCTTGCTGGCGTTGTAAAGACTGCCCCCTCGCAATGCACACTGACCTGCAACCGACCCAACGTTGACAATCGAGCCACGACCATCACGCATCGCTTCCACCTCAGAGCGCAGGCACAGAAATAAGCCCCGGGCGTTTGTTGCGAAGATCACATCAAAATCAGGGCAAGCTTGACGCGATCCGTCCGCTGGGGTGCCTCCCATCGCGAACCCTGCGCGGAGGGCAATCAATGCAGCGTCATGCAACAAACCGCCATCCCCATCAACCAGCCAACACCAGAAGCCTTGAAGCGATCAAGACCTTCTGGAATGAAACCAGTTGCAGAAGCAGGCCCAGCTGATGCAGATAACCGCAGAATTGAGCCGGGTCAGATGGAACCTTGAGCATGGGCTTCTTCTTCAGCGAGTCGCCATAGCACTGTTGGAACGCAGCAGCCCAACCTGCTCACCTCCAGGCGATCGAGAATCATCGAAGAAATCATGTTCGGTGGACCTGGCCAAGTGGCAGCTGCCATCTCCGGCCCCACGTCACTGTAAAAAAGTCATACCATGACACCCACCACTCAGAACCTGGCTTCTCCTGTGGCGCCTCTGTCCGTCCCTGGCGTTCCACGTCTCGTAGTGCGATGGCTTGGTCTGGCCGCGCTCGCTCTTGGGGCGGTCAGCTGCAGTTCCAGCATCACGACTCTCACCGTGCCGGTGAGTCGCTGGCCGGGATATGAATTTTTGTACCCGTTCAGGAGTCGGGACAGCTCGCAACGAACATCGGGCTTGCTGAACCCTTGACGGTGGCTTGATTCCTGGTTGCATCTCAGTAAGAGACTCCTTGCGATGACCACCCCACCGGCCGGGATTTCAGAAGCCGATTGGGCCGCCACCCCGGTGGGAGTGAAGGCTGGATTTCTTGAGCTGGTCAGTCAGTGCCAGAGGCAGCAACAGGAGATCGAGCAGCTCCGCATCCAGCTCACCGCCCTGGCGACCGAACTGGCCCATCTGCGCGAGCGGATCGGCCGCAGCTCCCGCAATTCTTCCAAGCCTCCCTCCAGTGATGGCCAGGGGTTTAAGCCGCCCGAACGACGCAAGGGCAGTGGCCGCAAGCGCGGCGGCCAGCCGGGCCATCCCGGATCTGGGCCGGAGCTGCTGCCGATCGAGCGGGTGGATGAGGTGGTCGAGCACCACCCCCAGGCCTGCCGCCGCTGCGGCACGTTGCTACAGGGTCAGGATCCCGAGCCCTTGAGGCACCAGGTGATCGAGATTCCACCGATCACGCCTCTGGTGATCGAGCACCGGCTGCACCGCCTGGTCTGCCCCTGCTGTACCACCAGCACCTGTGCCTCGTTACCGGCGGAGGTGGAAGTAAGCCATTACGGTCCCCGGCTCAGTGCTCTGGTGGGTCTGCTGGGTAGTGCCTTCCCGTTGAGTTTCAGCAAGACCCAGGCGCTGCTGGATCAGCTGCTGGGGGTACAGATCAGCCGGGGAGCGATGGCCACTATCCGCCAGCGCTTGAGTGCAGCACTGGAGCAGCCCATGCAGGAGGCCCTTGCGTTTGCCCGTCAGCAGTCGGTGGTCTATGTCGATGAAACCGGTGCCCCCACCGGTAATGCCGATGGGGGCAACCCCGATGGCCGGCGCGGCTGGGAGTGGGTCATGGTGACCGCCATGGGGGTGACAGTGTTCTTGCAGAGCCTGAGCCGCTCGGCTGCCGCCGCGATCGACCTGCTCGGGAATGCCTTTGGCGGAATTGTGGTGAGCGATCGCTTCTCCGCCTACAACCATCTCCCGCTGGAGCAGCGCCAGCTGTGCTGGGCGCACGTGATCCGCGATCTCACCGCCATCGCTGACCGTCAGGGCGCCAGCGGTGAGATTGGAGCGGAGCTGCTGGGCCTGCAGCAGCAGCTGTTTGCCCAGTGGCACCGCTACAAAGACGGAACGATCGACTGGTCCACGTTGCAGCAGGGCTGTCGGCCGATCCGCCAGGCGTTTGTGGGCACGCTGCAGCGGGTTGTGGAGCTGGGCTGCCAGCGCGGCGAGCGAACGCCGTGGGCCAAGACGGTGCGTACCTGCCATCAGTTGCTGCAAGTGAGCGATGGCCTCTGGACCTTCCTGGAGATTGAAGGGATCGAGCCCACCAACAACGCAGCCGAGCGTGCCCTGCGCCATTCGGTGATTCAGCGCAAGATCAGCCATGGCGTCCAATCCCGCCAGGGTGCAATCTGCCGCAGCAGGTTGCTCACGGTCACCACCAGCCTGCGGCAACAGGGCCGTGATATCTGGCAGTTCCTGGAGCAGGCCTTGATCGCCCATCATCGCGGCGGTGAGATGCCATCGCTGTTGCCGAATCCCTGAGCCGGCCGTCATCGATCGTGGTGTCTGTGGTTGCTCGTTGATCAACGATCAGGGGTGGAATGCTGCGCTGCTGCGTCACGGCCCCTGAACGGATACGAATTTTTTCCTCTGGCCCATGAACTGGGGCTGGACCGGCGCCATGGGCTCTCCCTCAACCTGAAGAGCTACGCCAATCCCCAGGACATCGTGCACGCCTACTTACGCGGAGATCTTCAGCTGGCCCAGCTGACCACCGTGGAGGCCGTGGACCTCTGCAACCGGGTTCCGAAACGGTGCCCGGTGGTGGTGCTGGTGCTGGACGAGTCCCGTGGGGGGGATCAGGTAGTGGTGAAACGCTCCCTTGACTCCATTGCCCAGCTCCGCTCCCTGCCGGTGGCCATCACTCCGTCCACCTTGGGCCCGTTTGTTCTGAGCCGAGCCCTGGCCCGTCACGATCTCACACTGGATGATGTCGAGCTGAGTCCCATGCCCCTGGAGGCGATGCCGGATGCTCTAGTCCGTGGTGATGTGGCTGCCGCTGCCATGTTCCCGCCCTTTTCGGATCAGGCCATCGCCACCGGCAAGGTCCGCCCGCTGTTCACCAGCCGCGAGATTCCAGGCGAGATCTTCGATATTCTTGTCGTGGATCCTGACTTCCTGGCCAGCCGTCGACGAGATCTGGTCCGCCTGCTGCGTGTCTGGCAGGACGCCCACAATGAGGCTGATGAGCGGCCCCACCCGGCTATCGCCATCATGGCCCGGCATGAAGGTGTGACAGAGAAGGCTTTCCGTGACTCTCTCAAAGGCCTGGTGTTCCTGTCCCTCACCGAACAACAGCCACTGTTCGCCCCAGACGGAATTCTTGAGCGTAACCTCAGGATATTGCGGGAGGTTCAGGCTTACCTGAACCTGCTTCCCGCCGATGCACCCTTGCCGCCGGTCGACAACTCGATCATTCAGGAGGCTCTCAGCAGCGAAGTTTAGCTGTTATCAGCGCAGGGGAACAGAGCTGTCCTGCGCATCTTCGGTCTTCAATTCCACGGAAACATCGGCAGACGGCTCAGCAACGGTCACGCCATGACGGCCCAGACGCCCCTTGCGGACATACAGGGCCTGGTCGGCTCGTTCCATCAGCAGGCTTGCTGATTCATCGCGCTGCGGGATGGCGCAGGCAACACCGATGCTGGCGGTGACCCACCCGACCACGGGGCTCGAGCCATGGACGAGCGCCATGGCGTCCAGGGCAGCGAGGATATCGTGGGCCAGCTTGGTGGCTTCAGCCAGTGGGGTTTCAGGCAGTAACACCGCAAATTCCTCACCTCCGATCCGACACACCAGGTCAGAGCTGCGCCGGGCCTGGCTGCGGATGACGTCGGCGACGGTCCTCAAGCAGGCGTCCCCCTGCACATGTCCGTAGAGATCGTTGTAGAGCTTGAAGTGATCCACATCCAGCAACAGCAGGCTCAACGGTTGTCCACTGCGGAGACCTCGTCTCCATTCCTCGCTCAGTCCCTCATCAAAGCTGCGGCGGTTGCCGACAGCTGTGAGGCCATCGGTGCTGGCCAGGGATTTCAACTGTGCCGTGAGTTCCTGTCCTTCTGTCACCAACTTCAAGAAGCTGCGCATCAGGCTGCCGATCTCCATGGGGGCATTCTTGATTGTGGAGCTCTGGAGGGCGGTGTTCACATCTTCCCCAGGAGTCTTCATCAGCTGCTCGAGTTGCAACAATGGCTTCAGAATCCGATCCGAGGTTCGCCAGGCAAACAGCAGGCCCACAAGCCAACCCAGCGCCAGTCCTGACAACCAGAAGGCAAAGCCAGTCCTCAGCGCCTGATTCTCCTTTCGCTTGAGTGTGTCGCGCTGGTCGTCGAGTTTGCGCTGCAACGTCGACAACTCTTCCCCGTGGCGCCGGATGGCGGTGATGGCCGGGTCACTCAGCATCGTTTCCAGAACAGCGGACGACACCGGCTGTTGTCTGGCCTGGGCGGATCGGACCTCTGCTGCCGTTCTCTCCAGGTTGCGCAACACCTGAACCGAGAGCAGGCGGATGGCTTCCAGTTCCCGATGGAAAGCGGGATCAGTTGAGGCCATGACCAAGGAAGCCAGCTGGTAAGCATTCAGGGGTCGGGACAGCACGCGGCGAACATCGTCTCTGCTGAACCCTTGACGGCGTCCTGATTCCCGTTTGCATCTCAGGCAGAGACTGCTTGAGATGGGCGCCCCTCCTGCTGGCATTTCCGAGGTGGACTGGTTGTCGTGGCCAGCTGGTGCCAGGGAGTTCATTCTGGCTCAACAGGAGGAGATGGTGCAGCTCCGCGTCCAGCTCACCGCCCTGGCGACCGAACTGGCCCATCTGCGCGAGCGGATCGGCCGCAGCTCCCGCAATTCTTCCAAGCCTCCCTCCAGTGATGGCCAGGGGTTTAGGCCGCCCGAACGACGCAAGGGCAGTGGCCGCAAGCGCGGCGGCCAGCCGGGCCATCCCGGATCTGGGCCGGAGCTGCTGCCGATCGAGCGGGTGGATGAGGTGGTCGAGCACCACCCCCAGGCCTGCCGCCGCTGCGGCACGTTGCTACAGGGTCAGGATCCCGAGCCCTTGAGGCACCAGGTGATCGAGATTCCACCGATCACGCCTCTGGTGATCGAGCACCGGCTGCACCGCCTGGTCTGCCCCTGCTGTTCCACCAGCACCTGTGCCTCGTTACCGGCGGAGGTGGAAGTAAGCCATTACGGTCCCCGGCTCAGTGCTCTGGTGGGTCTGCTGGGTAGTGCCTTCCCGTTGAGTTTCAGCAAGACCCAGGCGCTGCTGGATCAGCTGCTGGGGGTACAGATCAGCCGGGGAGCGATGGCCACTATCCGCCAGCGCTTGAGTGCAGCACTGGAGCAGCCCATGCAGGAGGCCCTTGCGTTTGCCCGTCAGCAGTCGGTGGTCTATGTCGATGAAACCGGTGCCCCCACCGGTAATGCCGATGGGGGCAACCCCGATGGCCGGCGCGGCTGGGAGTGGGTCATGGTGACCGCCATGGGGGTGACAGTGTTCTTGCAGAGCCTGAGCCGCTCGGCTGCCGCCGCGATCGACCTGCTCGGGAATGCCTTTGGCGGAATTGTGGTGAGCGATCGCTTCTCCGCCTACAACCATCTCCCGCTGGAGCAGCGCCAGCTGTGCTGGGCGCACGTGATCCGCGATCTCACTGCCATCGCTGACCGTCAGGGCGCCAGCGGTGAGATTGGAGCGGAGCTGCTGGGCCTGCAGCAGCAGCTGTTTGCCCAGTGGCACCGCTACAAAGACGGAACGATCGACTGGTCCACGTTGCAGCAGGGCTGTCGGCCGATCCGCCAGGCGTTTGTGGGCACGCTGCAGCGGGTTGTGGAGCTGGGCTGCCAGCGCGGCGAGCGAACGCCGTGGGCCAAGACGGTGCGTACCTGCCATCAGTTGCTGCAAGTGAGCGATGGCCTCTGGACCTTCCTGGAGATTGAAGGGATCGAGCCCACCAACAACGCAGCCGAGCGTGCCCTGCGCCATTCGGTGATTCAGCGCAAGATCAGCCATGGCGTCCAATCCCGCCAGGGTGCAATCTGCCGCAGCAGGTTGCTCACGGTCACCACCAGCCTGCGGCAACAGGGCCGTGATATCTGGCAGTTCCTGGAGCAGGCCTTGATCGCCCATCATCGCGGCGGTGAGATGCCATCGCTGTTGCCGAATCCCTGAGCCGGCCGTCATCGATCGTGGTGTCTGTGGTCGCTTGGTGATCAGCGATCAAGGGCGGTGAATGCTGCGCGGCTGCGTCACGGCCCCTGAACGGATACCCAGCTGTTCGTCCAGTGAAGCGCTGAAACCCCTGAGGCCCTCAATGTCGCGATCCAGCTGGTTGATCAGCTCAGCAGGGGGGCCTGGCAGTAAGTATTGGCCCATGTGGGGCACAGCCTGCAGCAGGTTGAAGCTGAGGTGGGTGAGACTGTCGGATTGAAACGCGACCCGACTGGCCTGGACCGAGATCCGATGGCTGGTCCAGGAACTCAGGGCCCAGCCCCCCATCGCGGCTACGGTGACGATCGCCAAGGTGGTTGTCTGGATCGCAAACAGTCGCCGACGAAGTCCCACACCCCATGGCGTCTTTGTCATAGGATCTTAAGACGTATTCGACGCTCCGGCAGATTGAGCGTCGTCCGGCCAGCTGGGAGCCAGGACTGAATGATCGCGGCGTCACGGGACCAGCCTGGTGTAGCGCTGCGATCCAGGTGATTCATCACAGTCATCGCCAGCACTTTCGTCTGGCTCAACAGCACCACCAGCTGCTTTCCGCGTGTGATGCCGGTGAACACCAGGTTGCGCTGCAGCACGGCGTACTCCTACGGCAGCAAGGGAATCACCACCGCCAGGTCTTCACTTCCCTGACCTTATGAATCGTGCAGGGATAGGCCGGCAGCCGATTGTCGAGTTCACCCCAACCATCGATCACCGCACGCCCGTAAAAAAAGCACGGTCTGTTTGCTGTTGTCGGCATGCAACGCATCCATGGTGCCCACAACTCCGCTGAACATATCCCTATCGTCGTTGTTGACATCTCCACCACCTTGTCGCCGGCGGCAAAGCGCCAGCAGCAGGTCGAACTCCAGCAGCCGCTTCGGTGCCCGCTCGCCATGGTGGGTTCGATGCTCGTCGATCCCCCCGGCGCCGAATCAAAGTGCCCGGACTTGAAGCCGTCCCCCTCGGCAGCGTGACGATCAGCAGCCGCCTCGACAACGGTCCGGTCCAGGATCCGCGGCTCAAGCCGAGCCTCAGTGTGATCATCCCACTGCTGAATGAGGCCCGTGCTGCCCGGCAGTTCGGCGCGGCGTGGCAAGCGATGGCAGCCAGCGGCGCTGAGGTGCTGCTGGTCGATGGCGGCAGCGAAGACGGCACACTCGTGCTGATTCAGCAGCTCGGCCTCCAGGTCGTTGCGGCAGAGCGGGGCCGGGGCCGGCAGCTGCAGGCGGGAGCCGAGCGCTCCAGCGGCGAGATCCTGCTCTTCCTGCACGCCGATACGCAGCTGCCCGCCGATGGCCTGGAGCTGGTGCGCCGCAGCCTGCAAGGCCCCCGCTGCTGGGGCCGGTTCGATGTGCGCATCGACGGGCAGCAACGGATGCTGGCGGTGGTGGCCTGGGCCATGAACCTGCGCTCCCGCCTCAGTGGCATCGCCACCGGCGATCAGGCCATGTTCATGACCCGCGAGGCTTACCGGCAGAGCGGCGGGTTCAGGCCGCAGCCGCTGATGGAAGACGTGGATCTCTCAGCCCGGCTGAAGGTCCTCGCCCCACCCGTCTGCCTCAAAGCCCGGGTGACGACCTCAGGCCGGCGCTGGGAGCGGAACGGCGTCGTTCGCACGATCCTGCTGATGTGGAGCCTGCGGCTGGCCTATCGGGTTGGGGTGCCGGCCTCGACCCTGGCCCGGCTGTATCGCTGAGGATTGATCTCAGGCCCGGGCTCGACGCCTCGGTTCAGCAACAGGCGCTGCCCGTTGAGGCAGAGGTGAAGGGCAGGGCTCCGCCGCAGCCGGGAAACAGGCCGTAATGGTGGCTGAAGTCGCCGATGAAGCTGAAATGGGGCGCCAGGCGACTCTCGGCAAGCATGCGGTAAGTGTTGCCACACACCGGAAACACCCGGCCCGTCTCGATGGCGTGGTGCTGATCGAAGCGCAGCAGATGGGGGTAGGCCGGAATCGTGCCGCGATAGATCACCGCCTGGCCGTGATCTTCACAGGCATCCTCCAAGCCATCGATCCGGAACAGGCGATAGGTAGCGGAGAAAAAGCGGATCTCTCCGGTCTTGGCGGCCAGGTCAGGGTCGGTGATCGCCAGGGGACGATCCGCCACCAGCCGTGGATCCAGGAAGCCGGCCTGTTGAGCCAGCCGCCGGAAATCGTTCCAGTAGAGGGCGCCGCTGAGGCACTCGCCGTAGAGCACCGGATCCTGGCGCAGGGCCTCAGGGATGCGCCGGTCTGCATACACATCGGCGAAGTAGAACTCCCCGCCAGGCTTGAGCAGCTGCCGCACCCCCTGCAACACCTCCAGCTTGTCGGTGGAGAGATTCACCACACAGTTGGAGATGACCAGATCGAAACTGGCGGGCTCCAGATGGAGCTGATCCAGCTGCTCGATGATGCCGGCGACAAAGCGCACATTCGCGTAGCCGAACTGCTCGGCGTGGTACTCGCGGTGCCGGTTGGCGACGGCCAGCTGCTCGGGCGTCATGTCGACGCCCACCACCTCACCGCTGGGGCCCACCAGCTGGGCGAGAAGGTAGGCATCCCGGCCGCTGCCGCAGCCCAGGTCCAGCACCCGGGCCCCCTCCAGCAGGGGTGGCGCCACCAGGCCGCAGCCGTAGTAGCGCGACAGCACCTCGGGGTGGAGGCGCGCCAGCAGGGGCCTGAGCTCCGGCGGCACGGCGGTGGCATCACAGCAGGCCGTGGTGCGCAGGTCGTCGCTGCTGGTGAGGGTGGAGCCGTAGTACTGCCGCACCACGCTGGTGAGTTCAGCGGCGCCACTGGAGCAGGTGGAGGGATCGGCGGTCATGGGGTCTCAGGGGAGCGGCGCAGGGCGCACAGGGGTCAGGCCTGTTGCAGGCGCTGACCACCGGCGGAAGGACTTCACTCTGGATCAGGGGTTCGACGACTGTGGCGCCACTCCGGAACCGCTCGCCCACTGCCATCTCCCACTGCCAGGGTTGGCGGCAGCCCGCCGGGTCCCCCCGCCGATCACCGCCGTGAGCGAAACCTGCCGCACGATCCTCTTCGCCAAGGCGCCGGTGCCCGGCCAGGTCAAGACCCGGCTGATCCCCGCCCTCGGAGCCCGGGGGGCGGCGGCCCTGGCTGCCGCGATGCTGGAGCGCACGGCGGCCAGTGCGAGCGAGGCCGCCCTCGGCCCGGTGGAGCTCTGCGTGGCGCCCTCGCGGCAGTTGCCCCTCTGGCAGGAACTGAACCTGCCGCCGGATCTGGCCTGGAGTGAGCAGGGGGAGGGGGATCTGGGGGCGCGAATGGCGCGGGCGGCGCGGCGCGCCCTGGCGATGGGTGAACCGGTGCTGCTGATCGGCATGGATTGCCCCGCTCTGGGCACCCGCCAGTTGCGCAGCGCTGCCGCCCAGCTGCGGGATCACGATGCAACGCTGCTACCCAGCCAGGATGGGGGCTACGTGCTGCTGGGCCTGCGGCGGTTTGAGATCAGCCTGTTCGAGGCCATGCCCTGGAGCACCCCAGTGGTGCTGGAGCAGACGCGGCGGCGTCTAACAGCGGCAGGCTGGTCCTGGCAGGAGCAACCGCCACTGGTCGACATCGACACCCCCGCAGACCTGGCCAGCCTGGATCCGCACCTTCTGGAGCTGGCGCGGCGCTGGGCCCCGGACCTCATTGCCTACCAGACCTCACCGCCGGAATGAGGAGGCTCACTCCAGCGCGCCGCCGCAGCTGGAGCCGCTGCCGGCCGTGCAGCCGAAGCAGTGGTTTGCCACCGCGATCGGCTCAGAGGCTGGATCCCAGTGCAGCAGATCCTGCAGGTGAGCGCGGCGACCCTCGGCCCCCGAGGTGGCACCGAGGGGAAGCCGCAGCTGCTGGTTGAAATCACAGTCGTAGAGGGTTCCCTGCCAATCGACACTGATCAGCGAGCGACACATCACCTGGGCCAGATTCGTCTCACGGTGGCTGCTGCGAAGCCGCTGCTGATAAGCCTCCAGCTCACCACTGGACTGCAGCACGGCCGCATAGCGCTCGATCGGCATGTTGGCCAGGGCAAACAGCTGGTTGAACACGATGCCGAAGTCGGCCGCGAGCACCCGTTTGTAGTCGGCCTCGAGGCTGGCCTGGGGCGGCGGCAGCACTGGGCCCTGGGGGTTGTAAACGAGGTGAAGCTCAAGGCCGGACCCGGGCCGGCCGTAGCCGAGGGCGTTGAGCTGGCGCAGACCGGCGATGCTGCGCACGAACACACCATCGCCACGCTGCCGGTCGACATTGCTGGCCGAATAGCAGGGCAGCGACGCCACCACGGTGACGCCCTGCTCGGCAAGAAAGACCGCCAGATCCTCCTGGCCCGGTTCACTCAGGATCGTGAGATTGCAGCGGTCGATCACCGTCACCCCCAGCTGCCTGGCGGCCACCACCAGCTCGCGGAAGCGGGGGTGAAGCTCCGGCGCGCCGCCCGTGAGGTCGAGGGTGTGGATCCGGCGGGCCAGCAGCACCTGGGGGATCAACGCCAGGGAGGCGTCGTCCATCATCTCGGTGCGGCTGGGACCGGCATTCACATGGCAGTGGCTGCAGGCCTGATTGCAGCGGTAGCCGAGGTTGACCTGCAGGGTGGTGAGGGCACCGCGGCGGATGGCCGGGAAGGTGATGGTGGGTGTGAGTGCTGCGTCCTCCAGCGGCACGGCTGATCTCTGTTGGCCAGCCGTTCTCTGGTGCACGGCCGTTCTCTGGTGCTCTGACAAGGCCATCTCAGATGCTGGGGAGGATGCGGAGACCCTTGGGTTGTGCGTCTGATCTTGGCCAACCCTGCTGCTCGCTGTGCCAGCAAGGCGAGAGACCACCGACGCCAACCTTGACTCTCCAGTGAAGAGGAGCCCATACGGTGGCCTCATTCGCCTTGTTGTGATGCCAGCAGGCACGCTTCGGATCAGCTTCATGGCCCTGGCTGCAGCTGCGCTGTTGTCGTCCACGATGTCTTCCACGGCCTTCGCCCAGGTGGATCCCCACGAGGGTCATCGCGGCATGGACGGCATGCCAGGCATGGCGACCCCAACCAGAGAGGACCATGCCCATGCCGGTCATGCCCATGACGTGGGCCCGGCAGGCGCCACCTACGACCTGCGCTTCATCGACGGCATGGTGCAGCACCACACCGGTGCCCTGCGCATGAGCGAATTCGTCTTCGACATCGGCCAACCCGGTGTCGGGGCCCTGGGCAAGACGATCTGGCGGGATCAGGCCAATGAGATCCGCGCCATGGGCCTCGGGCGCAAGGCCTGGTACCCGCAGGCGCCCGTCTATCCGGTGGCGCTGGCAGCCGGCGGCGATCCCAACAGCCTGTCTGGTCTGACTCGCATGAGCCAGGCCCAGATCGACGGCATGCGGATGATGGGCGACGGACCCACCAGGGAGAACCGGGTGGTGTGGTTCCTCGAGGGAATGCTCGACCACCACGGCGGCGCGCTGATCATGGCCCACGACGCCCTGGCCAAGAGCACCAACCCCACGATCCGGCGCTTTGCCCGGGCCGTGATCGTGGCCCAGCGGGCCGAGATTCGGGAGCTGCGCAGGATGCTGGCGGTGGAGGGATTGCGCAAGCCTGAGTACCACAATTATGACGCGCTCTTTGCCCTCTAGTCCACAATCTCCAATACACCGCGCACCATGTTCATGCCGCAGTGGAAGGGATAGACGCCAGCCTCCGTGGGAGGCAATTCCAGGGTTGTGGTGGCATCAAGGGGCAGATCAAGGGTTTTGTGGAAATCGGGGAAGATCACCTGGGCCACACAGCTGCTCGGATCGATCCTGTGAAAAGCCAGCCGCAGCGGCCGGCCGGCCTTCACTCTGATTCTTGAGGGCGCATAGCCGCCATCCACGGTGATGGTGATCTCCTGCAGGCCGTGCTCCCCTTCGCGGGCCACCACCCCACCGCCATGGCGTCCCAGGAACCACCACAGTTCCCAGGCGATCAGCACCACACCAACGCCGGCGACCAGGGCCTTCAGCACCATGGGCTGATCGATGGTGCGCCAGAGGGGCGCTGCGGCGGCAAAGAGATGGGTCATCAGCTGGCGGCAACGGGAAGGGGCTTGGGCCGAAAGTTCCGCAACCTCAAGGCATTGCTCACCACCGACACGGAGCTGAAGGCCATGGCGGCCCCGGCGATCACCGGACTCAGCAGCCAGCCGGTGAAAGGAAACAGCAGGCCGGCGGCGATCGGAATGCCGGCCACGTTGTAAGCGAAGGCGAAGAACAGGTTCTGGCGGATGTTGGCCATGGCGGCGCGGCTGAGCTCGATCGCCGCCGGCACGCCGGCCAGGTTGCCGGAGATCAAGGTGATGTCGCTGGCGGCGATCGCCACATCGGTGCCGGTGCCCATGGCGATGCCCACGTCGGCCTGGGCCAGGGCGGGCGCGTCGTTGATGCCGTCGCCCACCATCGCCACGGGGCCCTCCCCCTGCTCCTGCAGCTTGCGAATCACCGAGGACTTGTCGGCGGGGCGCACTTCGGCGATCACCCGCTCGATCCCCACCTGGGCGGCCACCACCTCGGCGGTGCGGCGGGCATCGCCGCTGAGCATCACCACCTGCAGACCCAGGCGCCGCAGGGCGGCCACGGCGGCTTCTGAACTGGATTTGAGGGGATCGGCCACGCCGAAGCAGGCCTCGATCCTCCCGTCCACCATCACGGTCGCCACACTGCAGGCGGCGGCCTCGAGACGGTCCACCAGGGGCTTGAGGGCGGCGGTGTCGATGCCGAGCTCCTCGAACCAGCGGGGAGTGCCGACCCGCACCTGCTGGCCGGCGACCACCCCCTGCACGCCGCGGCCGGCCACGGCCTCGAAGCCCTCCACCGCAGGCATTGAGCCGTCCTTCAATTGGCTGCGGGCATAGGTGACGATCGCTTCAGCCAGGGGATGCTCCGAGCGGGATTCCAGCGCGGCGGTGAGGGCCAGCAGGGCATCGGCCGGCAATGCACCACCATTCAGCCGCTCGTAATCGGTCACTTCCGGCTGGCCGCGGGTGAGGGTGCCGGTCTTGTCGAGCACGATGGTGCGCACAGTGCCGGCGGTTTCCAGGGCCTCGGCGCTGCGGAAGATCAGTCCGTTCTCCGCCCCCTTGCCCGAGGCCACCATGATCGAAGTGGGGGTAGCCAGGCCCAAGGCGCAGGGGCAGGCAATCACCAGCACGCTCACCAGGAACACCATTGCCAGCACCGGGTTGCCGCTCACCAGGAACCAGGCCACGAAAGCCGCGATGGCGATGGCGATCACCACCGGCACGAACCAGCCCACCACCTGATCGGCGAGCCTCTGCACCCTGGTGCGGGAGCTCTGGGCCTGGCGCACCAGCTCGACGATCTGAGCCAGCACCGTGTCGCCCCCCACCCGGCTCGCCCGAAACGTGAAACTGCCGCTGCGGTTCATCGAGGCGCCGATCACCTCATCGCCGGGAGCCTTGGCCACGGGGGTGGGTTCACCCGTGAGCATCGATTCCTCCACCCAGGAGCTGCCCTCCTCCACCACCCCATCCACGGGCACCTTCTCGCCGGGCCGCACCTGTACGTGGTCACCCACCACCACCAGCGAAACCGGAATCTCGACGGGCACCCCGTCCCGGATCACCCGGGCGCTGGGGGGCTGGAGCTGCAGGAGGTGCCGGATCGCCTCGGAGGTCTGACCGCGGGCCCGAGCCTCCAGGAGACGGCCCAGCAGAATCAGGCTGAGGATCACCGCCGCAGTTTCGTAATACACATCGGCCGGTAATCCCTGCTTTCTCAGCAGATCGGGGGCAACGGTGGTGAGAATCGAGCTGAGGTAGGCAATGCCGGTACCGGTCGCCACCAGGGTGTTCATGTCAGCGGAGTGCTGCCGGAACGCCGACCAGGCCCCGCTGAAAAATTCCCGGCCACACCAGAACAACACCGGGGTGGTGAGCACCAGCTGGCTCCAGGGGCTGGTGAACCAGGCCGGCAGAAACGGCAAGGAATGCCGGCCCAGCATGTGGGGCAGGCTGGAAAGCATGACCAGGGCCGTGAGCAGCGCCGCCACGCTCAGCTTGCGGCGTAACGCGGTGAGCTCCTGGGCCAGCTCCCGCTCGATGTCCGTGGTCGACGGGGTTTCGGTTGCGCCGTGGCAACAGGCCTGACCCATCGTTGGGGTGGTCATCGGAACGCTCATTCAGTTGGCTGCGTGGTCATGGAGCGACCACCGAGCCGCAGCGCAGCGGCCGGAAGCAGCGCGTGATGGAGGTGTTGATGCAGGTGTCGCTGACCCATGGAGTTGGTGTCCTGCGGTGTTGGCGATGTTCTGAGGCGCTCCTGGCAGCTCGAGCCCGTGCCCTTGAGCGTCAGGACGCCGGTCTCGGCAGCCGCCCTGGCAAAGACAGCAAGAGCTGAGACAGGGGACAGCATCAGAGCACCAACAACCGGGAACGCCCCTGTCAGCCTAAAGTCTCCCTAACAGTGGAGAGTCAAGCCGATCCATGGGCGTCACGTCTCCGGTGCAAGGCATCAAGATCGGTGCGTTGGCGGCCCGCAGTGGCCTACCGGTAAAGACGCTGCGCTACTACGAAGGCCTCGGTCTTCTCCCGGCCGTGAACCGAAGCCCGGGGGGATACCGGTTGTTCCATGAGGAGAAGAGCCTGCAACGGCTGGCCTTCATCCGCCGGCTCAAGGCCCTGGGTCTGACCCTCGAAGAGATTCAGGCCTGCCTGGCACCCCACGATGCCGGGCTGCTGCCTTGCCACGACATCCAGCGGCAACTCAACCGCCAGATCGAACGCATTGACGAACGCATCGATGAACTGGGCCTGCTTCGCGAGGAGATTCAGATCCTGCTGGGCAGCTGGCAGACCGCGCCCCGCCAGGATGATGCAGTGATCTGTCCCAATCTGCAGGTCTGAGGGAGAAAACAAGCCACGGTCAGGCCACTGCTGACTGACTGATGCACTCACCCAGTGCCTGGCATGGCTGGCCCACAGGCCCCATAGAACAAACTGCTGTCAATCCAGAGCAGTGGATGAAGCTTCAGCCGGGTGTTGCCCAGATCGGAGCGGCGTGACCATCCTCAAGACAGGTGGTCCAGGCGTGAGGCGGCGACTCGCTGTGAATGAGTTGCTGCCAATTCACGATCCGATGAGAAGGCGCTCAGAGCGAACCAGATCCTGGAACAGGGCCTTGCTGGGGCTTGCCAGTGCGGGGGTCTGCATGGCGTCCCTGTGGGCTGCGTTGCCATCCAGATCCCAGGGCTGGGGAGGCTATGGAATGCCTGACCATGATGAAGACATCGAGAGGGTCGGCCGCCCGGGGATGGGCCTGCCCTCAGACCAGCCGTTCATCGTGATGATGATCCCCCACCACGACGGAGCGATCGCCATGGCCGATCTTGCGCTCAGCCGTGCCCGGCGGCCCGAGATCAAGGCCCTGGCGAAGCGGATCCAGGCCAGTCAGACGAAAGAAAACGCCCAGATGAGGGCCTGGTACCAGCAGTGGTTTGGCCAAAGCATGCCCACCTGGGGACCAGGGGCGGGCTGGGGCGGGCAGGGCCGGATGGGAGGGATGGGAATGGCAATGGGGGGTGGGCCCATGGGGTCGAGCACAAACCTGATCGCCCTGAGCCAGGCTCCCGACTTCGATCGAGCCTTCATCGAACAGATGATTCCCCACCATCAGATGGGCGTGATGATGGCCTCCATGGCCCAGATCAACGCCCAACACCCTGAGCTGCGCAAGCTGCAGCACGCCATGGTGCGGGTACAGAGCGAGGAGATTGAACAGATGGAGCAGTGGTACCGAAAGTGGTACGAAGCTCAGGGGGCACAACGCTGAGAGCCTGCGTCCGGATCAATCCATTCGGCTGTTGATCGATCCGTTGTTGATCCATCAGTGATTGATCGCTGCCAGTCTCTGCAGACGTACCACCAGATCATCGATCGAGTCGTCCTTGGCCGGGTTGAAGCGATTGCTCACCAGCTGCCGGCCGACCAGATTGGCACCGAGATGGGCCAACTGCAGCCGAAGCGCGGTGAGCACCGTGTAGCCACCACCGCCAGAGTGGGTGGCAATCGCGATTGGCCGATGGTTGAACAACCTGCGGAAATCATCCCCCTGCACTGAGAGCCAGGCGACGGCACTGGTGAACAGCGGCGGAATCGAGCCGTTGTACTCCGGTGTGCAGATCACCCAGCGGGGAGACGCATCCAGCCGTGCATTGAGCTCGGCAACCCCAGCGGGGATGCCGCTCTCCGCCAGGGTCAGAGGATTGAACAGAGGCAGTGAGAGGCCCGTCAGGCTGAGCACCTCCGCGGACAAATCGTGCCCGCGTGCCGCTGCCGCAAAGCGCTCAGCGAGGCGGAAATTCTCGCCGGCACTGACGGAGATCACGAGGACATCGGCGGCCATGAACAATCAGATGAAGGGCAAGGGGTGGGCGAAAAGCCGGAATCAGAACACCAAGGGATCAGCGCACCAGCAGCCCGATCGGCTCCAGGGCGATCACGCCCCCACAGAGGGCAAGCAGCAGGAAGCCACCGCCATTCACCAGCAGCGAGGCGCCGAAGGCGCCCAGCCACCAGAGCGCGGCGGAGCCGTCCGCCGGAGCCGCGGCCGCCCCCACACCGATCAGCAGCAACAGGTGATCGGCACCGGTGGGCGGATGCAGGAAGCAGGCGGCGATGCTGCCCTGGGCGATGCCGTCGGCCTGGGCCGGTTGATCCAGCAGCAGCATCGCCAGGCAGGCAGGCATCACCGGCGATGGGGGCCAGGGAGCGGAAGGAGGAGGAGGGTGTCATCGAACGAGCCGGCCCGCGCCGGTGATGGTGGGTGAACACGGCGAGCGTTCTGACTGAGAAAGCCGGACGGCCTCCATCACGGCTGCGAGACAGTGCCGTGATCGGTTCAGGGCGATCCTGCACCCCACCGGACTTTCCTCCTTACCCCCAGGGAGTGACCCGCTGGAACCGTTCGCGCCATTCTGCTGCCAATGCCAGCCGAGCAGCAGCAGGCCGATGGCCAGCCTGGGCCGCCAGCAGCACCAGACCAACGATCAACAGAAGATCGCTGGGTTCCAGCAGGAGCCTGGCGATGCCGTCGCCCCAGGGACCCAGCCCCAGAAGAGTTACCCCACCACCAGTCGTTCGCATGAAGGAGCGCCCCTGGTGGAGGCCCTCCAGTTCTTCAAGCCTCGGGGCGATCTCGGCCATGGTGCCGGCCTCACCTCAGGTGATCGAGACACTGCCGGCATGAAGCACCTTGGAATCCTCCATGGCTGCGAGAATGGGGCGCAGTATCCCCAGGGCAGAGTGCCGAGCAGCGATGTAGCCATCCTCGGCGTTGCGCATGGGTTGGCCAGCCTGCGGCGGTCCTGGCAGTGAAGAGTCGGAGACAGCAGGGAGGTCAGTGTCCAGGGCGGAGCAGATGTCGTCGTCGTTCATCTGACCGGGGGCGCATGTCTGAACCCAGCGTGCAGGCGAGGGCAGGCTGCCAGGCAACTCTTCCTGCGAAAGACAGAGTGGGACTTGGACTGCCGTTGCGCTCACTCCCGTTAGACAGAAACGAATGCCCGGTGCAACCGTCCTGGCCCAGAGGCAGGAAGTACCAGCTCAACAGGATCGTTCCGACAGAAGCAGCCATTCCCATGACGATGCGCCACTAGCCTCCACCCAGGCAGCAGCCAATCGTTTTGAAGGAACTGACCAACCACCAGCTCGACCTTGCACGGATTCCTGATCCCGAGGGAGACCTGCACGGCTGGGAGCACTTCGCCCACACGATCAATGGTTACGAAGCGGCCGGGTCATTCGAGGCCTGCGCCGATCTGGCCAACCACAACTGTGCAACCACGCTCACGGAGCTGCGCTGCGCCCTGTTCTTCGTGGCCAGGAGCGATCGCCACGGTGGGATGTTCGACGACTGCAGCCCCCAGGTACGGGAGCTGCTGAAGAAGATTCGGACGCGGGTGGAAGCCGGAGATCTGAAGTGAGTCTTCAACGACAGCCAGCACACTGACGATCAGAACATGATCGTAGGCTTACGACACCTCGTTGAGAAAGAGTGAGCACAGTCGTTGGATTGAGCTGCTGCTGGCCCTGCCGCTCACCAACCCGGAGATCGTGCTGGCCACAGCGCTGCTGAGCCTGTTCGTGGGCATCGATCTACCGCGTGGACCCCTCACCCTGCTGCTGTCCCACAGCCTGTTCTGCCTCAGCTACGCAGCGCTGATCCTCAAGGCCCGGCTGGCAGGATTCGATCCAACCCTGGAACTGGCAGCCCAGGATCTGGGGCACCACCGCTGGAGGCCTTCCGCCGGGTCACCCTGCTCTGCTTCTCCCTGTCATTCGACGACTATGTCGTGAGCAGCTTCACAACCGGTGAAACAATGACCTTGCCGCTCTATCTGGCCGGTGCTTTCCAGCGTCAGATCCCTCCTCAGATCCAGGTCCTGTCCACCGTGGTGCTGCTGGTGAGCGCGGCGCTACTGGTGCTGGCGACGCCATCGCGGCAGGGCCGGTCGTGATGGGGGCGGCGAGACTGCCCAGGTCAGCACCCGGTTGATGACCTGGCCAGAGTCAGGACAACCCAGGCGATCGATACGACACCTCCTCCGGAGTGACGGGCTGGCAATCCTGCGCCGAATCCCCCAGACTTCTTCTTGACCGCAGGCGACTCATGTCCGTCCGTGCAGCAACAAGGCACCAGACGAGGCTCAAGACTCGGCGGTGCTGGCTGGCCCTGCTGCTGATCGGTGGCGGGCTGCTGCTGGCAAGCCCAAGGACACTGGCGGATGGGGAACCCGCCGAGGTCAAGGTCCAGACGCTGGTCCGCTCAGGCCAGGCCTGGAACGGCACACAGCTGCCCGCCTATCCCAGCGGCGAGCCGGAAGTCACCGTGCTGCACATCACGATTCCGCCGGGGGTGAGGCTGCCCATGCACATCCACCCAGTGATCAACGCCGGCATGCTGATTCGCGGCCAGCTACTGGTGATCAGCGAGGCGGGAGCCAAAGTGCAGCTGAAGGCGGGGGATGGGCTGATCGAGATGGTGAATCAACCCCACTACGGCACGAACAACGGCAAGGAAGCTGCCGAGATCGTGGTGGTTTACGCGGGGGTGAAGGGAAAGCCGATCACCGTGCTTGAACCCGCTGCCAAAGCAAGTCCAAAGCCGCGTCTGACAGCACCTTGATGCGATGCAGCACGAGGGCACTGCTGAATCCGTTCTAGATGGTGAGATGGACGAATCGCACGAATCAGCCAGATCATCGCAAATAGGAGATAGACCATGAAAAAAGAACAGCTACAGAGGAGATGCTGAGCATGACTGGTGATCCAGTTGAGAGTTTATTGCAGTTGGCCGCTGGCCATTATTTGCCTCGGTGTCTCCATGCCGTCGCCAATCTTGGAGTCGCTGACGCCCTGAACAACTCGCCCCAGCCCGTTGCCGCGCTTGCCGAGGCGACCGACGCAGACCCAGCAGATGACAGAGCTTAGAGTTGATCCAAGAGCCCTTGTCCTAGAGGGACGATTAATCGAGGCAATCAAGACCACTCGCGAGCAAACAGGAATCAGCCTCAATGAAGCCAAAGACGCCGTTGACGCCTTTCTTGTCAATCCTCAATCAACATCACGAACGAGCAGACCAGTCTCAAGGCATCAATCCGGAGACATTCCCCTTCAAGTAATCCTATTTTGGGAAGAGGGGAGCTTGCTCAACGCGATCAAAACAACCCGAGAAGCATTCTATATTGAACTCAGGCCTTCACGGCAGATACAAATCCGCATCGGCCAGGCTGCGCAAACGCTTGATCACCAAACTGGCGATGAACATGATCATCATGGGCAGCATTCTGCTGATCGTCCTCCACTTGCTCGGAAAGAAGTGACGCCGCGGCTTAACCAGGCAGAGTTGGATGATTGGCAGGAAGAAGTCCACAACGCAGGGATGATGATCCGATCGCTTCCGCCTTCGAAGCTTCTGACATGCCAGCATCCCAAGCTGAACAGGTGGCACTGTCCGTGTCAGAGCGGCTGGGTTCAGTGAGCGCACCTCGATGGCGCAGGACAGAAAAGGCCCCCGACAGGAAGCCAGGGGCGCATGGTTCATGGGAACGTGTGAGCCACTCCGAGGGGCAGGACTGTGGTGTTAGCCAGCCACCTTCACCGTGACGGTGCTGACTTTGTTAGCCTTGGGGGCAGTCACGGTGAGCAGACCATCGCGATAAGTGGCTTCCAGCTGATCGCGCTCAATGGCGACAGGGAAACGGAAGCTACGACTCCAGGTGCCATAGCGGAATTCGCTCAGAAGTGGGGCAGAGTCAGGCTTGGTTTCGGGCAAAGATTGACCCTCTGATACGCCTTCAGCGGCCAGAGACTCTCGGCCGGATCGACGCTTGGCACTGATCACCAGGCTTCGATCGGTGGCCTTGACATCAATGGCGGACTTGTCGACCCCTGGCAGTTCGAGCACAACGGTGTAAGCCGTTTCAGTCTGATGAACCTCGGCTGCCGGCACGTACTCAGTGTTCTGCGGCAGCTGGTTCAGCTGTTGGTTCAGTTGCTGCTCAAGACGATCGATCAGACCGTAGGGAGAGGAGGTGCGCAGGCTCAGCATGATCTGGTGGCGAAGGATGATTGGCGGGGCTTCATCGCCCTCGTGATGCCAATGTCGTCGGAATTGATCGATCCCTCTGTCGAAGAAACCCACCGGATCGATTCGGTCCTCACGACCCCGTTCGGCGAACCGGCTCACATGGTCGCGAAAACCGAAACAGCGGCGGCCTTTGTCACCGCAGGGTGTGCAGCACTCACCAGGCTCAGGAACGCGGCTTGATCAGCTGCAGCACCTGTGGACCGGATTGACCGGCACGACGTTCGCAATCGAGCAGCTCCAGGATGGAGCGGGCGGAGGCCGTCACATCGCCCCGCTCTGCAGCGAGGCGGGCTTCAGAGTCGAGACGGGTGATCCGTTGGTTCAAGGCCAGACGGTCATCCGCAGCGGAAGCAGTCGTCGAGGAGCGCAGCGGATTGAGCACAGCCGTGGGAGTCCGCAACGATTTCACCCTGGCCTGCATGGAAGAAAGCACGTGACGACAAAAACGGAAGAGGGAGCCAGAAGCATGGACAGTCCAGAGTGGCCGCAATCCCGACATCCACTGAAGGCATCAAGGACAACGATTCAGGAGAAGGCCATCGAGATGGAAGCAGCGCTCACGGGGAACATTGCTCGCTCGAAAGCAGTGCTCACGGAAGGGTCGATCGACTCCTGGCACAAAGCGAAGGAGAGGCATTAGAGATCGATGTGACCACAAACTGATCCTTCGTAGGCTGATGATAGCAATCTTGCGGCAAGCTCTGCCAGAAGGTCAGCGTCAGGCAACCGATTGTCATCGCGCGGCACATCCAGCACCGGATGGTTGTGCTGCCGGCCAAAGCCTGCGCCCACCCGAGGACTGATGATCCCAGCCAGGACACAGGCATGGAGTCAACCAGCCTTGAAGCCAGCGCCTCCTGGCCAAGCAGGTTGCCAGGAGGACATTGGCGGAAGCGATCAGGTTCCTGGTTCTTCGCTGTTGCCCCCCAACTCGAGGATGCGTTGCCGCAGGACCGCCGCACGCTGCTCGTCTCCCTTGGTGAGAGCAACGGCCAGAGCGAACTCAAGCTTCTCAAGCTGATGATCACCCTCGGAAGGCTGCAAGAGCCGGTGGGGGGGCGCTCCAGAGGGCTGAGAAGCGCTGCCGAAGCTGGTAGCGGAGCGTTGGGTCAACCCCTGAAGGGGGGTACCGGAAAGGGAGGGAAAGGCCATGGCTGGCTTTCTTTCCATTTTGTCACCGGTTTCGGAGTTTCGGGAGCTTGCCGCAAGGTTTGTGTGCTTAGGCAGCCGCATCAGTGGCCATGGCGATCACATCACCCTCGGAGACCTCAAGCAACTGGCGGCAATCCCGCAGCAGCCGCTCAACATTCTCCAGGCTGTCGAGTTCTGCAGGATCGGACTGATCGACGCTGGACAGCTGCCGTTCGACCACCACCAGCCGCTGCTCCAGCTTCAGCAGCCGCTGCGAGAGGGTGTGAATGGTTTCCGCCAGGGTCTCCGTATGGCGCGTAATGCGAAAGGACACCGATTCGGACGTCATCGAGACAGGGCAGATCGAGGCCGATCACAACACACCCGCCGGCTCCGCTCAAGCCTGAAGACAGCCTCCCACCCGCCAGACTGGCAGGCATTGTTCGATCCCCTCGCCGGATGGCCTCCTTCTGGCCCCTGGTTTTCTATGGGTTGGCAGGTCTGGCGGGTGGCCTGCTCGCCCTGCGTACCGGCATTCCAGCCGCCCCACTGGCCGGCGCGCTGCTCGGGGCCGGCATCGTGAGCATGAGTGGACGGCTGGAACTGGCCCAGTGGCCCAGCGGCAGCCGCACGGTGCTGGAGATCGCCATCGGCACAGTGATCGGAACAGGGCTCACGGCCAACGCCCTGACCGAGCTGCGTCTGCTGTGGCGGCCGGCGGTGCTGATCACCCTCACCCTGGTGCTCACGGGCGTGGTGGTGGGTCTGTGGTGCAGCCGACTGCTGGGGATTGATCCGGTGGTGGCCCTGCTGGGAGCGGCTCCAGGAGGGATCAGCGGCATGAGCCTGGTGGGGGCCGAGTTCGGCGTCGGCGCCGCTGTCGCAGCCCTGCACGCCGTGCGTCTGATCACCGTGCTGCTGGTGCTGCCCCTGGTGGTGAAGCTGGTGCTCCCATTGTCCAGCCCGCCCCCTTGAACAGCCGCCTCGACACCGAAGGCAGGGCCGATACGGTGGCGCCTGATCGCCCGTCCGTCTGACCCGGCACCATGGATCTCCGCCTGCCACGTGTCTTCCTGCACGGCCTCCTGCCCGTCGCCGTGCTGTTCGGCGGCGCGGCAACCCTGCCGTCACGGGCTCAAGGGAGCAGCGATGCCGGCAGCAAAGGGGCGCAGGTGTATTGCTTCATGCGAGGCGCAGGTAACAATCATCAGGTGAGCTGGGATGCGGCCTACGCCTTGATCAAGCGTCAGAGCGCCAGCCTGTTCAAGACCTCACCGGAACACGGCGCCGTCATGATCACCGAGGCAGTGGTTCAGAACCCCGGGACCTATCCCGATTGCGGCCGCTTCCTGGGAGACCTCTACGCCAAGCCCCAGGCTGACGCCGGCTCCGCGACTTCGCCAGACAGCCCCCGACCAAGCAGCGGCATGACCCGTGAACAGCGCTACAGCTACTGACCACGTCCGCAGCCGCAGCCAGGCCCCTGGCCGATCTCTACTGCCCCTGCTTCTGCTTCTGGCCGGACTGGCCGGCTGCAGCGAAGAATCCTTACCGGAGCGAAGCATCCAGCCAGACGACTGCCTGCGCGACGTGCAGATCAAGAAGCTGGGGGAGGCCATCCGTCGCTGCGATGCTGTGGTGGCTGCCTTCCCCAAGGATCCGGTTCCTCTGAACGAACGCTTCCTGCTCCAGAGCCTGCGCGGCAATGGGGCCGCAGCCTGCCAGGACATCACCAAAGCCACGGCCCTGGCCAGCCGAATGGATCCCAAGACCTTGGACCCGCTGCTGCAGGAAGATCTGAAATTGCGCGCCGCCAGCTGCCGCAGCGGGTCCTGATCAGGCAGCGCCGTCACCGGCGGCCGGCTCAGGACCAACCATCGATCAGCTCCCGCACCATCGCCGGCAGAGCCTGGCGACGCAGCTGACGCTGGCGGTTCTCCAGCAGCAGAGCAATGCGCTCGGCCTTGCTGTCGATCAGGCCATCGACGAGCTGATCGGCCACCCCCAGCTGCAGCCAATGGCAGGTCAGCGGTGCGGTCATGCCGATCCGATGACAGCGGTCTTCCGCCTGCTCGGCATCTCCGGGGGTCCAGGGACGCTCGATCAGCACCACATGGCGCGCCCGATGCAGGGTGAAACCCAGTCCGCCCGTGCCGTAGGTGGCGATCAGCAACGGCGAGCGGCCAGCCTGAAAGGCTTCCACCCGCTCCTGACGCCACCCCACCGGCACGCGCCCGGTGAGCAGTACCGCCCCCGCCGCTTCCCCGGGTGCCCCGTCAGCCAGAGCCCCCTCGCCCAGGCCCCCCTGCAGCTGGGCCGCCAGCAGAGTCGCCGTAGCCACAAACCCGGTGAACACCACCACCGGTTCGCCCTCCGCCAGACAGGCGGTGACGAGGCGATGGGCCAGGGACAGCTTGTAGTCCGAACCGATCCGCCGCAGGGCCGTGAGCACAGCCAGGGCCTCAGCGTCGCGGCGGACCCGGCCCTGGGCGGCCCGCCGACGGTAATCGTCGATCACGCCCTGAAGACGATGCCGAAAGCCGCGGGCCTCCGAGGGCGTGAGCTCCGCGGCAACGAGGCGGCGATGCTTGGGCGGGAGATCGAGGCAATCCTGCTTGCGGCGGTGCAACAGCAGGGGGCGGGTCAGCCGCCGGAGTTCCTCCAGCCGGCTCGCCCCCTGGGCCTGCCAGATACGCCGCCCACCCTGCTCACGCCAGTGGCCCTGGCAGAACAACTCCTCATAGCGGCGCTGATCCTCAGCCAGGGGATGGCCGATCGCCGCCAGCAGGGGGAACAGCTGGGCCGGTCGACCGTTCTTCATCGGAGTGCCGGTGAGCAGCCAGATCGCCCTCAGGCGGGGATGACGGGCCAGCCGAAGAAACGCCTGGGTCCGTCTGGCCGCCAGGGACTGGGCATAGTGGGCTTCATCGGCCAGCAACACGGTGCCCGCCGGCGGCAGGGCAGCGGGCAGCCTGGACCAGCTGTGCACCTCCAGATGAAGCTGCAGCGCGGCCGCCTCCCGGCGCCAGTGCGCATGCAGCCCCACCGGCGCCAGCACCACGATGCGGCAATCCGACAGGCGCGCCAGGGTGCGGGCCGCCATCAGGGCCGTCAGGGTCTTGCCGAGGCCCATGGCATCGGCCAGCACGGCGCCGCGGCGGGCCAGGAGCCAGCGCACGGCGGCCCGCTGATGGGCAAACAGGCGGCGCCCATCCGGAAGGGGCTCGGTGGTGGCGGCAGCCTCCACCAGGACCTGATGGGGAGGCAGGGGCGGAAGGGGCTGCTGCAGCCAGGCCAGCCACTGCTCCAGTTCCGGATCCAGAGCAAAGCGGCGCCCCAGGCAAGCCTGCAGCGCACCGGCCGCACGGAGCGGAAACTCCCAGCACCGTTTTCGGCCCAGCCAGCGTCCCGGCGGACGCACCGCCCGGAGCTGGGCCTGGGTCACGGCGTCGTAGGGGCTGACCACCTCAATCAGGCCCGACTCCCCCAGCCGCATCAGACAACGCTGGCGTGGCTCGGACTGCGAGGCCTGTGGCGAGGATGGCTCAGGCAAGCGAAGACGAATCTGTCTCTGGAACTGCCATCCACGACACATTGCCACGCCGGACGATGGGGTCAAACTGCCGCCGAACCGAGGCGCGCACATGCAGGCCAGGGATGCGGTCTTCCTGGAAGATCTCTGCCCAAAGTTGCGTGCCAGACGCTGGCGACGGTCGATCCATCAGGTGACCGACAGCCACTGCCTCTACTGCGGACGACCTTCTGAATCCATTGATCATGTGCTGCCCCGCAGCCGCGGCGGGATGAGCGTCACTGAGAACTGTGTACCGGCCTGCCTGGCCTGTAACGGCGCCAAAGGGGATACCGAGGCCTTCGACTGGTACCGCCGTCAGTCGTTCTACGACCCGCGTCGCGCCATGGCTCTGCGCGCCTGGATGGACGGCGATCTGCGCCTGGCCCTACGGCTGCTGCAGTGGAGTCTTCCGGCCCAGGCCGGGCCAGGCGCTGCGGGCGCTGACCCGGCTCACCAGACGCGGCAGGCGACAACACCGTTGTATCGCTGGCAGATGGCCTCCTGATCGGCCGGTCGCTCTGGAGCCACCAGAAGCGCCATCACCACCAGCAGCACGCCCAGCAGTGCTGTGATCGCCACGGAGTCGACCGGCTCCGCGGAGCGATCCGGCACGCACGTCAACGGCCGCTGCCTGGATCCCGCAGGGGCGACAACCGTCCGGGCCCGAGCGGTGCCGCGCCGGAAGCGGGGTGGTCGCGGGCGGGCGACGAGAAGCGGCAGCACAGGCAGAGAGGATGGGGAGGAACAGGGCACGGCAACACCTGGAATGATCGGCTAATACATCTGTACTGTTTCTCGATCTGGCTGTCAAGGCCCTCGCCGTACCCCTTCGCCTGCCTTCAGCCGCACTGCAGGCGCCCGCACTACAGGCCCCCGTGCTGCCCTCACCCACGCCGTCCTCGACCGTGCCGCCCTCGTCTGCTCCGCTCCCGCTCCTCCTGCCTGCAGCACTGCGCCCCCGGCGGGTATTGGTGGTGGGCGGCGGCTACAGCGGCAACCGCTTCGCGGCGGCGCTGAGCGCCCAGGCGGTGCCGGTGATCACAACCCACCGCCGGCCGGCCGATGCCAACGCACCACTGACCTGGCTGCCGTTCGACAGCGAAGCCGGCATAGTGCCCGGCCGCACCGATCTGGAGGGCTTCAGCCATGTGCTCACCACCGTGCCGCCGGGCCGCGATGGCCGCGATCCGGTGCTCGATCTGCTCGGACCGTTGCTGCGCAGCCTGCCCCTGCAATGGCTGGGCGTTCTCTCCACCACCGGCGTCTATGGCGACACGGCCGGTGCCTGGGTTGACGAGACAGCCCCGCTGCAACCCTCGCTGGAGCGCAGCCGCGCCCGGGTCGCCAGCGAAGCCGGTTGGCGAGCTCTGGGACTGCCCCTGCAGATCTTTCGTCTACCGGCGATCTATGGCCCCGGCCGCAGCCCCTTCGCCAGCCTGCGCAGCGGCCGCAGCCGGCTGATCCACAAGCCTGGCCAGGTGTTCAGCCGCATCCACGTCGACGACATCGTCGGGGCGCTGTTGCATAACCTCGCCCTGCCGGCGGAACAACGGCCACCCGTGCTCAACGTCTCGGATAACAGACCCTGCCCCTCGAGCGAAACCCTGGGCTACGCCGCCCACCTGATCGGCCATCCCCTGCCGCCGGTGGCGTCGTACGACGCCATCGCCGACACGATGAGCCCGATGGCCCGCAGCTTCTGGAGCGAGAACCGGCGCGTCGGCAACCTGCTTCTCTGCCAGAAGCTGGGGTATCGCCTGCGGTACCCCAGCTACCGCGAGGGCTACCGCGCCTGCCTGCAGGAAGAAAACGGGACACCTGAACCCGACTGAACAGCACGGGCGAGGACGCGCCCCTCAGGGGGAGCTGTCCGAGGCACAGACCGGTGTGGCCTTCTCCTGCAGATCCTGCATGGTGGGAATGTTCAGGTCCCTCAGCATCCGGCAGGAATCCAGCACGATCCAGCCACGGCTCAGTCCCGTGGCCACCCCCAGCAGCAACAGACCACCCAGCAACCAGCGAATCATGGTGTCAGCAGGTCCAGGTACTCCCTACCTTGACGCTAGGAGAGCCCGGCGGCTGGCCATCGCCCTCGGCGACCCCGCCGGCATCGGTATCGAAGTGACCCTCAAGGCGCTGGCCAGGCCGCTCCCCGGCGACCTGGTCCCAGTGCTGGTGGGGTGTCGGCGTTGGCTGGAACGCAGCTACGAAGCCCTGCGCGTCCACAGTCGTGAGGCCCTGGCCGATCCGGCAGATTTCGAGGTGGTCGACCTGCCGCTGCTGGAACCAGCCGCATGGGGGCAAAGCACACCCGCCTGCGGCGACGCCTGCTTCCACTGGCTCACGGCGGCCACCGAACAGGTGCTGCAGGGCGATTGCGACGCCCTTGTGACAGCCCCGATCGCCAAGGCAAGCTGGGCGGCCGCCGGGCATCCGTACCCGGGCCAGACGGAACGGCTGTCCGAACTGGCCGGAGGGGCACCGACCTCGATGCTGTTCACGGCCCGCTCACCGCGAGGAAACTGGCGACTCAACACCCTGCTGGCCACCACCCACATCCCCCTCGCAGCAGTGCCGGCAGCCCTGGGACCGGAGCTGGTGCAGACCAAGCTGGACGTGCTGCTGAGCTTCTGCCAACGCTTCAGCCCACGGCCGCGGCTTGTGGTGGCCGGACTCAATCCCCACGCCGGCGAAGCGGGCCAGCTCGGCCGCGAGGAGCTCGAGTGGCTGAACGCCTGTCTGGAGGACTGGCGCAAATACCATCCCAACGTGACCCTGCAGGGCCCACTGCCACCGGATACCTGCTGGCTGGACGCCGGCAGCGCCTGGCACGGCCATGGCCCAGGTGCCGATGGCTATCTGGCCCTGTACCACGATCAGGGCTTGATCCCCGTGAAGCTGCTGGCCTTTGACGCCGCCGTGAACACCAGTCTGGGGCTGCCCTTTCTGCGCACCTCTCCCGACCATGGCACCGGCTTTGACATCGCCGGCCAGGGAGTGGCACGACCCGACAGCATGGCAGCGGCGATCACGACGGCCTGGGAATTCGGCTGACACTGCCCATCGAGCCGGCAGCTCCAGGGCCGTTCAGACCGATTTGACGCGCATCAACACCTGGCCGAACTCAACCGGCGTGCCGTTCTCCACAAGGATCTCGACGAGCTCCCCACTCACTTCTGCCTCGAGCTCATTCATCAGCTTCATGGCCTCAAGAATGCAGATCGGCTGACCGGCACTGATCCGATCACCCAGCTCCACAAAGGAAGGCTCCCCAGGGGCGGGAGACCGATAGAACGTGCCCACCATCGGTGCCGTGATATCGATCAGATCACTACGCGCAGCGGCGGCGGCAGGTGGCGGCGCCGAAGGAGCGGATGGTGCGGCCGGGGTCGTGGGCATCGGTGTCTCAAGGCCAGGGCTGGCCACCGGCGCCTGGACCAGGGTGACCGGGGCCGTGCTGGGGAGGTTGCGACGCACCTCCAGGCGGAAGTCATCACCCTCGAGCCTGAGCTCCTGGATGTCGCTCTCACCAAGCAGGGCCAGGAGTCGGTGAAGTTGGTCGTGATCGAGCTGCATGGTGATCAGGTCTCCCGGCCGAGGTAGCTGTCGGTGCGGGTATCGATCTTGATCTTCTCGCCGATCGACAGGAACAGGGGGACCATCACCTGGGCGCCGGTCTCGACGATGGCGGGCTTCGTTCCACCGGTGGCCGTGTCACCCTTCACGCCGGGATCGGTCTGGGTGATCTCCAGCACCACCGAATTGGGCAACTCCACCTCGAGGGGCTTGCCGTTCCAGGACACCACGTTCACCTCCATCCCCTCCTTGAGGTACTTACGGCTGTCGCCGATCTGCTTGGCCGTGAGGCGGGTCTCCTCATAGGAGCTCATGTCCATGAACACATAGTCCTCGCCCTCCATGTAGGTGTGCTGGAGGGTGCTCTTCTCAAGGATGGCCTGGGGGAGCATTTCCCCGGCACGGAAGGTCTTCTCGACCACGTTGCCGCTCTGGACGGCCTTCAGCTTCGTACGCACGAAGGCCGAGCCCTTGCCGGGTTTCACATGGAGGAATTCAACGACCCGCCAGACCTGCCCATCCAGCTCAATCGAGGTCCCGGTACGAAAGTCGTTGCTGGAGATCATTCCGGCGGTTCGGATGGGGCGGATTGTACGGCTGGCTACCGGAGCGTCCTTGCGAAGGCTTGCGCAGCAGGCGCGGTCGGCTCCGTAACCCTGTGCCAGATTCCTGATAAAGGCAGCAGGAGCGGGGCCATGGTGGTGGGTCTGGGGCAAGTCGTTCCGGCAGAGGAGAGACAACGGTTCGGGCGCACGGACCGGGCGGGTGGCTCCCTGTGGCGGCAGGCCCTTGGCCTGATGCTGCTGGCCCTGCTGCTGCTGGCTCCGGCCTCCGGGCCGGCCCTGGCAGCCCTGCCCCCAGGCAACGCCATCAGCGATCCCACGGCCCTGCTGCGCAATGCCCTGCCGATCCAGGCCTCCGATCTGCAGGATCTGCAGCATCGCCTCGAGGCCACCAGCGACGACCTGCGGGCCAAGCGCTGGAACGCCCTGCTCGGGGCCGTGCGCCGCAGCCAATCGCTGCTCGCCTCCCGCCAGGAGGCGATGGTGAACAACTTCCCGGACACCGATCGCGACGCCGCAGGCACCCTCCTGAGCAAGCTGGGCGACCAGTTGGAGACGCTGGCCGGCACCGCCGAACAACAGAACCGCGATGCCTTCCTGGCGGCACGCCGGCAGGCCCTGGCCACGATCGGCGCGGCCGAGGCGATGCTGGTCGGGCCCTTCCCCTATGCCATCCCCGAGAGCTTCGCCGACCTGCCACGGCTGCTGGGGCGCGCCACGGTGCAGCTGACCACCACCAAGGGTGATCTCACTGCGGTGGTGGATGGCTACAACGCGCCGCTCACCGCCGGAGCCTTCGTGGACCTGGCCCAGCGCGGCTTCTACGACGGCCTGCCCTTCATCCGCGCCGAAGACTTCTACGTGCTCCAGACCGGCGATCCCAGTGGTCCGGCCGATGGCTTCATCGATCCCACCACGAAGCTGGAGCGGCATGTGCCCCTGGAAATCCGCGTTCCCGGCGAGAAGGCCCCCTTCTACAACCAGACCTTTGAAGATCTGGGGATGTTCAAGGCGGAGCCGGTGCTGCCCTTCTCCAGCAAAGGCACCCTGGGATGGGCCCACTCCGATGAGGCCCTCGACGACGGCTCCTCCCAGTTCTTCCTGTTCCTGTTCGAGCCCGAACTGACGCCCGCGGGCCTCAACCTGATCGACGGCCGTTATGCCGCGTTCGGTTATGTGGTCGACGGCTTCGACGTTCTCGAGGAACTCACCGCCGATGACGGCATCGTCAGGATCCGGGTGCTGGAAGGCGCAGAGAATCTTCAGGCCCATGGCTGAACCGGCCCCTCCGGCTTCGGCCGGAGACCGTGGATCACTGGCCTCCCCAACCACCCTGTCCGATCTGGGTGAATGGGAGCTGATCCGGCGCCTGGGGGCCTTCGCCCCCACTGACCAGTTCAGCGACGATGCCGCCCTCGTGCCCGGAGGCAGCGGCAGCATCGTGATCAACACCGATGTACTGGTGGAGGGCCTTCACTTCAGTGAGGCCACCACCGGAGCCGCCGATGTGGGCTGGCGCGCCGCCGTGGCGAATCTCTCGGACCTGGCGGCCATGGGCTGCCAGGAAGTAGTGGGGCTGACGGTGGGGCTGGTGGCTCCACCCACCACGGCCTGGGCCTGGGTGGAGGAGGTCTATCAGGGCCTGTCTGCGGCCCTGCGTCGCTATGGAGGCACCCTGCTGGGGGGGGACTGCAGCGCTGGCAACCAGCGCCTGCTGGCGATCACGGCCCTGGGCCGGCTGGCGGCGGCTTCCCAGCAGACCGCCGCTGCACAGGGAAGGACCCATGGCATGATCCGCCGCGGCGGCGGACGGGCCGGCGATCTGCTGGTGAGCACGGGCCACCATGGCCTCAGCCGCCTGGGGCTGGCGTTGCTGCAGGGGGATTCAGGCCTCGACGTCGCGGCGATCGATCCGTCGCTGCGGCAGCGGGCCATCGAGGCCCACCGACGGCCGCGGCCCCGTTTCGATGCGGTGGAAGCTCTGCACCGCAGCCAGCCGGCTGGGGAGCCCTGGCGGGTTGGGGGCACCGACAGCAGTGATGGGCTGGTGGCCGCAGCCCAGGCGATCGGCGCCGCCAGTGGTTGCGATGTACTGCTGCAGAGCACCACCTTGCCGATGGATCCGGCCATGGGCCTCCTGCCGCAGGGGCGGTGCTGGTGCCTGGGGGGCGGAGAGGATTTCGAACTGGTGCTGGCCCTGCCGCGGGCCTGGGCGCAGGCCCTGGCCGAGGAGCTGGAGGAGGGTCAGCTGATCGGCGCCCTGGTGGCTGGGAACGGCGTGGTGCGCTGGGCGGAGAACCGCGAGCCCCTGGCAGCAGACAATGCCGGCTTCAGCCACTTCCGCGCAGCTTCGACTGATTGAGACCCTGCGCCTGCACAGGCCTGAAACCAAAAAACCGCCCCCAGGAGGAGGCGGCTCGACTCTCGGCAGAACCAGGCTGTGATCACAGGCTGGGTGATCACAGACCGGGTGTTCACACAACAGTGATCACTTCCAGTTGCTGGCCACCACTTCAGCAAGATCGACGACGCGCTGGCTGTAGCCCCACTCGTTGTCGTACCAGGAGATCACTTTCACCATATTGCCGTCCATCACCATGGTGAGGTCGGAATCCACGATGGTGGACTCATTGGTACCGGCATGGTCGGTGGAGACCAGGGGCAGATCCGAGTACTTGATGATGCCCTTCATCTCGTTCTGCGAGGCGGCCTTGAAAATGGCATTCACTTCCTCCTTGGTGGTGGAGCGGCTCACCTCCAACACCATGTCAACCACCGAAACATTGGGGGTGGGCACCCGCATGGCAATGCCGTTGAGCTTCCCCTTCATCGGCGGATACACCAGGGCCACAGCCGTGGCAGCACCGGTCGAGGTGGGCACGATGTTCACGGCGGCGGCACGGGCTCGGCGCAGATCTCGGTGGCTGGCATCGAGAATGCGCTGGTCACCGGTGTAGCTGTGCGTGGTAGTCATCATGCCCTTGATGATCCCCAGGGACTGATCAAGTACCTTCACCAGCGGCGCCATGCAATTGGTGGTGCAGCTGGCGTTGCTGATGATGTTCCAATCATCGTGGCGGTACTCGTGAGCATTCACGCCCACCACAAAGGTACCGACGCCTTCCCCTTTACCTGGTGCCGTGATCAGAACTTTGCTGGCACCAGCCTCAATGTGCTTGCCCGCACCCTTCTGGTCGATGAAGACGCCGGTGGCCTCAATCACCAGATCAACGCCCCACTCCTTCCAGGGAAGGTTGAGTGGATTTCGATCCGAGAAACACTTGATCGACTTGCCATTCACGATGATGGAGTCATCGGTGTAGCTCACCTCCGCATCACGGATGTGGCCCAGCATCGTGTCGTACTCCAGCAAGTGTGCGTTGGTACGCGGATCCGAGGTGTCATTCAGGCCCACCACCTCGATACCGGTGTTGGCACCCCGGCTCAGCCAGCAGCGCATGAAGTTGCGACCGATCCGGCCAAATCCATTGATCGCAACACGCAGGGTCATGGCAGAAAACGGCGAAAACCGCTAGCAAAGGTGATTTTGGCTATGAATCATACAGAAATCATTGGCGCACCTCCTTTGCTGTGAGCTGGCCGCTTGACTGCCACACCGAGAAGCGACGCATCTCGTAAAGGTTCAGGGCCCTTTCACGGCTTAACTTCTACGAGCATGGAGACCCCTTTGGCCCTGTCGCTCAACCGCCAGCAACCGATTCACTTCATCGGTGTCGGCGGCATCGGCATGTCGGCCCTCGCTGGGATTCTGGCGGAGCGGGGCTTCAGCGTCAGCGGCTCCGACCCCCGCGACAGCGCCGTGCTGCAGGCACTGAGGCATCGCGGTGTCCGGGTGTTCCGCGAGCAGAGCGCCAGCACGATCTCCGCCATCCGCAGCGGCACCTCCCATCAACCCCTGGTGGTGATCAGCACCGCCGTGCCAGCCAGCAATGCCGAGCTGAAGGAGGCTGAGCGGGCCGGTCTGCACATCTGCCACCGCTCCGACGTACTGGCGGCTCTGATCAACGGCCAGCCCTCGATCGCCGTGGCCGGCAGTCACGGCAAGACCACCACCAGCACGCTGATCGCCACCCTGCTGGAGGCCACCCACCACGACCCCACCGCGGTGATCGGCGGCATCGTGCCCGCCTTCGGCAGCAATGGCCGCAACGGAGCGGGCAAACTGCTTGTGGCAGAAGCGGACGAGTCGGACGGATCCCTGGTGAAGTTTCGCGCCCAACTGGGGGTGCTCACCAACCTGGAACTGGACCACACCGACCACTACGCCGACCTCGAAGCCCTGATCGGTACCGTTCGCCGCTTCGCCGCCAGTTCCAGTGAGGTTCTGGCCAATCGCGACTGTCCGATCCTGCGGGCGCACTTCAACGCCGACCACTGGTGGTCGATCGAGACGGCCGAGGGGGTGGCCTTCGCGGCTCTGCCGCTGGAGGAACGCGGCGACGGCACCACGGTGCGCTTCTTCGAAGGGGGGAGCCCCAGCGGCGAATTCCATCTGCCCCTGCCAGGCCGCCACAACCTCAGCAACGCCGCCGCCGCGATCGCCGCCTGCAGGCTGCAGGGGGTGTCCTTCGCCGAGCTACGCCAGGCCGTGGAACGGTTGCAGACCCCTGGACGGCGGTTTGACTATCGCGGCAGCTGGAACGGTCGCCTGATCGTGGATGACTATGCCCACCATCCCAGCGAGGTGAGTGCCACCCTCACCATGGCGCAGCTGATGGTGAGCAGTGGTCGCAGCCCCCTCCCTGCAGACCCCCGGCGGGTGGTGGCCGTGTTTCAGCCCCACCGCTTCAGCCGAACGGCCCAGTTCCTTGAGGGCTTCGCCGAGGCCCTCAGCTGTGCGGATGCGGTGCTGCTGGCTCCGCTGTACGCCGCCGGCGAGGCGCCGCTGCCCGGGATTGACAGCACCGCGATCGCCGTTCTGCTGCAGCGGATTGCCCCTGCGTTGCCGGTCCAGGTGGCTGCCTCGCTCGACCAGCTGGCCGAGCTGGTGACGACATCCACCGAACGTGGCGATCTGGTGCTGGCCATGGGCGCCGGGGATGTGAACGGTCTGTGGGACCGCCTGCAGAACCTGGGCGAGACTGACCTCCCCGTCACCGCGGTGGCGGCCTGAACGTGATGCAGACCACTGTGGGGCCACCCGCTGGGCTCCGCCAGGACGTTCGGCTCGGTGATTACACCACCTGGAAGGTGGGCGGTCCGGCGTCCTGGTTTGCCGAGCCTGCCAGTCAGCTGGAACTGCTGGCCCTGGTGAGCTGGGCGATCAGCGAGGGCCTGCCGCTGCAGTGCATCGGGGCCGGCTCCAACCTGCTGATCTCGGATGCCGGGCTCGACGGCCTGACCCTCTGCCATCGGCGCCTGCAGGGCAGCCGTCTCGACCCCCACGAGGGCCTGGTGGTGGCCGAAGCGGGAGAGCCGATCCCCACCCTGGCGCGGCGGGCCGCCCGGGCCGGACTGAGCGGTCTGGAATGGGCGGTGGGCATCCCCGGCACCGTCGGAGGTGCCGCCGTGATGAACGCCGGCGCCCAGGGGGGCTGTACGGCGGAGTGGCTGGAGTCGGTGCGGGTGGTGGATCCGCAACGGCCGCAACACCCTTTCGACCTGCGCGCCAGCGAGCTCGACTTCGCCTACCGCCACAGCCGGCTCCAACAGGAGCGACTGATCGTGCTCTCCGCCCGCTTCCGACTGAGCCCCGGCCACGACCCCGCGGCAGTGACCGCCCGCACCAGCAGCAATCTGCACAGCCGCACCAGCACCCAGCCCTATCAGCAACCAAGCTGCGGCAGCGTCTTCCGCAACCCCGAACCCCAGAAGGCCGGGCGGTTGATCGAAGACCTGGGTCTCAAGGGTCTCAGCATCGGCGGCGCCCAGGTGTCACCCCTGCACGCCAATTTCATCGTCAACACCGGTGCGGCCCGCGCCGCCGACATCGATGCCCTGATCCAGGCAGTTCAGGCGCGGGTACGGCAACACCATGGCATTGAGCTCCATCCAGAGGTGAAACGACTCGGGCCCTAACCTGAGCGGAGTTTCCCAACCGTGATGGCTGGCTTCGGTCTTCCCAATTTCGGTCAACTCACCGAAGCCTTTCGCAAAGCTCAGCAGATCCAGCAGGACGCCCAGAAACTGCAGGACGAGCTTGATGCCATGGAGATCGAGGGCAGCAGTGCCGATGGACGAGCCAGCGTCTGGCTCACCGGCAACCAGCAGCCCCTGAAGGTACGCCTCAGTGCCGAACTGGTGGCAGACGGCGCTGAGGCCACCGAAACGGCCACCCTGGAGGCGCTCAAGGCCGCCTACGACCTCTCCACCAGCACCATGAAGGAGCGGATGGAAGAACTGACCGGCGGCCTCAATCTCAACCTGCCCGGCATGGGGGGCTGAGCTGGAAGGGCCCGGAGGCTGAGGCCAACCGGGATCAGTCCTGTTCCAGATCCTGGCTGGCCTGCTGCCGTTGTCGCCGCCGCGACAGCTGGCGCAGGGGAGCGGCCAGACGCAACGCCTCGCCATCGCCGCGCTGGCGATCACTGACCTTGATCGGGACCGCCGCCGCCGTGGCCTCCACCTCGGCCAGGCACTGGCCATACAGGGTGTAGCGATCCCAGTCAGAACCAAGGCTGCATCCCGGATCCTGCTGATGGCGGCAGTTGCGGAAGCGGCAGGGCTGCTCGGCCAGACGCCGCCGTATCTCGGGGAACAGCTGTGCCAGTGCCTCCGGCTGGGCTGGCAACACGGGGCGGTTGAATCCCGGCGTATCGGCCAGCAGCACCCCCTCCGTCAACGGAAACAGCTCCACGTGGCGGGTGGTGTGGCGGCCCCGCTGCAATCGCCCCGACACCGCCGCCACCCGCAGGTCCAGATCGGGCCGCAGGGCGTTGAGCAGGCTGCTCTTGCCCACTCCGGAGGGTCCACAGAAGACGGTGATGCCAGGAGTGCGAAGGCGGGCACGCAGGGCCTCCAGGCCGGCGCCCGAGGCAGACGAGACCGGCAGGGGGTCGTAGCCCCACTGGCGCAGCCGGTCGCACCAGCGGTGCTGCAGGGCGGCCTCGGTGAGATCGGCCTTGGCCACCACCAGCTCGACCCGGCAGCCAGTGGCTTCGGCGGTGAGCAGGAAACGGGTCAGCTGCAGGGGGTCGACGGCCGGTTGCTGCAGGGCCACCACCACCACAATCCGCTCCACGTTCGCCACCGCCGGCCGTTCCAGCAGATTGCGGCGCGGCCGCACCCGCTCGATCGCCGCCCGGCCACTGGTCCAGTCGACCCCGCCCAGTTCGACATAATCCCCCACAGCGACCTGCTGGCCGCTCTTGTCGAGCCGGGTGCGGCGGGTGCAGAGCAGGCGCTCACAGCCATCTGGACCGGGCCGATCGAGCCGCACCCAGCAGAAGTTGGCGAGCAGGGCGACCACCTGGCCGGCACAGATCCTCTCGCTGTTGATCTGATCAGGGCGCTCAGGCGCCATGGCGACGAATCCAGAGGCGCACGCTGCCGTCGTTCCGTGCCGCTTGGCGCAGGCCATGGCCGTCGGCCGCGATGCCCTGGCTCACCATCGTCAGCGGCTCGCCGGGATCCAGGTCGACCTGCAGCCAGGCCCCGTCAGGGATCCTCTCGAGGGCCAGGCGGGTGCGGATGAAGTTGAGCGGACAGGGGGTGCCGACCAGATCGAGACAAGCGGCGATCGCGATCTGTTCAGGAGCCTCTTCAGGGGTCTGGTCTCCCCCGCCGGACGCTGCAGGCACGGCGGCATTCATCCGCCGAAGAGCCCTCCGAACAGGCCGCTCTTGTGATGGTGCCGATGGCCCTTGCTGGTGTGGTGGCCAGCCAGTTCCTCCAGCAGCTCCCGCTCCTCACCGGAGAGCTTGGTGGGCAACTGCACCTTGACGGTGAACAGGTGGTTGCCACGGGCGACGGGATTGCCGAGCTTCGGCACCCCCTTGCCCTGGAGGGTGAGCACGGCGCCGGGCTGGGTGCCCGCCGGGATCTCCAGCTCGGTGGTGCCGTCCACGGTCTCCACCTCGATGGTGTCGCCGAGGATCGCCTGCAGATAACTGAGCGTCACCTGGGACTGGATGTTGAGCCCTTCGCGGCGCAGCTGGGGATGGGGCTGAACCGTGAGGAACACGTAGAGATCCCCGGCCGGACCGCCGCGCTGGCCGGCATTGCCTTCGCCCGCCACCCGCAGCCGGGTGCCCGAATCGACCCCGGCGGGAATGTTGATCCGCAACTTCTTGCGCACCTGCTGCAGCCCCTGACCGCCACAGGCGTTGCACGGATCAGCGATCACCTGGCCACTGCCTTCGCAGTTGGGGCAGGGGGCCACCTGGGTGAAGCTGCCGAAAGGCGTGCGGGTGGCGCGGCGAACCTGACCGGCACCTCCGCAGGTGCCGCAGGTGGTGGGGCCGCTGCCGGCCTTGGCGCCTGAGCCACTGCAGGTGCTGCAGGTTTCGAGATGGCGGATCTGCACATCCTTCTCCAGGCCAGCGATGGCCTCGGCAAAGCTGATCGTCAGATCCAGGCGAAGATCATCGCCTTGGCGGGGCCCACGGCGCCGGGCCCCACCAGAGGCGGCCGCGCCGCCGAAACCGCTGAAGAAAGTTTCAAAAAGATCGGCGAAACCGCCCATGTCGCCCACGTCGGGCATGCCGGACGATCCCCCCAGACCGGCTTCACCGAACTGGTCGTAGCGGGCGCGGGTCTGGGGATCGCTCAGCACCTCATAGGCACGGCCGATCTCCTTGAATTTGTCCTCAGCACCGGGATCCTTGTTGATGTCCGGGTGGTACTGACGCGCCAGCCGGCGGTAGGCCCGCTTCAGAGTCTCTGCATCGGAGTCGCGACCGACGCCCAGCAGCTCGTAGTAATCGGCCATCAGCCGCCCTGCTCCTCACGCGGTTCAGAATCACTGCTCGGGCCAGGTCCCATCGACACCTTGACCAAGGCGTGACGCAGCACACGACCATTGAGGTGGTAGCCCCGCTGAAGCTCCGCGACCACCACATCCTCGGGGTGCTCATCGCTGGGTTCCCGCATCACCGCTTCATGGAGGCTGGGATCAAACGGCTCACCTTCGACCCGCATCGGCGAGACACCCAGCTGTTTGAACACATCCACGAGCTGCTTGTAGAGACCCTGGTAGCTGCGGTGCAGGGTCTGGGCCTCCTCGCTCTGGGGGTTGAGCTGCTGGCGGGCGCGATCGAAGTTGTCCACCACCGGCAGGATTTCACTGAGGGTGGAGCAGGTGATCTGCAGGCGCAGATCCTCCTGATCACGACTCTGGCGTTTGCGGAAGTTATCGAAGTCAGCGGCGATGCGCATGTACTGGCTGCGCAGGGTGTCGTTTTCGGCTTGCAGTGTTGCCAGACGCTGCTCCAGAGCTGGTGTGGACTCGTCAGCCTCGGCGTCAGCCCGGGCGTCGCCAGCTGCGTCCTCGCCCATGGAGGGGAGAGTCTCCCCCACGGAGGGGGAGCCGGTGTCCTCGACGGCAGACCCCTCGGCGGAGACGCCCTCACCATTGGCAGGCACGGAACTGGCCTCGGTCATCGGATGGGTGTCACCACTCATGCTGACTGGAGCGCAAATCGGATCTAGACATGTTGGAACTCAGGGCCCTCCTCCCACAAGCGGCGGAAGCCCGCACCTTTGAGCCCAGCGGTTCCGGCCCATGACTCTGACCCCCATCCGCCCGGTTGCCGACGCCCTGTTCCCCGAACAGCAACGGCTGGAAGTGGAGCTGCTGCTCGGCGAGCCGGTGCTGCGGCCCCAGGATCTGGAACGGGCCGATCACCGCCTGATGGCCGACGACCAACCGATTCGCGTCGAACGCTGGAGAGAACTGGGCTGTCTGCCCCTGCAGCAAAACGGCCAGGCCCTGCAGGTGGCCATTCCCACGCACTGGGGCCCGGCAAGCCAGCAGAGCCTGGCGGAGGAACTGACAGACGCGGGCCTGACCGCCTCCTTCAACCTCGCCCTGGCCAGTGACCTGAGCGAGCGACTGGAGAACCTCGAAACCACTCCGGTCCCTGGGGACGCCCCCTCGGCCACCGCTGTCTCCAGCGTCCGTGGGATCGACGACAGTGACACCGACGACTTCCATCTCGACGACGACAACGAGGAAGACAACGAGGGCAACGGTCATGAAGACCACGTCGCTTACACGATCCAGCCACGATCCCTGATCGAGGATCTGGCGATCTCAACAGGTGGAAGCGAACTGAGAGAGGTCACCGACGACCTCCAGGAGCTGGAGATCAGCAGCGAGAGCGCCAACGCCTCACCAATCGTGAGCCTGGTGGATCGGATCCTGATTGAGGCGTTGAGTGCCGGAGCCAGCGACATTCACATCGAACCCCAGGAACATGCCCTTGAAGTTCGCTTCCGTCAGGACGGTGTTCTGCAGAAACACTTCGAGGATCTGCCCAAGAGCCTGATCCCCGCGGTCACCTCCCGCTTCAAGATCATGGCGGATCTGGATATCGCCGAGCGGCGAATGCCTCAGGACGGCCGTATCCGCCGCACCTTCCGTGGCCGGAAGATGGATTGCCGTGTCAGCACCCTGCCGACCCGGCTGGGCGAGAAAGTGGTGCTCCGTCTGCTCGACAGCGGCGCCACCCAACTGGGTCTCGATACCTTGATCACGGATCCACAGGCGCGCGAGGTCGTACGCAACCTCGGCTCCAAGCCATTCGGCATGATCCTGGTCACCGGACCCACCGGATCCGGTAAGTCAACGACCCTTTACTCGTTGCTGGCGGAACGGAACAACCCCACAATCAATATCTCCACGGTCGAGGATCCGATTGAATACACCCTCAAGGGGATCACCCAGACCCAGGTCAACCGCGACAAGGGGCTTGATTTCAGCGTGGCCCTCAGGGCCTTCATGCGGCAGGACCCCGACGTGCTCCTGGTGGGGGAAACACGTGACCTGGAGACGGCCAAGACCGCGATCGAAGCAGCACTCACCGGCCACCTGGTCCTCACCACCCTCCACTGCAACGACGCCCCCAGCGCCATTGCCCGACTTGACGAGATGGGAGTCGAACCCTTCCTGGTGAGCGCCTCGCTTCTGGGCATCGTGTCCCAGCGGCTGCTACGCCGTGTCTGCGTGCACTGCCGACAGAGCTACCGGCCCACCCCCGAGGAGCTTGGCCGGTTCGGACTACTGGCAGGACGGGAAACCAACGTGACCTTCTTCCGGGCCAACAAGCAGCCCCCCGGAGGCCCCCACGCCTGCCCGATCTGCCAGGGCAGTGGTTACAAGGGCAGGGTGGGGGTTTACGAAGTGCTGCGAATCAACGAAGAGATCGCCGCTGCCATCGCCAAGCGAGCCACCACAGACGTCCTGAGGCGCCTGGCTCTCGAAAGTGGCATGAAGACCTTGCTCGGCTATGGCCTCGATCTGGTTCGCAACGGCGACACCACCCTCGAGGAGGTGGAACGGATGCTGCTCACAGACACGGGTCTGGAATCAGAGCGGCGGGCGCGGATGCTCTCCACGCTCACCTGTGCAGGCTGTGGTGCTGGGCTGCGGGAAGAGTGGCTGGAATGCCCCTACTGTCTGCAAAGCCGCTAAAGACGTGCCATGGACCTGATGATCGAGGATCTGATGGGCAAACTGGTTGAAGATGGCGGTAGTGATCTTCACCTCAGTGCCGGGATGCCTCCTTACGGACGCTTCAATGGCCAGCTTCGTCCGATGACGGAGACAGCGTTGAAGGAGGAAGACTGCAACAGACTGATCTTCATGTTGCTGAACAACGCCCAGCGCAAGCAACTGGAGCAAACCTGGGAACTGGACTGCTCCTATGGCCTCAAAGGCGTCTCCCGATTCCGGGTGAACGTCTATCGCCAACGCGGCACCTACGCCGCTTGCCTGAGAGCTCTTGGCAACAAGATTCCCACTCTGGACATGCTTGGACTTCCACCGATTGTGGAAGAGATGAGTCGTATCCCCAAAGGGCTGGTACTGGTAACCGGTCCGACAGGCTCCGGAAAAACCACCACTCTGGCGGCAATTCTGGATCACATCAACCACACCCGAGCTGAGCATATCCTCACGATCGAGGATCCGATCGAGTTCACCTACCGTTCCGATCAAAGCATCATCCACCAACGTGAGCTCAGTCAAGACACCCGCAGTTTCGCCAATGCCCTGCGGGCAGCTCTTCGCGAAGATCCGGACGTGATCCTGGTTGGTGAGATGCGGGACCTGGAGACGATCCAACTGGCAGTGACCGCAGCCGAAACTGGGCACCTGGTGTTCGGCACCCTGCACACCAGTTCCGCCTCCCAGACGGTGGATCGGATGGTGGACGTTTTCCCGGCGGGCCAGCAGGATCAGATCAGGGTGCAACTCAGCAGCAGCCTGATGGCTGTGTTTTCCCAGACTCTCTGCAGGCGCTGGAATCCGAAACCCGGCCAATTCGGCCGGGTGATGGCTCAGGAGATCATGATCAACACTCCTGCCATCTCCAATCTGGTGCGCGAAGGAAAAACTGCCCAGCTTTATTCCCAGATGCAGACCGGGGCCAGCCTCGGCATGCAGACCCTGGAGAAGGCCCTGGCCAATCTGGTGCTTTCCGAGGAGGTGAAACTGGAGGAGGCTCTCAGCAAGACTGCCAAACCGGAGGAACTACGCCGCCTGGTGGATCAGCTTTCCTGAACACTTACACCTGAACGGCCGTGCCCACTTTCATTGCCACCTACAAGACAAACCGCGGCAAGCAGGTCAGCCTCAATGTGGATGCGGCTGACGTGATCACGGCCAAGCGCAACCTGCGGCGGCGCGGGATTCAAGCCACATCAATCAAACAACAGGTCGACGCCAGATCATCTGCTCTCACCCGGTCAGCCAAGGGAAGCAGCGGCAGCAACCTGATGGACCAGATCAACGGGTTGCTTGAGGGAAAACCGGGCATCAAGGAGAAAGCCTTGTTCGCCAGCAAGATGGCGGCCCTGGTGGATGCGGGGGTTCCGATCGTGCGGGGCCTCAATCTGATGGCCGCCCAACAGAAGCATCCCCTGTTCAAGCGGGCCCTTACCGCCGTCAGCCTGGAAGTGAGCCAGGGAGACAGCCTTGGTGCCGCCATTCGCCGCTGGCCGAAGGTATTCGACAAGCTCACGATCGCTATGATCGAAGCCGGGGAGTTGGGCGGCGTCCTGGATGACACCCTGAAACGTCTTGCCAAACTACTGGAAGATAACGCCAAACTCCAGAATCAGATCAAGGGAGCCATGGGCTATCCCATCGCTGTGCTGGTGATCGCCATCCTCGTCTTTCTGGGCATGACGATCTTTCTGATTCCCACTTTCGCCGAAATTTTCGACAGCCTGGGTGCTGAGCTGCCGGCCTTGACCCAGATGATGGTGAATCTGAGCGCTACGCTGAGATCCAGCTTCTCACTTTTCCTGGTTGGAGGTTTGATTGTAAGCGCCTGGCTTTTCGGACGGGTTTACGCCACGCCGAAGGGTCGAAGAAATATCGATGCAAGCATTCTGAGAATCCCCCTCTTTGGCGAGCTGATCCGCACATCGGCTACGGCTCAATTCTGCCGCACCTTCAGCTCCTTAGCCAAGGCAGGCGTCCCGATTCTATTGGCGCTTGATATCGTCAGAGAAACAACAAGTAACACCATCATTTCGGACGCGATCGATGCAAGCCGAAGAGACATCCTCGAGGGCATTCCTCTCAGCGTCGCCATTGCCCGGAAAAATGTGTTTCCAGAGATGGCCGTTGGCATGATGGCCATCGGCGAAGAAACTGGTGAACTGGATACAATGCTCAACAAGGTTGCAGATTTTTACGAAGACGAAGTTTCGGCTACTGTCAAAGCACTCACCTCCATGCTGGAGCCCGCAATGATCGTTTTCGTGGGAGGCATTGTTGCTTCGATTCTCCTGGCAATGTATCTTCCAATGTTCTCCGTATTTGACAAAATTCGATGAAAGATTAATTTGTTTAGAGAATAAATTATGACCACTATTCGATACTGCTACTTCATGAATTAATTGGTATGAATTGTCCCAAGAGAATGATTGTTCTCCCAGGGGTGTCCTGAGTCCTTGTCATTCAGACTCTTGATTACCCAGCTCGCTCCGTGCAGGCCATTTGTCCCGACTAGAGTGGTACGCAGATACTGTTCTGGCCATGGCGCGCAACGGCATCCAGTTCCAGAAGGGCCTGTCTCTGCCTGAGTTCCAGCGGCTCTACGGCACAGAGGAGCAATGTGAGGCTGCTCTGGAGAAGGCTCGCTGGCCGGATGGGTTCCGGTGCCCTCGCTGCAATAGGCATGAGCATGGCCTGGTTTACGGCCGACGACTCAAGCGCTACCAATGCCGCAACTGCGGCCATCAGACAACACTCACGGCCGGCACGATCCTGCAGGCCACCAAGCTCCCTCTGACAAACTGGTTCCTGGCCTTTTATCTGATCGGCCAGGCCAAGAACGGGATCTCCTCGCTGGAATTGAGTCGTCACCTGGGCGTCAACTACGACACCGCCTGGCTGCTTCACAACAAGATCCTGCGGGCGATGAGCGAACGGGAGGAGGAGTATCTGCTGCGGGGAAAGATTCAGATAGATGATGCCTACCTCGGCGGAGAACGCACTGGCGGCAAGGTGGGTCGCGGATCAGAAAACAAGATTCCGATCGTGGCAGCCGTCTCGTTGAACGAGTCCGGCCATCCGATCCACGCAAAGATCGCGCCGGTGAATAGCTTCAGTTCAGAGGCGATCGCTAACTGGTCCTTGAATAATCTGACTCCCGGTAGCGATGTACTCTCCGATGGCCTGGCCTGCTTCCGCGCCGTGACCACGGCCAACTGCCACCACAAGGCGAATGTCACCACCGGCCAGCACCCCAACGACCTGCCGCAGTTCCGCTGGATCAACACCCTGCTGGGCAACCTAAAGACCAGCTTCAACGGCACCTTCCATGCCTTCAACTTTGACAAGTACGCCAAGCGCTACCTGGGCGGCTTCTGCTTCCGCTTCAATCGGCGCTTTGCCATGGCTGAGATGACCGAGCGCATCGCCAATGCAGTCTGCTGCTGCATGCCTTGCACGGAGCGGGATCTCAGGCTTGCGGAGGCTTATGGGTAATCAAGTTCAGACTTGTCCGACCATGCCTGGGTTGATCATCAACCCGTCTGATTGACACGGAACACTGGCGGATGCACTGGTCATCTCCGCCCTTCCACGAGTCTCAGGACCCAACTGCCCAACTGCCCAACTGCCCAACTGCCTGGTTTGCACAGGATCGCTGACTGCTTTGAATCGGATCATGATCAGCGGTTCTCAGCTCCAAGCCCCTGACCGGCCAGCCAGCCCGAACTCCAGCAGTGCTGGAAGTTGAATCCTCCGGTCACCCCATCCACATCGAGAAGTTCGCCCACCAGATACAGGCCTTTCTGTTGCCGACTCTCCATCGTGGCCAGGTTCACCTCGCCGAGGCAGACGCCACCGGCAGTGACGAATTCCTCCCCGAATGGCCCGCGGCCCCGCACCGTGTAGCGACTGGCGCGCAGGGCCGTGATCAAACCCTTTTGACCGCGAGCGGGCAGATCAGCCCAGCGCAGCTGCCGATCCAGGCCCTGCTCCTCCAACAGATGCCACCAGAGGCGCCGGCTCAGCTCCGGCCAGGGCCGGGCCGTGGCCAGCTGGCGCCTGGCCTGCTCACGGCGCAACCTGCCGAAGAGCAGCTCCAGATCGACCAGACTCCGGCCACCGCTCCAGTCCACCTGCAGGAGACCGCGATAACCCTGCTCCTTCAGGGCTCGGGCGGCAAAAGCCGTGAGCCGCAGACAGGCCGGACCACTCAGGCCCCAGTGGGTGATCAGCACGGTGCCACGCTGGCGGAAACGCTCACCAGCAGCACGCTCAAGACCTGGCAGCAGCTCCAGACCCACAGGGTCCATCACCACCCCGGCCAGCTTCGTGAGAGCCGGTGCCTCCAGGGCCAGAGTGAACAACGAGGGCACCGGCGGCACCAGGGTGTGGCCCAGGGAGGCGGCCAGCTGGCGCCCGCTCGGATGGCTGCCGGTGGCCAGCACCAGCTGGACACAGTCGAGCCGGACGCGAACACCGGCACCGGTCCGCACCTCCAGGCTGAAGCCACCACCGCTGCGGACCTCCGCCCGTTGCAGCGCCGCTCCAGTGCAGAGGCGCACTCCGGCGGCAGTCGCCGCGCGCCGCAGGGTCTCGATCACCGACTGGGAACGGTTGGAACGGGGAAACAGGCGACCGTCGGCCTCCTCCACCAGCTCCAGGCCATGGGCATCGAACCATGCCACCGCATCGCCGCAGGCAAACCGGGAGAAGGGGCCCCGCAGCGCCCGGGCACCCCGCGGATAGTGGCCGACCAACTCGGCCGGATCCCAGCAGGCATGGGTGACATTGCAACGGCCACCGCCGCTGATCCGCACCTTGTGGAGCGGCTCCGGCGTGGCTTCCAGCAGCAGCACATCGCCGCGACCCGCCTCGGCTGCAGCCACGGCCGCCATGAAGCCGGCCGGACCGCCGCCCGCCACCACCACGGCAGCGCGACTGGGCAGCATGGGGTCATGGCACACACCGTCGACAGCCGTCACCCGATCACCAGTCATCGCTTCAGTGTGGCGCCGATGCTGGACTACACCGATCGGCACTTCCGGGTGCTGATGCGCCAGGTGAGCCGCCGTTGCCTGTTGTACACGGAAATGGTGGTGGCGCAGGCGCTCCACCATGCCAGCCGCCATCGCGATCCGCAGGAGCGGCAGCGGCGTCTGGAGCGGCTGATCGGTTTCGATCCGATCGAACATCCCCTGGCACTGCAGCTGGGCGGTGATGATCCGGTGCTCCTGGCGGAGGCCGCCTCACTCGCTGCCGCCTGGGGCTACGACGAGATCAACCTCAACGTGGGCTGCCCCAGCCAGAAGGTGCAGCAGGGGCGCTTCGGCGCCTGTCTGATGGCTGATCCTCAGCGGGTGGCCCGCTGCGTGGCGGCCATGGCCGAGGCCAGCGGCCTGGCGGTCACGGTGAAACACCGGATCGGCATCGATGACCATGACTCCTACGAGGCGCTGCTGGACTTCGTCGACACGGTGGCGTCGGCCGGCTGCCAACGCTTTGCCGTGCATGCACGGAAAGCCTGGCTGGAAGGGCTCGATCCCAAGCAGAACCGCACCATCCCCCCCCTGCGCCATGCGCTGGTCCATCGGCTCAAGGCCGATCGTCCCGCCCTCACGATCGAACTGAACGGTGGTCTGCAGACGCCGGCGGCCTGCCTGGAGCACCTCGATCTCGTGGACGGGGTGATGGTGGGCCGGGCGGCCTATGACCATCCCCTGCGCTGGGCACGTGTGGACGCCGATCTGTTCAACGACACCGCACGACCGATGGCCCGGGCCTCCACCGTGGTGCGGGGCGTGATGCCCCACGCCGAACGCTGGTGCTCAAGCGGCGGGCGCCTCTGGCCGATCGCTCGTCACCTGGTGCAGGTGGTGGAAGGCGTGAGTGGGGCACGCCACTGGCGGCGGGACCTCACCAGGGCAGCCGGGTCACGCCAGGCCGGCGTGGAGGTCCTGGAGCAGGCCGCGCTCCAGCTGGAGGAGCGCGGCTACTGAAGCAGCCGGTTCAGCCTTCGGCTCCGCTGTAGTGGCCACCATCGGCAGCACCGGTCTCAGCCGATCCGCCGCCGCTGCGGCGACGGCGGGTGCGGCCAGCTTCAAAGCCATCCGAGGCGCCGCCATAACCACCGGAAGGAGCGCCGCCGCCACCGCCGTAGCTGCGGTCTTCCCAGCCACGGGCTCCGGATCCCCGATCGGCGGCATAGCCGCCACCACCGCCTGAGTCGCCCCGGCCATAGCCGCCGCCACCGCCGCCGCCGTACCCACCACCACCACGACGCGGGGCGCTGCCACGGGGTTCGGCCTTGTTGATCCGCAGGGGGCGACCCATCAGCTCGGCACCCTGAAGGCCCTCGATGGCACGGGCTTCGGTCTCCTCATCCGCCATCTCGACAAAGGCGAAGCCACGCTTGCGCCCCGAATCCCGCTCCAGCGGCAGCGCACAGCTGCTCACCTCGCCGAAGGGGGCAAACAACTCCGCCACATCTTCCTGCTCCGCGCGGAAGGGGAGGTTGCCAACGAAAATACTCACGGACCTGGGGGGCGCCACGCGGCGCCGACGACCACAGAAGCCTAGGAGCGAAGTGGCCAATCGCCGGGATTCCGGCGGGCAGAGGTCACGGCGTGCAACGGTCCTGGGGCAACAGCCGCTGCCGCATCACCTGCAGCCGCGCCTGCACCTGCTCGAAGCCCGTGCCACCCTCGCTGCGGCGGGCGGCCACCACCTGCCGCGGTGCGATGGCGGCGTAGATGTCGTCGGCGAAAGCCGGATGCAACGCCTGCCAGCGCGGCAGGGGCAGATCCCGCAGCAGCACTCCCTCCTGCAGGCAGGTCTTCACCAGACCACCGACAAGCTGGTAGGCCTCGCGAAAGGGCACCCCCCGAGCCACCAGGTAATCGGCCACATCGGTGGCATTGGAAAAATCAGCGGCTACAGCCGCCTCGAGGCGTTGCGGACGGAAGGCCAGCCCCTCCTCGAACAGGATCGCCATCGCCTCAAGGCAATCCAGGCAGGTACGCACCCCGTCGAACAGGGCTTCCTTGTCTTCCTGGAAATCTTTGTTGTACGCGAGCGGCAGCCCCTTGATCATCGTGAGCAGGCCCATCAGATGGCCGAACACCCGGCCGCTCTTGCCCCGCACCAGTTCCGGTACATCGGGGTTCTTCTTCTGGGGCATCAGGCTGCTGCCCGTGGCACAGCGGTCGGTGAGGGCCACAAAGCCGAACTCTTCGCTGGCCCAGAGGATCACTTCCTCGCTGAGGCGGCTGAGATGCACCAGCACCAGGCTGGCGGCGGCCATGAATTCCACGGCGAAATCGCGGTCGCTGACCGCATCGAGGCTGTTGGCGTAAATGGTGTCGAAACCCAGCTCGGCGGCCGTCTGACGGCGATCGATCGGCACCGGCGTCCCCGCCAGGGCCGCCGCCCCGAGGGGGCAGATGTTGACCCGCCGCCGCACATCCGCGAGGCGGGAGCGATCGCGCTCGGCCATCTCGATGTAGGCCAGCAGATGGTGGGCCAGGCAGACCGGCTGGGCCCGCTGCAGGTGGGTGTAACCGGGGATGAGCACCTCGGAATGGCGTTCGGCCTGGGCCAGCAGGGCCCGCTCAAAACGCGCCAGAGCCGCATCGATGGCATCGATCTGCTGCCGCAGCCAGAGGCGCAGATCGGTGCCGACCTGATCGTTGCGGCTGCGGCCGGTGTGGAGCTTCTTGCCGAGGGGGCCGAGCCGTTCGATCAGGCGCCGTTCCACGGCGAAGTGCACGTCTTCGGCCTCCAGGCCCGGTTGGAACAGGCCGGCGGCCGCCTCGGCCCGCACGGCTTCCAGACCCTCGATCAGCTGATCGGCTTCCTCCGCAGTAATCACACCGCAGCGGCCCAGCATGCGGGCATGGGCCACGGAGCCATCGAGATCCTGCTGCAGCAGAGCGATGTCGAACCCGATCGAGGCATTGAAACGCTCGATTGCCGGATGCAGCCCCTGCTCGAAGCGATCGCTCCAGCTGCCGGCCGTTCCGCCGGTCACACCCCGATCCGCAGGCCCGCCGGTGGCCGCACCGCTGGTGGAGGGGGAGGGGGAATCGGCTGCCATCGGGCCAGGCACTGGGGCGATCCGTCAGCTTGCCACCCAGGGCCGATGGGATTCACCCAGAGCCGCTGGCCTCAGCGGCGGTCGGGCCTTGCTGCGGCCAGCATTTCACCGCAGACCGGCTGCGGCGGGCAGGGACGGCAGCATCACCTCCTCGCGCACCTTCAGCACCACCATCGAGGCATCGTCGTCGGGCTGGCGATCGTCGCCGACGAAGCGATCGAGGCGGGCGAACAGGTGATCGAGGATCCCCTGGGCACCCACCCCAGACCGGCAGGCGGCATGCAGTGCCCGCACGAGACGCTCCTCCTCGAAGCGCTCTCCGGTGAGACCGGGAGCTTCGGTGACACCATCGGTGTAATAGAGCAGCACGTCTCCGGGTTCCAGCACCAGCTGGCCGCAGCCGTACTCGGCCTCGCTCTGCAGACCGATCAGCAGACCCGGGGCATCGAGCCGCTCCACCCTGCCGCTCTGGCGCCGCCAGATCAGTGGTGGATTGTGGGCGGCATTGGCGTAACGCAGCAGGCGGGTGCGGGGGTCGAAATCGGAATAGAAGAGCGTCACGAAGCGGTGCGAGTGGGCCAGGTCTTCCTGGGCCAGCTGGTTGAGGTCGTGCAGGATCCGATCCGGCGCGTGGCCGCTCAGCACCTCCGCCCGCAGCATGCCCCGCAGCAGGGTCATGAGCAGACCCGCCGGCACCCCCTTGCCCATCACATCGCCCATCACCAGCGCCCAACGCCCCTGCTCGCGGCGGCGGCCCATCAGTTGCGGCCGGGTGGGGATGAAGTCGTAGTAATCGCCGCCCACCTGGAAGGCCGGCCGGCAGCGGGCCGCCAGTTCCACCCCCTCAATCACCGGGCAGTGGTCGGGCAGCAGCTGGGCCTGGATCTCGGCACCACTGCTGAGCTGGCGATCGAGCCGCTCGTGGCGCCGCATATCCGCCAGCAGCAGCTCGTTCTCCAGGGCCACACCGGTGAGATCGGCCACCAGCTGGATGTGGCGTTGGTTCACCTCGCTCCAGCACAACCCATCCGGGCCACTGAACACGTAGAGCCGCCCCCGCTGATTGCTGCGGGCCACCACCGACGTGCCGAACACCTGAACCTCACCGAGCAGTCGGGCGACCAGCTGATCGAGCAGCTGCACCACCGCTTCCTCACTGGCCTGGGCCTGGAGGTCGCTGTCGGGCAGAGCGGCGATCTGGCGCAGCAGCTTGGCGCAGCGATCCGGCGGCGAGGCCTGCAGCTGCTCGCGCCAGAGCCGACCATCGGGGTGAAAGACCACCAGCAGGGCCCCCTCGGCCTCCACCAGCCGCGCCGCCACCAGGGCCACCAGCTCGAGAAAACGGCTGAGGTTGGTGAAGCTGCGCAGGGCGAAACCCAGCGACGCCAGCAGTTCGCCGTTGCGGCGTTGCTCGCGACTGAGGCTGTCGAGCAGCTGCCGCAGCGAAGCTGTGGCCGTGAGTGGTGCAGAGGCGGGGGGCGCGATCGCCTCGGGGTCCGGTTGCACGGCGGCAGGATCGGCGCTGGCGGGTAGCGGCGACGGGGCCATGGCGGCCCTGGGCGGCGGCTTGGTGCTCAAGGAGCGGCCGCGGGGAGCTCGCAAGGTAGCAGTGGTTTCCGATCGCCATGGACGCCATCGCAACCGGGGCACCACGGCGGCCCGGCTGCGGCGCAAGCCTGGGTCGAACGGCTCAGACCGCCAGCAGGGCCTCGACGAACTCGAAGCTGTTGAAGGGCCGCAGGTCGCGGATTCCCTCGCCGGCGCCGATGAAGCGAATCGGCAGACCGGCCTCGTGGGCCACGGCGATGGCCACACCGCCCCGGGCACTGCCATCGAGCTTGGTGAGCACCACGCCCGTGAGTCCGGCGGCCTTGGCAAAGGCCATCGCCTGGCGCAGGCCGTTCTGACCCTGGCTGGCATCCAGCACCAGCAGAGATTCCACGGCGGCATCGGGGGCCAGCTTGTCGATGATGCGCCGCACCTTGGCCAGCTCCTCCATCAGGTTGTGCTTGGTCTGGAGGCGGCCGGCGGTGTCCACCAGCACGAGCTCGGTGCCCTTGGACTGGGCCGCGCCGATGGCGTCGTAAACCACGGCAGCGGGATCGGCATTGGCGCTCGGGTTGGCGATCACCGCCACGCCGCTGCGCTCACCCCAGATCTGCACCTGCTGCACGGCGGCGGCCCGGAAGGTGTCGGCCGCGGCGATCAGGCAGCTGTAGCCACTGCGCACCGCCAGGTTGGCCAGCTTGCCGAGGGTGGTGGTCTTGCCGACGCCGTTGACCCCCACCATCAGCCAGACGTTGAGCCGTTCCCGTTCGGGGGCGAGCAGGGGAACGCCACTGGCGGTGATCGGTTCGTCCAGGAGGCCACGCAGCTGTTCCTTGAGGAACCGGATGCCTTCAGCCGGGTCCACCACCTCCTCGTTGAGGCGCTGCCTCAGGGCCTCGAGCACCTGATCGGTGGCCTGCACGCCCACATCGGCGCGCAGCAGGGTGGTTTCGAAGTCGTCGAGCACCTCGGGGGTGAGCGGATCGTCGCCGAGGCGATCGAGCAGCTGGGTGACGAAACCGCGCCGGGTCTTCTCAAGGCCGCGGCGCAGACGACCCAGCCAGTCGATCTCCTCCAGGGAGATGTCGTCGAGCTGGCGGCCCTGGGCGGCCAGCACCTCGGCCGACCAGGTGAAGGTGTCGTCGAAGGCGCCGAGGCTGGGTTCGGCGGCATCCGCCTGCGGCGAGGGCTGAGCAGGAGCGACTGCAGGGGAGCCGGAAGTGGAAGTGGAAGTCTCTGAGGGTGCGGGAGCAGAGCCGGTGTCAGCCAGCTCCGCGGAGGCGATCAGCTCCTGCTGACGCTGGCGCCGCTGGGCCGCGGCTTGCTCAAGCAGGGACAGACCGGCCGCGGGTGCAGGGGAAGCTTGCGGCGATGGGGCGCTGGGGGAGTTGTCTGGTGACGACGCAGCAAGGTCTGGCTCCTCAAAGGAAGCTGAGGCAGAGGGTGCAGAAGCAGAGGAGGCGGTGGCAGAGGCCACCGGGGCAATGCCATCCGCTTCAGAAGGCGTAGAAGCAGCCGAGCCGGTGGAAGAACCACCGGCATCAATCGGCGTGGTGGCACTAGCTCTGGCGCTGGACTCCTGAGGCGGCAGTTCCTGGGCCACATCAACGGACGCAGCACTGGGCCCGGGGGGCTCAGTCGGAACCTGCTCAGGCAGGGGCTGCGGTGGGGGGGCCTGCTCAGGGGTGGGTGGCGCTGCAGACGCTGGCAAGGCCCCCGGCTCGGGAGCCGGGGGGGCTGGAACGGCGGCAGGCTGGGCTGGGGCAGGCTCCGCGGCGGCGGCGGCAGCCTGCTGCTGGGCCTTGAGCCGGGCATAGGCCTGACGGGCCCACTCCAGAGCGTCCTGATCGACGGAGGGGCCGCTCGCCGGGGAACCGGAGGGGCTGGGTGCTGGGGCAGCCGTTGCCGGCTCGATCGGGGCTGACGCCGGCTGGGAAGGCGCCAAGGTTGCGGGTGAAGGCACCGAGGTTGCGGGTTCGGAGGGCCCCGGAGGCTCGAGCGACGCGACGGACCCGTCTGCAGCCCGTCCGTCCGATGCCGCGGTCAACTCAGCGGCCTGATCCAGGTCGGGTTCCGGTGGCCCGGGCTCCGCAACCTCAGGAGCGATCGCCTCCGCATCCTGGCCGGGGACAGGCGGCACCGAAGCCGGTTCGGGCTCCTGCTGCGGCTGGCTGCGAGGGACCAGGTTGCGCTTAAACCAGTCGAACACCATGGGGTTCAGCTCGCGGAGGCGGACCGGGTGAAGCGGCGCAGCACGCCGTTGATCATGCGGCGGCCCTGCTCGTCGCTGTAGCGGTTGGCCAGTTCCACCGCCTCGTTGCACGCCACCGCCGGCGGCGTCTGGAAGTGCTCCAGGTCGACCACCGCGAGGCGCAGGATGTCGCGGTCGATGCGGGGCAGGCGGCCGAGACGCCAGCCCTCCATCACGCCATCGAGACGGGCATCCACAGCCTCGCGCTGCCGCAGCACCTCCCGCGCCCGCTCAAGGGCACCACGACGCACGTCGTCCTGGTCGGAGAGCAGCAGCAGGCGCGGCAGCTCCAGGCTGGCCGACAGCCGATTCAGGGCCTGCTCCGCCTGGGCGATGCCCTCCTGCAGATGCTGGCGCACCTTCGGCAAGCTGGCCTCGCCGCTGTCCTGCAGCTCGCTGTCGAGCAGCTGCTGCTGGGCACCCTGCAGATCCTCCGCTGAGCGATCGAGCGATTCACGCACGTGCTGGCTGAGGCTGGCCATGGCCTGCTGCAGCAGGGTCTCGAGCGAGAGATCGGCCGCTGGAACGCGGTCGTTGGTCTGGCCGAGCATCAGCAGTGCCAGTTCGCGGGCAAGGGTGCGGCTCTGCATCAGGAGAGTTGGGGGGCGCGCAGCTGGGCCAGCAGGCTGGAGAAGCTGCGATTGGACGTGGGCTCGCGTTCGTCGGGGCTGACGATGCCGGCCGAGATGATCGTGCGGAACGCATCCTCCACCGAGATGTCGATGTCTCTGACGGAGCTCTCGGGCACCACTGCGTACCAGCCGGTGGTGGGGTTGGGAGCGGTGGGGATGAACACGCTCAGCATCGGCTCACTGAAGCTGGCCTGGAGACTGGTGGCCAGGGTGGCGGTGACGAAGCCGAGCGCATAGAGACCCTCGCGTGGATACTCGACCAGCACCACCCGGCGGAAGCGGCCGGAATTGCCCTGCAGGAAGGTTTCCAGCAGCTGCTTGAGGGTTTTGTAGACCGAGCCTGCCAGGGGGATGCGCAGCAGGGTTCCCTCGCCGAACTCCAGCAGCCAGCGGCCCACGATGTTGCGGGCCATCAGGCCGATCAGCAGGATGCCCAGCAGCGGCACCAGCAGACCGACGCCGAGGTTGATCAGCTCCTGCAACACCGGGTTGAGGGTGTTGAAGGGATTGAACTGCTTCGGGATCGAGGTGAGGAACGCCAGCACGAAGCGGCTCACCGTGGTGGCCAGCCAGATGGTGGTGGCCAGCGGGATCACCACCAGCAGACCGGCGATCAGATCGTTCTTGAGATCCTGCTGGAGGCGATCGCCCAGCGGCTGATCAGGCCTGGGACTGGATGGAACCAAACGACAACCCGGAGCTCCGGCCTATAGCAACCTGCTGGCAACTTAGCCAGGCACCGCTTCAGAGCAGAGCGACGAGGGCCACGAGTACGAAGGAGACCGCCAGAACAACGGCTGTGCCGGTACCGCCGATGCGGCGTTGATTCACGGCTAGATCGCGGGCCCGCTCCTGCTGCCGAAGCTGCTGCTCGGCCTGGTCAAGCTGGCGCCCCATCAGCTCCTTGACCATCTGACGCTTCTGCTCATCGGTGCCCTGGGCTGGCAGCTGGCCGGCCTGCTCGGCCTGCTGGACGAACTGCTGAATCGCCTCGGGGTTCTCCATCTGGGCCCGGGCCATCTCCAGCTGGCCCTTCTTGGCCGCCAGGCCCTGATCGGTCTGATCGGCCATGGCCCGATCGCCGCTGATCGACATCGGCACCGCCACCAGCAGAGCGATGGCCAGCACGGCGCTCAGGACCGCCACCACCCAGCGCAGGGGGGTGCGGCCTGCAGTGGGCTCGTCGAGGCGGCCACCGAACAGCATCAGCAGCACACCCACCAGGGCCATCGGCGACTGGGTGACGAGCCGATCGACGACGAGCTGGCGGTAGCCCTCCTCGCCCCAGTTCCAGAGGGGCAACAGCACCGCCAGCTGCAGCAGCAACAGCACCACCAGCGTGATTCCCAGCCAACGGAGCAGAAAGCCGAGGCGACCGAAGGTGGCGGAACTCACAGGCAGGATGACGGGATGGAGCAACTGTACGGGCCGTGAGCCGGGCCGCCCTGGCGGTCGCCCTCAAGCAGCAGGCGACGGCGCTCGGCTTCGCGGCGGTGGGCATCGCCGCTGTGCCCCCCGGCCCGCGACTGGCTCTGCGCACGGCGGCTCTGCAGCGCTGGCTGGAGGCCGGCCACCAGGGCTCCATGGCCTGGATGAGCGATCCGCGCCGCCGCACTGCGGAGGCCCTGCTGCCGGGGGTGCGCAGCCTGCTGGCGGTGGGCCTCAGTTACTACGTGGCGGCCGAACGGGCACCCGGCAGCCTGGCGGTGGCCCGCTACGGCTGGGGGCGTGACTACCACCGGATGATCGATGGCCGCCTGCGGCGTCTGGGGCGGTGGCTTGAGGCCGAAGCACCGGGCACCGGCTGGCGTGCCTGCGTGGACAGCGCGCCGCTGCTGGACAAGGCCTGGGCCGAGGAGGCAGGCCTCGGCTGGATCGGCAAGAACGGCAACCTGATCCATCGCCAGCATGGCTCCTGGCTGCTGCTGGGCCATCTGCTCACCACCCTGGACCTGCCGGCCGACCACCCCGCCGAACCACTCTGCGGTTCCTGCAGCCGCTGCCTCGAGGCCTGCCCCACCGGCGCCCTGCCGGAACCCTTTGTGGTGGATGCCCGCCGCTGCCTCGCCTTCCACACGATCGAAAATCGCGATTCGGAATTACCGGAGCCCATCACCGCGGCGATGGGCCCCTGGGTGGCCGGCTGCGACATCTGCCAGGACGTGTGTCCGTGGAATCAGCAGCCGCTGGAGAGCAGCCCCGACCCGGAGGTGCAGCCGCGGCCCTGGCTGCTCAACCTGCGGGCCGAGACGGCCCTGGGCTGGGATGACGCCACCTGGGACGAGCACCTGCGGGCCTCGGCCCTGCGCCGCATCAAGCCCTGGATGTGGCGCCGCAATCTGCGGGCGGCGGCGGGCAGTGCGAGCGGCTGTCCCTAGGGTGGAGCCTCCCTGTTGGGCAGTTGTGATCCGGCGCTGGTGGCAGTTCAGGAGCAAAGGGATGGCATCTGAGTTCACGCCGGCCGCGAGCCTGGCGAGGCGGAGTCTGCGGACCTGGGCCCTGGCCATGCCGCTGGGGATCGGCCTGTGGGCCGCTCAGATGGCGCCGGCCCGGGCGCTGGTGCCCTATGTGTTCGTCCCCCAGAGCCCGGAACTGGCGGGCGCTGGTCTGGGAATTGCCCAGGCGGCCGGCCGGCTGCTGCGGCTTGGCCAGGCCGAGGACGCCGCGCGACTGGCGGCGCTCACCGTGCAGCTGCTGCCCCAGGATCCGCGCGGTTGGCTCCTGCTGGCGGAAGCCCAGCTGCGCAGCAACCAGCTCGACGAGGCCGCCGCTGCCCTGGCCCGGGCCAAGGAACTCGATCCGCGCAATCCCGGCATCTGGTTCGCCCAGGGATCTCTGGCCCTGCGCAACGGCGAACCGCAACAGGCGGTGGGTCTGTTGCAACAGGGGATCCAGCTGGATGGCCGCAATGCCGGCGCCTACTTCGATCTGGGCAACGCCCATCTGCTGCTGGGCGATTCCGGCGCAGCTCTCTCTGCCTTTGAGCGGGCCTCCGGCCTGCGCAAAGACTTCTGGGAAGCGATCAATAACCAGGGTCTGGTGCTCTACGAGCAGGGCCGCGGCAAAGAGGCGATCGATCGCTGGCGCCGGGTGCTGAAGATCCGACCCGAAGCCGCCGAACCCAGCCTGGCGCTGGCAGCCGGCCTCTACGCCAGTGGACCGCAGCAGCAGGCAGAGGCTCGCCAGCTGGCGGCCCAGGCCCTGGATGACGAACCCAATTACGTGCTCGACAGCTTTCAGAAAGAACAGCTCTGGGGCGACAGACTGAGGGCCAGCACCCGCCGGCTTCTGGAGGATCCAGAGCTCAAGAGCGTGGTGGACCGCGCCAACGCCAACGCAGAATCCAACACGGATCCGGAGGAGTCGACACCTTGACCTCGGGGAGAACCCGCACAGGATCTGTAGGCTGAGCCCCACTTTTCGCCCTCACACCGAAGACCCGGATGGCCGAGGAGCGCGTTCAGCCCATCGCCCTGCATCAGGAAATGCAGCGCTCCTACCTCGAATACGCGATGAGCGTGATCGTGGGACGGGCCCTTCCGGACGTGCGCGATGGGCTCAAGCCAGTGCAGCGGCGCATCCTGTTCGCGATGCACGAGCTGGGACTGACCCCGGATCGGCCCTACCGCAAGTGCGCCCGGGTCGTAGGCGATGTGCTCGGCAAATACCACCCCCACGGTGATCAGGCGGTCTACGACGCCCTGGTGCGGCTGGTGCAGACCTTCGCCAGCCGCCACCCGCTCCTGGACGGCCACGGCAACTTCGGCTCCGTCGATGACGATCCGCCGGCGGCGATGCGGTACACCGAAACCCGGTTGGCTCCGATCGCCCATGAGGCGATGCTCGAGGAGATCGGCAGCGACACGGTCGATTTCGCCCCCAACTTCGACGGCTCCCAGCAGGAGCCCACGGTGCTGCCGGCCCAGCTGCCCTTCCTGCTGCTGAATGGCTGCACCGGCATCGCCGTGGGGATGGCCACGAGCATCCCGCCCCACAACCTCGGCGAGGTGGTGGATGCCCTGATCGCCCTGGTGCGCAAGCCCGACCTCAGCGACGAGAAGCTGCTGCAACTGGTGCCCGGCCCCGACTTCCCCACCGGCGGCGAGGTGCTGATCGGCAGCGGTATTCGCGACACCTACCTGGGCGGCCGCGGCAGCATTCCGATGCGGGGGGTGGCCCACACCGAGGAGGTGCAGCCCGGCAAGGGTCGCCACCGCCGCAGTGCCGTCGTGATCACCGAGCTGCCGTATCAGCTCAGCAAGGCCGGCTGGATCGAGAAGCTGGCCGACCAGGTGAATGAGGGCAAGATCGGCGGCATCGCCGACATCCGCGATGAAAGCGATCGCGAAGGCATGCGAGTGGTGGTGGAACTGCGCCGTGATGCGGACGCCACCAAGGTGCTGGCCGACCTGCAGCGCCGCACCGCCCTGCAGAGCAATTTCGGCGCCATTCTGCTGGCCCTGGTGAACGGCCAGCCGGTGCAGCTCACCCTGCGGCGCATGCTGCAGGAATTCCTGGAATACCGCGAACTCACCCTGATCCGCCGGACCAACCATGCCCTGCGCCGCTGCGAAGACCGGCTGGAGGTGGTGGAAGGCCTGATCCGGGCCCTGGAGGCGCTCCAGCAGGTGATTGCCCTGATCACCGCGGCTCCCGATTCCGCCACCGCCCGCGCCAGCCTGCAGGTGCAGCTGGATCTGAGCGAGCGCCAGGCCGATGCGGTGCTGGCGATGCCGCTGCGGCGGCTCACGGGACTGGAACAGGAGAGCCTGCGCAAGGAGGTCGAGGAACTGCGGGTCGAACGCAGCCGTCTGCGCACCCTGCTCGACGACCGCGACGCCCTGCTTGACCATCTGGTGGCCGAACTGAAGCGCCTGCGCAAGCGCTATGCCACGCCGCGCCGCACCCGCCTGATCGAGGGGGGCGATGAGCTGGTGGCGCAGCGCAGCGCCGCCGTGCGTCCCAACGCCGAACTGCAGCGCCAGCAGGCCTTCGAGGCCCTGGCCAGCGACAGCCGCCTGCTGATCCTGGCCGATGGATCCGTGAAGATCGTCGGCCCGCAGCTGCTGGGCCGCCTCCATCTCGAGGAACCCGCGCCACTGGCGGAACAGCCACCGCCGGCCCGGCTGATCCTGCCGACCACCGGCCAGCCCAACCTGCTCGCCTTCACCGCCAATGGCCGGGTGGCCCTGCTGCGCTGGGAATTTGCCGGCCAGCAACAGGGAGGGCTGGAGCGCTTCCTGCCCGACAGCCTCGAGGGCGAAACGGTGGTTCAGGTGCTGCCTCTGCCCAGCCAGGCCAGCGGCACAAGCCTCGGTCTGCTCAGCAGCGACGGCCGCTTCAAGCGGCTGCCCCTGGAGGACTTTCAGGAACTCTCCGGCCGGGCCGCCACCGTGCTCAAGCTCAAGGAGGGCGTCCACCTGCTGCGGGTGGTGCCCTGCCATGACGGCCAGGATGTGGTGGTGGCCAGCAGCACCGGCCGCCTGCTGCGTCTGGCGGTGGAGGAAGCCAACCTGCCGCTGATGGGACGCACCGCTCAGGGGCCGGTACTGCTGCGGTTGCTGCCGGGCGAGGCAGTGGTGGGCGCCGCCGCCGTGGCCACCGGCGGAGACGTGCTGCTGGCCAGCCGTCTGGGCCTGCTCAAGCGCCTGGCCGTGGAGAATCTGCGGCCGTGTCAGCGGGGTGATCTGGGCCAGATCGCCATCCGCTTCCGCGATCGCCGTGATGCCCTGGTGGATCTCTGCGGTGCCGAGACGCCCCTGGTCAGCGTTGTGATCTCAGAGGTCCGCAGCGTGCGGCTTGCCACCGCAGAGCTTGAGCGCCAGGACAGCAGCGGCGACGGCGAACTGCTGGGCCTGCGCGAACGGGAAACGGTTCAGGCCCTGGTGCCCCTGATCACCGGCTGAACAGCGGAGAATCTCGCTTCAGCCGACCAGCGCCAGACCGGCCGGTTCGAGCATCAGCTTGCTGGCCCTCACTTCCTCCGGCAGGTCGATCGGATAGGCACCGTCGAAGCAGGCGGTGCAGAAGTGGCTGGAATTGGCCTGGGCCGCGTCCACCATGCCCTGCTTACTGAGGTAGGCCAGCGAATCGACGCCGAGATGGGCGCTGATCTCAGCCAGGGTCAGACGGGCGGCGATCAACTGATCCTGGGTGTCGGTATCGATCCCGTAGAAGCAGGGGTGGGTCACCGGCGGTGAGCTGATGCGCATGTGCACCTCGGTGGCGCCGGCCTCCCGCAGGGCCGCCACCAGCTTGCGGCTGGTGGTGCCCCGCACGATCGAGTCGTCGATCACCACCACCCGCTTGCCGGCGAGCACATCCGGCAGGGGGTTGAGCTTGACGCGGATGCCCGCTTCCCGCATCGCCTGGGTGGGCTGGATGAAGGTGCGACCGACGTAGCGGTTCTTGATCAGACCGTCGGCGAAGGCGATTCCACTGACCTGGGAGTATCCGATCGCGGCCGGAATGCCGGAATCGGGCACGCCGATCACCAGATCAGCCTCCACAGGGGTTTCACGGGCCAGAGCTTCGCCGATGCGGACGCGGTAGCTGTAGAGCGATTCGCCGAAGAAACGGCTGTCGGGGCGTGCGAAGTAGATCATCTCGAACACGCACAACTTGGCCGGCTCTTCACACCAGCGGCTGCGCAGAGGTTCAGGTTCACCAACACGGAAGTGAATGATTTCGCCGGCACCCACATCATCGATGTAGGTGGCGCCGATGATATCGAGCCCACAGGTTTCACTGCTGGCCACCCAGCGGGCCTCCTGCCGCTCACCGATGTGGCCGAACACGAGGGGACGGATGCCGTGGCCGTCGCGCAGGGCAAACAGGCCCTCGGGGGTCCCGATCACCAGACTGAAGGCACCGCGGCACTGGCCGGCGGCCGCGCGGATGGCCTCATCCCAGCCCAGGCCCCCGTTCACGGCGTGCTGCACAGCGAAGGCGATCAGCTCCGAATCCGTGGTGGAGGTGAACTCACCGGCGAGGTGATCCAGCGAGAGGCGCAGCTCCGCCGCATTGACCAGGTTGCCGTTGTGGGCCAGCGCAAAGGGCCCGAGGCGGGTCATCAGCACCACCGGCTGGGCATTGCAGACCTTGCTGCTGCCGGTGGTGGAATAGCGGTTGTGGCCGATCGCCAGGTCGCCGGGCATGCGTTCGAGCACGTCCTGGTCGAACACCTGGCTGACCAGGCCCATGTCCTTGTGCAGCCGCACCTTGGGGCCATCGAACACGGCGATACCGGCCGACTCCTGGCCGCGGTGCTGCAAGGCGTAGAGACCGAAGTAGGTGAGGTTGGCCACCGGCTGACCGGGGGACAGCACGGCGAATACACCGCAGGCTTCCTCAGGCTTGTCGGGCCTCAGCTCATCACGGGCAACGGGCTGGTGTTGCTGCAAGACCCTGCCCACCTAAAGCTTGACTGCATCATTGTGCATCAGCCGCGACATCAGGGCTCGGACCGGCTAAACGCTGGGGGGCAGCGCCTGGCCCAGGCGCCGCGGGATCGCCTGTTCAAACGCCTCACCAAGGTCGTCCACGGCCAGGTTCAGCAGGGTCGTGCCGCCGCGGTTGAAGGTCAGGGCAGCAGGGGCCCCGGAGGCGGCCTGCACGGCACCGAGGCACTGGGCCGGAATGGCGGCACCAGCGGCGGCGGCCTGATCGAGGGCCTGCTGCCAGGCGGCGGCATCGGCGGCCGCGATGCTCACCAGCACCCGGGCACCGCCTTCGGCGAACAGCAGACGATCCGGCCGGAGGTCGCCGGCCGGCAGCTGCAGCTCTGCCCCCAGACCGGAGGCGATGCAGGCCTCGGCCACGGCCACGGCCAGCCCTCCGTCGCTGAGGTCGTGGGCAGATGCCACCAGGCCCTGCGCAATCGCCTGACGCAGGAAGGCCTGGACGCGCTTCTCCAGCTGCAGATCGATCAGCGGCGGCCGACCGGTGACGGCCCCGTGAATGCGCTCCAGGTAGCTGCTGCCGGCCAGGCTGACCCGCTCATCGGGCTCCGAAGCCGTGGCAGGTGCCGAGGCGGTGGCGTCCAGCGGCACCCCCAGCAGCCAGATGGCATCGCCGGGCTGACGCCAGGCCAGGCCACGGACCAGCGCGAGATCGGACACCAGCCCCACCATGCCCACCACGGGGGTGGGGTGAATCGGCTGCATCTGGCCGTCTGGAAGCCGGGTCTCGTTGTAGAGGGAGACGTTGCCACCGGTCACTGGGGTCTCCAGGGCGCTGCAGGCCGCCGAGAGGCCGCGGCAGGCCAGGGCCAGCTGCCAGTAGCCGGTGGGGGTCTCAGGCGACGGGAAGTTGAGGTTGTCGGTCACGGCCAGGGGTTCGGCACCGACGCAGCTGAGGTTGCGGGCCGCTTCGGCCACAGCCGCCATGCCGCCGCGCTCCGGATCGAGGGCCACCCAGCGGTTGGGGCAGTCCACCACCGCCGCCACACCGCGGCTGGCGGCCTGCATCGCCCCCTCTCCCCGCTGGGGCCGCAACCGCACCACGGCCGCATCCGCTCCGCCGGGCAGCACCACGGTGTTGGCCTGCACCTGATGGTCGTACTGGCAGAACACCCACCGCTTGGAGGCGATGGTGGGGTCGTCGAGCAACTGCAGCAGCACCGCACCCCAGCCCAGGCTCTGACCGGCCAGGGGGCCGTTCACCGGCGTGATGCCAGCCTGGGTGGCCTGCGGCAGCTGGGCCTCGCTCCAGCGCCAGTGGGCCTGGATGGCGGCGGGGGGCTCGCTGAGCAATGTGTGGTGGTTGATCGGGGTGTCGTCGGCCAGGGCACTGGCGGGCACCTCCGCCGCCACCGACCCGTGCTGCAGCACCCGCACCACGTTCTCCTCGAGCACCCGGCCCACCTCCGCCGCCTGCAGGCCCCAGCGGGTGAAACGCTCCATCAACGCCTGCTGACGCCCGGGCTTCACCACGAACAGCATCCGCTCCTGGGACTCACTCAGCAGGAACTCGTAGGCGGTCATGCCGCTCTCGCGGGCGGGCACCCGGTCGAGATCGAGCTCGATGCCCAGCCCCCCCTTGGCGGCCATCTCGGAGCAACTGCAGGTGAGGCCGGCGGCGCCCATGTCCTGGGCGGCCACCACATCACCGCTCTGGAAAGCCTCGAGGCAGGCCTCGATCAGACCCTTCTCCAGGAAGGGATCGCCCACCTGCACGGCGGGGCGGTCGTCGAGGGAGGCCGCGGTGAGCTCGGCACTGGCGAAGCTGGCACCGCCCATGCCATCGCGACCGGTGGTGCTGCCCACGTAGACCACCGGATAGCCAACCCCCTCGGCGCCGGAGCAGACGATCTCCTCGGTTTCCATCAGCCCCAGGGCCATGGCATTCACCAGCGGGTTGCCGGAGTAGCTGGGGTCGAAGGCCACCTCACCGCCCACGGTGGGCACACCGACGCAGTTGCCGTAGTGGGCGATGCCGGCCACCACGCCCTCCATCAGACCCACGTTGCGCTCATCTTCGAGCGGCCCGAAGCGCAGGGCATTGAGCAGGGCGATCGGCCGGGCGCCCATGGTGAAGATGTCGCGCAGGATGCCGCCCACCCCCGTGGCCGCCCCCTGAAACGGCTCCACGGCCGAGGGGTGGTTGTGGCTCTCGATCTTGAAGGCGAGCCGCTGCCCTTCGCCCAGGTCGACCACGCCGGCGTTCTCACCGGGGCCCACGAGGATGCGGGGGCCGGTCGTGGGGAACTGGCTGAGCAGTGGCCGTGAATTGCGGTAGCAGCAGTGCTCCGACCACATCACGCCGAACATGCCCAGTTCGGCCCGATTCGGTTCCCGCCCAAGCCGCCGCACGATCTCGTCGTAATCGGCCTGGCTCAGGCCTTCCTTGCGCAGCGCCTCGGGCAGCGAAAAGGAGGCGGAAGCCGCGGGGGACGGCATGGTGGCAGCCAGGCAACGGTGCTCCACTCTGGCCGAGGGGCCGACCAACCCGGCTGGGCAGGCGGATCGGGCCGTCAGACCCAGGGATCGGCATCAGCGCCGGGATCCCTGCGGGAGCGCGGCTGGGAGCGGGGCAGTGCCTCGTCGGGATCAGAGTCGCTCTCCCACTGATCCCAGGCCTCGCGCTCCGGCCTGCGCTCCAGGGGATCCTCGGGGTCCTCCCGCCAACGCCCCTGGGGCTCCCAGGGGGGCTCCTCCAGCCAACCCTCCAGCCGGCCTTCAAAGCGATCCCCCACCTGATCGATCTGGTCGCGCCAGCGGCCGGTCTCCTGTTCCAGCTGCTCCTTCCAGCGCCGTGAGCGGCGCAGCAGTTCCTGCCGCACGCTGGCGCGGGCCAGGGGCAGCTCGTCGAGGCTGCCCAGGGCCGTGCGCACCATGCCGGGCTGTTGATCCACGATCCGCTCGGGGGTGAGGCGCCAGCGGCTGCTGCCCGGCAGCCGCGGATCACTGCGGGCAATCAGGTAGTGGCGGATGCGGCCACTGCGCAGCTCCACCGCCGCATCCACCACGCTGCCGAGGGGCTGGCCCTCCTGGCCCAGCAGGGCGGCATCGAACAGGGTCGGCAGCCGCTCCAAAGTGGCCGGATCCGTCTCGGCCGGCTCTCCCTGCACATAGGCCTCACCCTCCCCGAGCCCCCGCAGCTGATTCAGCCGCCAGACCAGCCGTTGATTGCCGAAGGCCGAGGGCCTGGTGACCCAACCGAGCAGACGGTGGACCGGCGGATGCATCCAGCCGATCAGGCCGGGACCGTGATCCAGGCCCTGGTCGCAGCGGACCCGGCGTTGCAGCAGATCGCTGAGCAGCAGCTGCTCGGGAAGGGCCACGCCACTCAACCGCGAATCTGAACAGGCATCACCAGATAGGTGAAGGCGCCCTCATCGGCCGTCGAGAGCACCGCCGGCGTGGTCGGTCCGTTGCAGTGCAGGATCACCCGCTCGCTGGCCATCACCTTGAGCCCTTCAAGCACGTAGCGCACGTTGAAGGCGATTTCGATCGGCTCCCCTTCCAGCTGGGCCGCCAGGGTCTCGGCGCCGCTGCCCACGTCCTGGGCGTCGGCGCGGATGTGCACCTGAGCGGAGGCCGGCTCGGTGCTGATCTTGACCACGTTGTTGTGCTGATCGGCCAGCACCGCCACCCGCTCCAGAGCGGCCGTGAAAGCCCGGCGATCCATGGCGATGCTGCGCCCGAAGCTGTCGGGGATCAACTGGCGATAGTTGGGATAGGTGCCATCGAGGGTGCGGCTGGTGAGCACCTGATCCGCCGAGAGGAACACCACCTGGCCGCGGTCGCAGAAGAGGTTGAGCGGATCATCCGACTGACGCACACTCAGCAGCCGCTCCAGCTCCCGCAGGGACCGGGCCGGCACGGTGACGGCAAAGGATTCGCTCTCGACCTCGGGATCGATGCGCAGGGCCTGATCCAGCTTGAGCACGGCCAGCCGGTGGCCATCGGTGGCGGCGCACTCGAGTGAGTCGTTCTCGAGGCGGAGATGGACGCCCGTGAGCACCTGCTTGGCCTCATCGGCGCTGCTGGCGAAGATGGTGGCGCGCAAGCCCTTGACCAGGGCCTCGGCATCGAGACGGATCGGGGTGCCGGCCTGCACCAGGGGCAGATCGGGGAAGTCATCGGCAGGCATGCCCCGCATGCGGTAGCTGCCCGAGAGGGAGGTGAGCTCCACCTGCTCGGTGCCGTCGTCGCAGTGGAGCGTGATCGGACTGTCGGAGGAGAGACGGGAGACGATCTCGCCGAACAGCCGGGCCGGCAGGGTGATGGCGCCGCTGGCCTCCACGGAGGCCGGCAGGCTGGTCTGGATGCCGAGGCTGAGGTCGAAGCCGGTGAGGCTGAGACGACCGGTGCCGGCATCGGCGGTGAGCAGCACGTTGGCCAGCACCGGATGGGTGGGCCGAGCGGAGACGGCCCGGCTGACCAACTGAAGGCTGGCACTGAGTTCGGCCTGGGAACAGACCAGCTTCATGGGGGTTTCTGGAGGCCTGGCGGCCGGCAGATCGGCCCCACCACCGTTCCACAGGGCGGCGCCAAGCGCAACGCACCGGCTGGCCGGATTCCCGCTTTCCACCCCACTTTCCCCAACCCGACTGCCAAAAGGATTGATTTTTTCTGGATAACAATCCCAACCCGTAGTCGTAGAGCCTGGGGAATCGGGGGAAAACAGCATTAAACCCTTTGCGCTGCAACTGTTTTGCTCTCACAGGCATGAGGAAAACGCCGGAGGAAAACCCTGGAAATCGCAGCTTTCCACCAAATCCCGGCCCTGGGGAAAACCAGGGCCGCCCCGGTGTCCGGTCGTGTTCATTTTCCCCAGCTCAGGGAATCCCTTTTCCCGGGGTTTTCAGCAGGCGGTTTCAGGGTTGGCTGCGTCCTGAGATCCCGCTGATTCGCAACAAAAAAGCCCCCGATCGGGGGCTGATGACCAGAGCCGCGGTCGCGCTGATCCCAGGGCCGTGAGGCTCAGAAGCCCATCACCTTGGCCACTGTGGCCGTGTCGGGTTCGATGCCGGCGTGGAACTTGGCGTCGTTGTGTTCAATGGCCGTGGTGGGGTCCTTGAGGCCATTGCCGGTGAGCACGCACACCACCGTGGCGCCGCTCGGTACCTCCTCACGTCGTTTGAGCAGCCCCGCCACCGAAGCGGCGCTGGCCGGTTCGCAGAACACGCCTTCTCCAGCCCCGAGCAGCTTGTAGGCCTCAATGATCTCGGTGTCCGTCACGGCCATGAAGTCACCGTTGCTCTCGGCCCGGGCCTTGAGGGCGTTCTCCTTGTTCACCGGGTTGCCGATGCGGATGGCGGTGGCGATCGTGTCGGGTTGCTCCACCGTGTGGCCCAGCACCAGCGGGGCGGCTCCGGCGGCCTGGAAGCCCATCATCCTCGGCAGCTTCCAGCTGCGGCCTGCCTGGCGGTACTCGCGGAAGCCCATCCAGTAGGCGCTGATGTTGCCGGCGTTGCCGACCGGAATGCAGAGCCAGTCGGGCGCTTCGCCGAGGGCGTCCACCACTTCGAAGGCGGCGGTCTTCTGCCCCTGAAGGCGGAAGGGATTGAGCGAGTTCACCAGGGTGACGGGGTAGCGGTCAGCCACCTCCCGCACGATCGCCAGGGCCCGGTCGAAGTTGCCCTGCACCGCCAGCACTTCGGCGCCGTACAGCAGGGCCTGGGCCAGCTTCCCCTGGGCCACGTAGCCATCCGGGATCAGCACGAAGGCCCGCATGCCACCCCGGCGCGCATAGGCCGCGGCCGCGGCGGAGGTGTTGCCGGTGCTGGCGCAGATCACCGCTTCCGAACCCGCTTCCTTGGCCTTGCTGATCGCCATGGTCATACCCCGGTCCTTGAAGGAGCCGGTGGGGTTGAGACCGTCGTATTTGAGGAACACCCGCACGCCACGGCCGATCCGTTCGGCGATCGACGCAGCCGGGATCAGCGGCGTGGCTCCTTCCCGCAGGGTCACCACCGGCGTGGCATCGCTCACCGGCAGCCAGGCGCGGTAGGCCTCAATCAGGCCCGGCCAGTCCTGCATCACCGGCTGGGCGCCGAAGGGACCGGTGCCATGGCGCCGGAAGGAACGGAGCAGGGGCACGGGGCAGGGTCTGGAGGCTGGAGGCGAATCTACGGCGCGACTCAGGCTGACCCTGGCCCGGATTCAGGAGCCAGGCTTGGCACCGACATCACCGCGCAGGCCATCAAGGGGAGATTCCGAGAAGAAGCGCACCAGGTCGGTCACGGAGCTCGCCTTGCTCATCAGCCCCAGCAAGGCAGGAATGCTGACCTCGATCTCGTTGGTGGGGTAGGCCTTGAGGAAGCCGATTGGCGACAGCTTGCCGGAGTCTTCAGCGGCACCCAGCACCAGCGCCGATCGCATCGCCTGCACCCCCACCGTCTCAGCGTTGAGTGGGTAGATGATCTGGGCGGCCCGCGCCAGGATCGCCTCGCCGATGCTGGTGTTGAGCAGGCGGCTGACCAGCACGACCGGAACGGTCATCGATTGGTTGAGCAGTTTGGCGGCTTCTTCCGGCTTCTGCTTGCTGAACTTGAGCACGTCCGCGAGCAGACCGCGGGCCTCTCCGGTGGTGGCCAGGTGCTCCAGATCCGCCACTGGAATCGAGCGGCGGAAGGCCCCGCTCACGAACACCAGGTTCTCGCCGGCCAGGGCCGCAGGGGAGCTGGCCCAGAGCCCGAGTCCCAGCAGGGCGGCCCCCAGACGGTGGCACTGGCGGGGCTGCCGCCCGGACCGCTTCTGCACGGAACTCTCCGAAGAATGGCCTTCATCGTAGGAGCAGTGTTTGGGTGGGAGCTGAGTGGCGGCTGCGGGACAGGCCGGTTCACCGCCCCCGCTCGCTTCAGGCACTGGCCAGATCGGCGCTGCGCTGGGGCGCCACCAACACATCCCGCAGCAGCCGCACCACGCCACGTTCGGCCAGCCCCCGGGCGACCTGGGCCCCCATGCGGCGCAGATCGGGTTCCCCCACCAGACGCGGCAGCCGCTTCAGCAGCAACTGGGGTTCGAAGCCGGGCAGGGCCCGCAGGATCAGCACCAGCTGCCGCACCGGTTCCAGATCCAGCAAGGGCTCGCTGGCTTCCCAGGGATCGCGGCGGCGCAGACCGGGTGGCTGCAGCCTGGTCGGCAGCCGTTGGCCGAGCCGCAGGGTGGCCTGCCAGGCCACCGCATCCATCCGCTCCACCACCGCGTCGACCAGCTGCTGACGCAGCAGACCCCCCTGGGGAGAAAAGAGGAAATCGAGCACCTGGTCGAGCAGGGTGTCCAGATCGAGCTGGCTCCCCTTGGAGGCGCTGGCGATGAGGTTGTCGAGGCGCTGCCAGCGGAAGATCTCGCCATCGAAGAGCATTTCCTTGAGGCTCTGCCGCAGGCTGGGATCGGGATCCTCCATCAGGCGGCGGGCGAAGTAGGGATAAGCGGCACCGAGGATCTTGAAATCAGGATCCACGCTCAGGGCGATGCCCTCGAGGGTCACCAGCGAGCGGATGATCAGGGCGTAGTAGGGCGGAACCTGGAAGGGGAAGCGATACATCACCCCGGAGAGATCATCGGTCACCGCTTTGAAATCCATCCGGCTCACGCCCATCTCCAGCGCCTGGCCGAAGACGCTCTCGAAGGCGGGAACAATCGGTTCCAGGTTCACATCCTCTGCCAGAAAGCCGAGGCTGACGAAGTCCTTGGACAGGGCGCTGAAGTTGCGATTCACCAGATGAACCACCGCCTGAATCAAGCCCGTACGGGCCTCACGGCTCACCTCGCTCATCATGCCGAAATCGAGATAGGCCAACCGCCCGTCGCTCAGGGCCAGCAGGTTGCCGGGGTGGGGATCGGCGTGGAAGAATCCGTGCTCCAGCAGTTGCTGCAGGCTGCAGTCGACTCCGATGCTCACCATCACATCCGGATCGATGCCGAGGGCCTGGACCGCCTCGAGGTTGGTGAGCTTCACCCCTTCGATCCACTGCATCGTGAGCACCCGGCGGCTGGTGGCCTGGTGGTAGATCAAGGGAACGGCGATCAGGCGGTTGTGGGCGTGCAGCGCGCGAAAGCGGTCGGCATTGGCGGCTTCATGGAAATAATCCATCTCCTCGAATACCCGCCGGCCCAGCTCATCGATCAGCCCGACCAGATCGCTGCGGATCAGCCGCACGTTCTGATTCAGCCAAGCGGCGATATTGCGCACGATGTAGAGATCCAGCGTGATCTGCTCCCTCAGTCCTGGACGCTGCACCTTCACGGCCACCCGCTCACCGGTACGGAGAACGCCGCGATGGACCTGTCCCAGGGACGCAGCCGAGATCGGCTCCCGTTCAAGGCTGGCGTAGATCGCTTCGACCGGTGCGCCCAGATCCTCTTCGATGCAGGCCATCGCCAGGGCTGAATCGAAGCCCGGCAGCTGGTCCTGCAGTTGGGCCAGTTCCTCCAGCAGCATCGGCGGAACGATGTCCGGCCGGGTGGAGAGGGCCTGTCCGGCCTTGATGAACGCGGGCCCCAGATCCACCAGCAGGTTGGCGCATTCGCGGGCCCTGGCCCGGGAGCGTTCCGGGTTGGCCAGCATGCCCAGCAGCCAGTCGGTCCCCACACCGAGCAGATAGAGGCCGATCGGAATCAGGGTCTGGGCCAGTCGGCGCAGGAGCCGCTGGGGATGTCCGGCATAGATCCTGGTGATCGCTGCCGGGTCGTACTCCAGCAGGCCGGCGGCTTCAATGAAATCGCCCAGCTCGGGCGAGCCGCCTCGAGCGGTGGTGCTCAGATCCGGCCAGGGTGTCGATCCTCCAGCCTCCCCTCCTGGACGCGCTGATGAGCGTGGAGTTGCCGAGTGGACTGCATCTCTGAAAACACTGTCCTGATGCGCAGCCTCTTCGAGGACCCTCTCTTCCACGCCAGCCTCTCCGAAGACAGCGGCGTGCATGGCGTCGGCAGCGGCGTCAGCGGCGGTTCGAACCATGCCCCAGCGCCTGTGGCGCAATCCCGTACACCCTCTTCTAGAACAATCGCAAGGCCGCTACGGTCGGGGCGAACACGTGTTCCATACCGGAGGCCGGGGTGCTCACGGGGCTGCGCCTGGAGAACATTGCCCTGATCGAACAGCTGGAGCTCGGTTTCGCACCGGGGTTCACCGTGTTCACGGGAGAGACCGGGGCTGGCAAGTCGTTGCTGCTCGATGCCCTCGATGCCCTGCTGGGCGGTGCCCAGGGCAGTGCCGGTGCCCGGCTGCTGCGTCCACGGGCGGAGCGGGCCGTGATCGAGGCCAGCTTCAGCCTCGATCCACCGCTGGAAGTCTGGCTGGCCCAGCAGGAGATCGAGAGCCAGGAGGGTGAGCTCTGGCTCAGCCGGGAGTGGCGCCGCAGCGAGGAGCGCCTCACCAGCCGCAATCGCCTCAATGGCGTGCTGGTCAGCCGCGCTCAGTTGCAGGAGCTGCGGCCCCTGTTGCTGGATCTCACCGTGCAGGGACAGACGCAGCAGCTGGCCCGCCCCGGTCTGCAGCGGCGTTGGCTGGATCGCTTTGCGGGTGAGCCGATCCAGTTGCTGCTTGATCCGGTGCGTCAGGCTTTTGGCCAGTGGCGTGATGCGGTCGAGGCGCTGGAGGCGGCGCAGCGCGATCGCGATCAGCTGGAGCGCGAGCGGATCGCTCAGGAGCAGCGGCTTGAGGATCTGGAGGCGGCGGACCTCGACGACCCGTTTGAGGTGCAGCGCCTCCAGAGCGAGCAGGACCGCCTCGCCCACGGGGTGCGTCTGCAGGAGGGGGTGATGAGCTTGCAGGGGCGCCTGGTGGAGGGGGCCGAGCAGGCGCCTTCGGTGTTCGATCACCTGGCTGCCTGCGAACAGGAGCTCGCTGTGATGGAGGGGCTGGATGGTTCGGTCAGCCCCCTGCGCCAGCGCTGCACCGAGGGTTTCGTCCAGCTTCAGGATCTGATGCGCGATCTCGATCGCTACGCCGCTTCGCTGGAGAGTGATCCAGCCACCCTGGCCCAGCTCCAGGACCGCCTCGCCACCCTCAAGGCGCTGGAGCGCCGCCACGCCTCTGATCTCGCCGGCCTGATCAGCCTGCGGGACGCGCTGCGCCAGCAGCTGGCTCCCGGTGGCGCAGCGGCGTCCCTGGCTGCCCTCGAGCAGCGGGAGCAGCAGCTGCGTCAGCGACGGGATGATCTCAATGCCGCCCTGCACGAGCGGCGCCAGGCGGCGGCCCGGACGCTGGAGCAGCAGCTGATGCAGGCCCTGCGGCCCATGGGTCTGGCCAATGTGCGCTTTGAGGTGCGGGTGGAGGCCGCCCCGGCCGGTGAGGAGGGCGCCGACGCGGTGCAGTTCCTGTTTTCCGCCAACCCGGGTCAGCCCCTGGCGCCCCTGGCGGAGGTGGCCTCGGGGGGGGAGATGAGCCGCTTCCTGCTGGCCCTCAAGACCTGCCTGGCCGCGGCCGATGCCCACGTCACCCTGCTGTTTGATGAGATCGATACGGGGGTCAGTGGCCGGGTGAGTGGGGCGATGGCGGAGTTGCTGCAGCGCCTGGCCCTGCAGCGGCAGGTGTTCTGTGTCACCCACCAGCCCCTGGTGGCGGCTGCGGCGGATCACCACTACCGCGTCAGCAAGCAGGTCGTCGACGGCGTCACCCACACCCAGGTGTCCCACCTGCGGGACACTCGCGCCCGCCAGGCGGAGCTGGCCGAGCTGGCCGGTGGGGATTCCGGTGAGGCCCGCCTGTTTGCCGCCAGCCTGCTGGATCGGGCCGCCGCGCCGCCGCGGCCGGATCGCTAGAACCACCTTTCCGCCGCTCCGCTTTCCGTGCCTGCCGTGCCGCCGCGCTGGACCGCCGCTGCCATCCCCGATCTGAGCGGCCGCATTGCCCTGGTGACCGGTGCCAACAGCGGCCTGGGCCTGGAAACCGCCCGGGCCCTGGCCCACCATGGCGCCACCGTGGTGCTGGCCTGCCGCAACCGGCGCCGCGGCGAGGAGGCTCGCCAGGCCTTGCTGCCGGCGGCCCGTGGGCCGCTTGATCTGCTGGAGCTGGACCTGGCCGATCTGGCGCAGGTGGTCGCCGCGGCCGGTTGGATGGAGGAGCAGTACGGCCGGTTTGATCTGCTGATCAACAACGCCGGTGTGATGGCGCCGCCCCGCACCCTCAGCCGTGATGGGTTCGAACTGCAGTTCGCCACCAACCACCTGGGTCATTTCGCCCTCACCCTGGCCCTGCTGCCTCTGCTCGAGGGCCAGCCCGATGCCCGCGTGGTCACGGTCACCTCCGGTGCCCAGTACTTCGGCCGCATCGCCTTCGATGATCTGCAGGCGGAGCGCTCCTACGACCGCTGGCGCGCCTACGGCCAGAGCAAACTCGCCAACGTGATGTTCGCCCTGGAGCTGCAGCAGCGTCTGGAGCAGGCCGGCAGCACGGTGCGCTCCTTCGCGGCCCACCCCGGCCTGGCCCGCACCAATCTTCAGCCCGCTTCGGTGGAGGCCAGCGGTGCCCGCTTCGAGGCCCTGGCCTACCGGTTGATGGATCCCCTCTTCCAGAGCGCCGCCATGGGGGCTTTGCCCCAGCTGTTTGCCGCCACGGCCCCGCAGGCGGAAGGTGGCGGCCATTACGGCCCCGATCAATGGGGTGGTCTGCGGGGCTGGCCCGCGGCGGTGCGGGTTGCCCCGGCCGCCCTCGATGGCCAGCAGCGCCGCCGGCTGTGGGAGTGCAGTGAAGCGCTCTGCGCTGCCGCCAGCCCTGCGCTGGCCACCCGGATGTCGGCAGTGGGCACTGCAGTGAGCCCTGCCTAAGTTGGCCGCAGCTCCTGGGTGTCGTGGTGCCGCGTCTTCGTTCCCTTGCCGCCCCTCTGGCTGCCGGTCTGCTGCTGTTGCCTGCGCTGGCACCGCCCGCCGCCCATGCGGCCGAGCAGGTGGTGTTCGTCAGCGGGGCCTTCCGCCGCTCGATTCCGGTGGCGGATCTGGCCCATCTGGCGGAAACCGGCGAAGCGCGAGGCCTGCTGGGGGATGTGCTGCGGCTGGGACGGCAGAACCCGGCTGAGCTGGCCAAGCTCCTGAATGTGCAGATCCGCCTGCCCCTGGTGCTCACCAGCCGTCTGCTCGGCACCCGCATCGGCGAGGCGGCCCTCAACCGGGTCGCCCGGATCGTCTTCCCCCTCAAGGCACCGGGCGTGGCGGTTCCGGCCCTGCGGGCCGCCACGATCCTGGGGCTGGAGAAGGGGGACGGCAGCCTGTCGCCGCTCGGCTTCCTGCAGGCCTATCCCAACCAGGATCTGGCGGTGAGCTTGCCTCAGCTCAGGATTGCTTTCAACCGACTCAACTCGGTCACCGATGTGGTGCGCGGCTTTTTGGAAACGGATCTGGGCGGCCAGAGCGGTGCTGCCGGCAATGGCACCGCCCCCTAGCCGGGCCAGGAGGGTGCTGGATCACTGAATGGGTCAGGCCAGCGCGCCTAGAATCCACCGTTCACCAGGCCGCCGCATGCCCCGCGCCACAGCCTCTGCCAGCCCCGCGGCAACAGCAGCGGCCCCGAACGGCGCCACCAGTGCCAGCGAGGCTGCCCTCACCCTTAACGGCGGCAGCCTTGAGGATGTGATCCGGGTGCGGGGCGCCAGGCAGCACAACCTCAAGAACGTCGATCTCACGATTCCGCGCAATCGCCTGGTGGTGTTCACCGGCGTGAGCGGCAGCGGCAAGAGCTCGCTGGCCTTCGACACGATCTTCGCCGAAGGGCAGCGCCGCTACGTCGAGAGCCTCTCGGCCTACGCGCGCCAGTTCCTCGGCCAGGTGGACAAGCCGGATGTGGATGCGATCGAGGGGCTCTCGCCGGCGATCTCGATCGATCAGAAATCCACCAGCCACAATCCCCGCTCCACCGTGGGCACGGTGACCGAGATTCAGGACTATCTGCGCCTGTTGTTCGGTCGGGCTGGTGAGCCCCACTGCCCCCAGTGCGACCGCTCGATCCGGCCCCAGACCATCGACGAGATGGTCGACCAGATCCTCACCCTTCCCGAGGGCACCCGCTACCAGCTGCTGGCGCCGGTGGTGCGGGGCAAGAAGGGCACCCACGTGAAGCTGCTGGGGGGCCTGGTGGCGGAGGGCTTCGCGCGGGTGCGGATCAACGGCGAGGTGCGCGAACTGGCCGACAACATCGAGCTCGACAAGAACCACGCCCACCACATCGAGGTGGTGGTCGACCGGCTCGTGGCCCGCGATGGCATCCAGGAGCGGCTCACCGATTCGCTGCGCACGGCCCTGAAGCGCGGCGACGGTCTGTCCCTGGTGGAGGTGGTGCCCAAGACCGGCGAGGAGCTGCCGGAGGGGCTGGAGCGGGAGCGCCTCTATTCGGAGAACTTCGCCTGCCCGGTGCATGGCGCCGTGATGGAGGAGCTCTCGCCGCGGCTGTTCTCCTTCAACAGCCCCTATGGCGCCTGTCCGGATTGCCATGGCCTCGGCCACCTGCGCCAGTTCACCGAGGATCGGGTGGTGCCGGATCCGTCGCTGCCGGTCTATGCGGCGATCGCACCCTGGAGCGACAAAGACAGCTCCTACTACTTCTCCCTGCTCTACTCGGTGGGGGAGGCCTTCGGTTTCGAGATCAAGCTGCCCTGGAGCGAACTCAGCCAGGAGCAGCGCCAGGTGCTGCTGCATGGCAGCAGCGAGCCGATCCCGATCCAGGCCGACAGCCGCTACCGCAAGAGCCAGACCTACGAGCGTCCCTTCGAGGGCATCCTGCCGATCCTGGAGCGGCAGCTGCGCGATGCCAGCGGTGAGGCGGTGCGGCAGAAACTGGAGAAGTACCTCGAACTGGTGCCCTGCTCCACCTGCCAGGGGCTGCGGCTGCGGCCCGAGGCCCTGGCGGTGCGGGTGGGTCCGTACCGGATCCACGAGCTCACCAGCACCAGCGTGGGCGAGAGCCTGGCCCGGATCGAGGCGCTGATGGGGGTGGGGGCCAGTGCCGGGGCGCCGCCGCTGCTCAGCCCCCGCCAGATCCAGATCGGCGACCTGGTGCTGCGGGAGATTCGCATGCGCCTCAAGTTCCTGCTCGATGTGGGGCTCGACTACCTCAGCCTCGACCGCCCGGCCATGACCCTTTCGGGCGGGGAGGCCCAGCGCATCCGCCTCGCCACCCAGATCGGTGCCGGCCTCACCGGCGTGCTCTACGTGCTGGATGAGCCGAGCATCGGCCTGCACCAGCGGGACAACGATCGCCTGCTGGCCACCCTGCTGAAGCTGCGGGATCTGGGCAACACCCTGATCGTGGTGGAACACGACGAGGACACGATCCGCGCCGCCGACTATGTGGTGGACATCGGTCCCGGCGCCGGGGTGCACGGCGGCCGCATCGTGTCCGAGGGAGGTCTTGAGCAGCTGCTGGCGGCGGAGGATTCACTCACCGGCGCCTACCTCAGCGGCAGGCGCTCGATTCCCACCCCCGCGGAGCGCCGCCAGGCCTGCACCCGCCAGCTCACCCTGGTGAACTGCCGCCGCAACAACCTGGACGACATCAGCGTTGAGATCCCACTGGGGCGGCTGGTGTGCGTGACCGGTGTGAGCGGCAGCGGCAAGAGCACCCTGGTCAATGAGCTGCTCCATCCGGCCTTGGAGCACAAGCTCGGCCTGAAGGTGCCTTTCCCCTCGGGGCTGGAGTCGCTGAAGGGGATGAAGTCGATCGACAAGGTGATCGTGATCGACCAGAGCCCGATCGGTCGCACGCCCCGGTCCAATCCAGCCACCTATACCGGCGCGTTTGATCCGATCCGCCAGGTGTTCGCGGCCACGGTGGAGGCCAAGGCGCGGGGCTACCAGGTGGGTCAGTTCAGCTTCAACGTCAAAGGTGGGCGCTGCGAGGCCTGCAGTGGGCAGGGCGTCAATGTGATCGAGATGAACTTCCTGCCGGATGTGTATGTGCAGTGCGACGTCTGCAAGGGGGCGCGCTACAACCGCGAGACCCTGCAGGTGACCTACAAGGGCTTCACCATCGCCGATGTGCTGCAGATGACGGTGGAGCAGGCTGCCGATGTGTTCTCCGCTATCCCCCAGGCGGCGGATCGATTGCGCACCCTGGTGGATGTGGGTCTGGGCTACATCAAGCTCGGCCAGCCGGCGCCCACCCTCTCTGGTGGGGAAGCGCAGCGGGTGAAGCTCGCCACCGAGCTCTCCAAACGTGCCACCGGGAAAACGCTCTATCTGATCGATGAACCCACCACTGGCCTGAGCTTCTACGACGTGCACAAGCTGATGGACGTGATGCAGCGGCTGGTGGACAAGGGCAATTCAATCCTGGTGATCGAGCACAACCTCGATGTGATCCGCTGTGCCGACTGGATCATCGACCTCGGGCCTGAAGGGGGCGACAAGGGCGGTGAGATCGTGGTCTGCGGCACCCCGGAGGAGGTGGCGGAACATCCCACCAGTCACACCGGCCGGTACCTCAAGCAGGTGCTGGAGCAGCATCCCCCTGTGGAGGTGGCTGCCTGATCGTTGGCTGCCTGGCGGTTGGATGTGCCGGTGATTCCTGCCTGTCAGACAGGGATACGAGCGGGATAGACCGTCATCGTCTGGCTGACGCCCTTGAGGGGCACCTCATGTTTTTCCTGGATTAGATCGCGGGATTCCGTGAGGTTGTCCCAGACGGCCTGGCTGATCAGGATGTCGCAATTGAAATTCCTGGTCTTGCGCTCAATTCGGCTGGCGATATTCACGCAATCACCCACAAGCCCGAAGCGCAGGTCGTCTACCGGGCCAGTGTTCTCCACGACGGTGGGTCCGTAATGGATGCCGATGCCAACGTCAACAGAGCGATTGAATTCCTTTCGGAGTGCTTCGGAGAGCACGAGGATTCTTTTGCGGATTGCAAAGGCGGTTTTCACAGCATCTTCGCAATAGGATCCTGAATCGGTTTCCTGGATGCCGAATACACAGCTCAGTTCGTCGCCAACCCAGAGGTTGATCGTTCCATGGTTTTAGACAATCTCCTCCTTCAGTGCCGTGAAATAGCGATTCAGGATATACACCAAGTCGAACGCGGGAATGCTTTCTGAAAGGGGGGTGAATCCTTTGAGATCCACGAACAGGATCGCCAGGGATCGAACAACGCCTAACCCCCCCCTGTTTGGCTTTTCGTTTTTCCGCTTTCCTCTCCCCGGGAGGTTTGATCAGTCGCTTGATCTTCACCTTTCCTCTGTCGCGAAATCTCGTCGCACAGCCCAGCCGTATGTTATCCGGCCAGTGGAGGCGCTCGGCAATGCGTGCTTCCTCAGGGGTTCTTGGCTCCAGATAATCCAGCCCTTCGAGAACCTCAACCTTGCAGGAGCTGCAGATGGTTTTTCCTCCGCATGCCGAAACCATTTCGATATCGGATTCGATCGCGATATCGAGCAGCGTCTTGTCCGGGTGATGCCAGGGAGTGCTCAGCTGAGCGCATGCCCAGTTGATCTCCATGCGCGATAGAGTGTTTTAGCAATTCTAGTTCAACTCTCCTCCTCTTGTCTCTGGCTCCGGCGCCGGGGGATCCCACGGTCTGCGCAGAACGCGGCGGACCATCGGAATGAAGGTCTCGATTGGTTCTTGGGGATAGTCCGGATCGAATGAGACCTCGTCGTACAGGGCGCAGAATTCAGCGGTGTAGGCGAAGTGCGGGCTCTCCCGGTAGGCCTCCCGGCCGTTCGGGTCGATGCCCACCTTGCTGCCGTAGAAGTAGGTCTGGAACACCGGATGGTGGGCGAGCATCCAGTGGTTCTCCTCCCGGATGAACGGCTTGAGGATGGCGGCGATCACCTCACCGTGATTGAGGGGGCCGAGTGCCTCCCCCACGTCGTGCAGCAGGGCCACCACCACGGTTTCCTCGTCGCGGCCGTCCCGCAGGGCCCGGGTCGCCGCCTGCAGGGAATGGGTGCGGCGATCCACGGGATAGGCCTCGTCCCCGCCCAGCCTCTCCAGCAGATCGAGCAGCAGATCCGGGAGCTGCAGCAGGTTCTGCTCATGCACCGTGCGCAGCAGCCGGAAATCGTCCGGGCTCATCTCGTCCATGCGGTGGAACCGCATGCGCTCGCCCTGCGGCGTTGGCTCCATGGTCTGCGGAAGTACCCTCATCCTCACCCTATGGAGCAGGCCTCCCACCGGGTGGAGGGAGCTGTGAACAGTCCCATGGCGTTCGGACGCTCCGGTGCCACCATCCAGGGATCCAGGCACGCGGATGCCCGCTTCCGGAGCCAGTTCCCCATGTCCTATCGACAGGCCGACGAACCCCTCCGCTGGCGGTGGCGTTACCGCGGCACCGGCACCAGTACAGGCAGTGGCAATGGCGAACGCATCCGGGCCCAGGGCCGCTTCCTCACCGATCGGGACCCCGACGGGGATGGCTTCCACGAAATTCTGCGCATCCGTGGCCAGCGCAACGGGGACCGGATCACCGGGCTGGTGCCCGCTGGCACCTCCATCCCCGGTAATGCCCCCTACACCGGCGACAACCTCGTGCGCTACGAGCCCCGGCGCTTGCCGGAGGGGCGGAAGAGCGATCCCCAGCTGACCCAGAGCGGCATCCAGTTCGCCCTGGCGGATGGCACCTACTCGAACGTGTTCCACGCCGGCTTCCTCACTCCGCCCACGGGCCTGGACTTTCATTCCGTGCCGCCCTTCCCCCAGGGGCCCACGCCCCCCAACAGTGAATCTCCCGTGCTGTTCCGTGCCTGGGTCGTGGGTTGACGCCTTCCGGTGCGGTGTGCGGTAACTGGGGAGTTCAGGGGGCGAGCGTGCTGCGGTAGCTCCTCACTTCCGTGGGGACATGCCGGATCGTGGTGGTGACTGTGCCGAGGCCACTCTTCTCCAGCACCTGACTCAATTCCCCGTGCAGCTGATCCAGGATCTGATCATCGAGCAGGCTGGATGGGGCATAGAGCTGGAAGTCGACCTTCACCCCTTTGGAATTTGTCTGGACGCTCAGATTCTTGAGCTGAATCACTTCGCGGTAGTGGGGATACCGCTCCCACAGTTTCGCGATCTGGCTGTCGATCCTTTTCTCCAGGATGAATTCCCCCATCGCTCCACTCAAGGGCCCGCTCACCACGGCCAGCAGGAGCCCCAGAGACACCAGGCTCACCCCCGCCCGTCGCCAGTGGCCGTACCGCTGCCACAGGAAGACGAGGGATGCGGCCACGGTGATGCCGATCAGGTTGGCGCAGAAGAGCAGCAGGGCTCCCGTTGTGACCTGATTGCCGATCCCGATGGGTACGGCGGTTTCCACCGAGACGCCGATGTCGTCGTGCAGGCCGAGGCCGATTCCTGCGACACACAGCGGCGGGACCAGGGCCACGGCGATCGCGACGCCTGCGATGGAATTGGCGATCTTGGGCCTGGTCAGGGAGAAGGCGCCGGCGGCACCGGCCGCCAGTGCGATGCCGAGATCCACGATGTTGGGTGTGGTGCGGGCGATGATTTCCTGGCTGAGGATCGTGGTCGGCACCGCTTCATCCAGAGCCCAGGCCAGAAGCATCACCGTGGCACTGCCCAGCAGAATCGTGACCAGGGAGCGTTGAATGAGGATCCCGTCGGAGGTGCTGATCCCGAAGGCACAACTCAGGATCGGATTCATCAACGGAGCCACGATCATGGCCCCGATCACCACAGCCGGGCTGTCGACCAGAAGCCCCAGTGTTGCAATGATCGTGGACGTGATCAGCAATACAAAGAACGACAGGCTTGGAAAGGAGGATTCCACCCTGTCTTCCTGCAGGGAGTCATGGCTGATCGGCGGCTCTGCTGGGGTGTTCCGGCTTCGGCGAAGGCCTCCGAGGAACTTCAGAGCGCGTGGGGGAAGTGTCACGAAGCCGCTGAGTTTCTGTTTCGCAGTGTGGTCGGGATGATCCACTCCTGACCACAGCAAGATGCCGTTGCGCTCCCTCTCCCCGCAGCAGACCAGAAACGCCCTTCTGGTGGGGTTCGCCGGTTTTCTCGCCACTGCCCTCTACCTCTGGTCCGGGCCTGCGGTAGCGGCCGAACAGGGCTTCTATCTGGTGTACGGAGCCGTGCGCAGCCTGCTGCCCAGCCGGGATGCCTCCCTGCAGGCGGCCCAGGCACGGCTGCTGGGCACGGCCTTCGGCGGGGTGGTGGTGTTCCTGGTGATGCTCGCCTTCCGCGACTGGCTCGCCATGGGGGTGGCCTACGTGCTGATTCATCGGATCGGTCGGCGCTGCGGCTTCAGCAGCGCCACCCTTGTGAACGCGGGGGTGATGGTGGTGCTCCTGCTCGGTGTGCCCGCCTACGGGGCCATGGGGTTCCGCTATGTCTTCGATCGCACCCTCTGGCATGCCCTGGGCCTCGGGATCGGTATGGCCGTGGAGCGTCTGTTCTGGCCGGATGCGCCGCTGCAGCGCCTGATCACCAGCGAACGGGCTCTGGTGCAGCGGCTGCACGATCTGCTGGCCGGCCGCCAGGTTTGCTCGGCCGAGTCCCTGATCGCCAGCTATGCGGAGCACCGGGCGGTCCGCTCGGAGGTTCTGCGGGGCAGCGAGGCGGCTCTGCTGCAGTCCCCCTCCTACCGCGATCGCCACGACTGCCTCGAGATCGCCCTGCGCCACGCCGTGGCCATGCTGCGCGGCCCCACGGTGCTCAAGACCCTGGATGAACGGGCCTGCCGGGAGGCCCTGGGGCGCTACGGCACCTTCCCGGAGCTGGCCTGAGCATGGCCTCCTCCCCCTCGTCGTCCTCGCCCGCGCCCCTGGCGCTGATCCTCCGCAACGGCAGCGTGCTGGCGCTGCTGATGGCCGCCGCCGCCTTCCTGCGCCTGCCCGAGGGGCTGTTCCTGGCGCTGGGGGCCCTCACGGTGCTCGAGTCCGACCTCGGCCAGGGCGTGCTGGCCGGCCGGGAGCGCCTGCTCGGCACCCTCTGCGGCCTGGTGGCGGTGGTGATCGCGGCCGGCGCCCTCGGCGGCGCACCGCTGCCCCTGGCGATCTTCGGGGGGCTCACCCTGGTGCGTCTGTTCAGCTTCGCGGCGGGCCTGCGCAGCGGCTACATCGTGGGCGGGCAGGTGGTGGCGGGGAGCCTGCTCCACCACGGCCTCGAGCGGTGGCCCTATGCCCTGTTCCGCACGGTCACCACCCTGCTGGGGGTGGGGATCGGCATTCTCGTGTCGCGGCACATCTACAGCCAGCGCAGCCTGCTGCTCTGGCAGGCCGACTGCCGCCAGTGGCTGCTCGACCTGGCCGATGCCCTCGAGCGTGTGGCCCTGACCCAGCACTCGGAGGAGCCCTATCTGCGGATGCGGGAGCGGCGCGATGGCCTGCGCCGGCGCCTGCCGCAGCTGGCGGCCGAGCAGGGGGTGCTCCATCTCAGCGGCGAGGATCCCCTCAACCTGGCGCAGGATCTGCTGCTCCAGGCCGGCACGGTGCTCAGCTGTGCCCGCGATCTCCACCCCATCCTTGCCGCGGCCGGGCCCGGCTCCGCCGCGGCCACCTTCCCCTGGGCTCCCCTGATCAGCTGTGGGGCGGCCCACTTGCGCGCCTCTGCCTGCGGCTCCGATGGGCGCCGCAGCCGCCGGGATCTGCAGGCTCTGCGGCAGCGGCTGCAGCGCCAGCTGGAGGATCAGCCCCCCTCAGGCGAAGGCGAGCTGCTGCTCTGCAGCCGCCTGCTGATGCTCAGCGATGCCCTGCTCAGCCTGCGCAGACTTCCCGCTGGGGCCCGGCCTGCCCTGGCCGGCCCGGTCCGCGCTCCTTAGCCTGAGATCCCAGTGGCAGGAGTGTCTCCGGCCTCGTCCATGCTTGAGTCCCTCTCCCCTGCGCCCTTCCTGGAGCCGGATCCCCGGCCCGCCTTGCCGGACTGGGCCCGCTCCGCTTCTTCCTACTCCGCCCTCTTCCCGTTCGGGACACCGCCGGAGCCGCCGGCGCCCGAGGGGGCCATGCTGTCCTGGTCCGCGGAGCCGGAGCGCGACGCCCGGGGCAGCCGCGGCGATGCCGCCGATTCCTCCCGTGATCCCCTCACCGGGGAACCCTTCGATCGTCTGCAGGTGCTGCCCGAGGATGGCCGGCGCATCTACCGCAAGGCCTTCGCCCTGGCTGAGCGGCAGATCCGCATCGAGATCTGCGTGCTGGAGGATCCGAAGATCCTGGCCGGCCTGCGGGATGCCCTGGACCGCGGCGTGCGGGTGCGGGCGATCGTGGACCGGGGCAAATACGAGGCGCTGGAGCCGGAACGGCAGAACCTGGCGGCGGAGTTCGTGGCCGCCGGCGGGGAGCTGCACCTCAGCAATCCGATCTTTCCGCGCTCTTTTCCCAAGACGATCCTGATCGATTCGAAGCTGCTGGTGTACGGCTCCGCCTGCCTCGACTCCACCACCTTCGCCCAGTACCGCGATTTCGCCCTCAGCAGCACCGATCCCACCGTGCTGCGCACGATCCGCCGCCTCTTCGCCAACGACTGGGCCTATTCGGCCCCGGTGGGACAGGAACCGCCCGCCTTCAATCCCACTCCCCCAGTGGAGCCGCCGGAGCTGCTGATCGCACCGCGCAACGCCGCCTCCGGCATGGCGGATCTCTACCAGCAGGCCGAGCGGCGGCTGGATGTGTACACCGAGGAGCTGGGCAATGCGGCCCTCGAGAGCGAACTGGTGGCGGCGGTGGCCCGCGGGGTGATCGTGCGTCTGATCACCCCGGTACAGGTGAACGGCGCCAGTGAGGAGCAGAACCGCCAGCACACCGCATCGATCCAGGCCCTCGCGGCCGCCGGCGTGCGGGTGCGCACCAGCGGGCCGCTCGAGAGCTTCGATGCGCCCTACATGCATGCCCGCGCCGCCCGGGTGGATGGGCGCCTCGCCTATGTGGGCTCGATCAGCCTCTCCCCCGACTCGGCGACCCTGAACCGGGAGATGGGTCTGATCGAGGACGATCCCACCATCGTGGCCCAGCTCGGTCGCCAGTTCGTCAAGGATTTCCGGCGTCTGACCCCGGCAGCCTGACCCCGGCAGCCTGTGGCGCCGGTTGCTGTTGCCGGGGTCGGATGGATCACAATTCCCTGCAGGCCTTTCCCTCCCGACCTCCTCCCCTCCGATGCGCGTTTCCCGTGTCCGGCTTCGTCGCATCGGCTGGCTGGCGGCCGGGCTGGCCCTGGCCACTGCTGCGGCTCCCGCCCGCTCCCTGGAAACGGTGGTGCTGCAGTTGCCCTTGATGGAGACCAGCTTCAGCGTCAAACTCAGCGAGCTGGAGCAACCGGCCAGACTTCTGAGCGGCAGCAGCGATCTGGCTGAGCTTGATCGCGCCACCAATGGTGCCGTGGGGCGGCAGTTGCTGGAGGTGTTCAATCGCCCCCTGCCCTTGCAGGTGGAGGCTGTGGTGGATCAGGCCAGCGGCACGCCCCTGCTCACCCAGGCGCTGCTCGCCGTGTCCGCCCTGGGCCAGGTGGAGGGGCTGCCTGCGGGCGCCGACATCGGCGGGGACCAGCTGGCAGAGGCTGTGCGGCAGGCGGCCTCCGGCGGGCAGCTCACCCTGCTGTCCCTGCTGCGTGCCTTGCCCGGCGACTCCGTGACTGTGGACCTGGGGAAGGCTCTGTCGGCAGCCCGTCGGCTGCAGAAGCAGCAGGCCCCCGCCGTGGAGCTGGTGCGCGACCTCCCGCCCGCAACCCAGGATCCAGCCCTCTCCGCGCCTGGTGCCTTCACCCCGGTGCGCAGCAGCTTCACCCTGCCGGTGTCCTATCGCCCTGAACCCCTGAACGTGGTGCTGTTCAAGCCCTCCCAGGGGGGCAATGGCCAGCTGGTGGTGATCTCCCACGGCCTCTGGGATGCTCCCGAGAGCTTCGAGGGCTGGGCGCGCCACCTGGCCAGCCACGGCTACACCGTGGTGCTGCCTCTCCACCCGGGCAGCGACCGCGACCAGCAGCGGGCCATGCTCTCAGGAGAGGCGAAGCCCCCCAGCCCGGAGGAGCTGCGGCTGCGCCCGCTCGATGTGAAGGCCATTCTCGATGGCTTCACCGGAGCCGATACTCAGAACGCTGTGGTGATCGGTCACTCCTGGGGCGCCACCACCGCTCTGCAGCTGGCCGGGCTGAAGCCCAGCAGCAGTCGGTTGCATCAGAGCTGCAACGACAGCAAGGATCCGAGCCGCAACCGCAACGATCCCGACCGCAACATGAGCTGGGTGCTCCAGTGCAGCTTCCTCAGCAGCGCCGATCGCTCCAACGTGGCTGATCCACGGGTGATCGCCGTGGCGGCGGTGAGTCCGCCCCTTTTTCTGCTGTTTGATCAGGGAAGCTCCGCCGGCATGTCGGCCCGGACCCTGCTGGTGACCGGAAGCCGTGACTGGGTTGTGCCTGCCGGCCCCGAGGCGATCGCTCCCTTCAGTCGCTCGCGCCCGGCCGGGCATCAGTTGGTGGTGGCCGGTGGCGGCGACCATTTCAACCTGCGTGGACCAGCGACTGGCGATGGCGGCCCACTCCGGGGTCTGTTGCTGGGCTGGGTGAACGGGGCCTATGCCGCCGGTCCCAACGTGCGGCCGGCTCCCGGTGCTCCGCCCCTGCTTCCAGCCGACGGCTGGGGGGATGCTGACAAGCCGTTGGTGGATGCCACCACCAGCGTGCTTCCGTTGCAGCGCTGAGCGTCGCAGCGCAGACCACACTCCACCTGCGGTGGGCAGCCTCGGCTGGGTGTCCTCGGTGCGGCGGAGCCCATTCTTTGTCTGTGAACGCTGACAGGGCTGGGCCGGGGCCCTTGCGTGGCCGGGCGGCCTGATGCCGTACTCGTGCGGGATCTGTGCCCGACGCAGCCATGCTGCGCCTGCGCTTGGCCGGTTTTCCCTGCAGCGTGATTCCGAAAAGTTGGCTATGGATCCCTTACGTACTCAATCACTTCCACCCTCTTGTCACGGCTGACGCCGTGGTCATTGACCACCCCTGACGCCGTGGTCATCGACCACTGCTCACCCGTTTGTCCACCACTTCGGGGCCGCCATGGGTTTCAACATCCTCCACCTGCATCTGCACGGTCTGTTTCGAGGTCATGACCTGGAGCTGGGTCGTGATCCCGATACCGGTGGCCAGACCACCTACGTGCTGGAACTGGCCCGGGCAATGGCGGCACGGCCCGAGGTGGAGCGGGTCGAGGTGGTCACCCGGCTGATCCGCGACCGCCGCGTTTCGTCCGATTACGCCCGGCCGTTGGAGCCGATCGGGCCTGATGCCGCCATCCGTCGCCTTCCCTTCGGTCCGCCGCGCTATCTGCGCAAGGAACTGCTCTGGCCCCACCTCGACGAGCTGGCCGACGCCCTCACGGAGGTTCTGGTGGCTCAGCCACGCCTGCCGGACTGGATCCACGCCCATTACGCCGATGCCGGGTATGTGGGGGCCTTGCTGAGGCGCCGGCTTGGCATCCCGTTGGTGTTCACGGGCCATTCGCTCGGACGTGAGAAGCGCCGCCGGCTGATGCTCTCCGGTCTCGATCCTCGCCAGATCGATCAGACCTACGCCATGGCCCGGCGCATCGATGCCGAGGAGCTGGTCCTGGCCCATGCGTCGATGGTGGTCACCAGCACCAGCCAGGAACGGGAGCAGCAGTACGCCCGCTATGGCCGCTTCCGGCTGGAGCAGGCCCGTGTCATCCCTCCCGGTGTGGACGCCCGCCAGTTCCGCCCGCCCTTGAGTGGTGAGGTTGAAACGGCGATCGATCAACTGGTTCAGCCGTTCCTGCGCAATCCGGCCAAGCCTCCGGTGCTGGCCATCTGCCGTGCCGATCACCGCAAGAACATCCCGGCCCTGGTGGAGGTGTTCGGCCGCTCCGAGCACCTACGCAAGAACCACAATCTGGTGCTGGTGCTCGGCTGCCGCGACGACCCCCGTGAGCTGGAGAAACAGCAGCGCGAGGTGTTCCAGCAGGTGTTCGAGCAGGTGGACCGCTTCGATCTCTATGGCCAGGTGGCCTATCCGAAGCAACACCGACGCGACCAGATTCCGGCCTTCTACCGCTGGGCGGCCCAGCTGGGCGGCGTCTTCGTCAATCCTGCGCTCACCGAGCCCTTCGGTCTCACCCTGCTGGAGGCGGCGGCCTGCGGCCTGCCGATCGTGGCCACCGATGATGGCGGCCCCCGCGACATCCTCAGCCGCACCGACAGCGGTCTGCTGGTGGACGTCTCCGATCTCGATGCCCTGCAGCAGGCGCTGGAGGCAAGCCTGGCGAGTCCCCTGCTCTGGCGTCGCTGGTCGGAGAACGGCATCGAAGCGGTCAGCCGCCATTTCAGCTGGAATGCCCATGTCTGCAGCTACCTGGGTGAGGCCGCTGCCGCTGCCGCTCGCCATGCCGAAGTGGTGCGACACTCCGCTGCTGCCGCCAGCTCCGATGCCAGTGTGCCGGGAACATCCGGTCCCATGGTGGTTCCCCCCAGACGCTTGGCTCCGCCCCAGCGCCTGCTGCTCTTCGATCTCGATGTCTTGCTGGCTTCGCCCGATGACGCCAGCCTTGTGGAGCTGCGCCGTCGGCTGGAGGCTGACCCTCGCCTGTCGGTGGGTGTGTTCAGCGGCCGTTCCTTCAAGGCGGCCTGCCAGCGCTTTGCCGAGCTGCATCTGCCGGCACCTCGCGTCACGATCACCCAGGCCGGTACTGACATCCGTTTCCGCGATCTGTCTGGTCCTGAGCTGGGCTGGTGCGATCCGGGCCTGGGCGATGTCGAGCCTGGCGGCGAGTGGGCCGCACCTGGCCTTGAGATCGCCGACCTGGTGCTGGACCCGCTCTGGCAGCAGCAGATCGGCCGCAGCTGGCAGCGCCAGGAGGTGGTTGCGGCCATGGCTGAGCTCGAGCCGCGCCTCTGCCTGCAGGACGAGAGCGAGCAGGGGCCTTACAAGGTGAGCTATGTGTTGCAGGAGCCTGATCAGGGCATCCTGCCGCTGGTGCGGCAGGCCCTGCGCAATCATGCCCTGCAGGCCAGGCCCCATGTGTTTCAGCACTGGTTCCTGGATGTGCTGCCGCTCACGGCTTCCAAGGCGGAAGCGATCCGCTACGTGGCGCTGCGCTGGAAGCTGCCGCTCAGCAGCATTCTGGTGGGGGCCAGCCAGCAGGGCGACGGGGAACTGCTGCAGGGCCTGCCCCTGGGCGTGGTGCCTGAAGACCATGATCCCTCGCTCGAATCCCTGAGGGGGCACCGCCGTGTGTACTTCTCCTCAAAGCCCCAGGCCTGGGGCCTGCTGGATGGTTTAGATCACCATCGATTCCTGCGCCGCTGAGCCTGGCGTGCCACCAGATCTTGATGATCGCAAAGCCCCGTCGGCATGGTCACGGGGTGATGCCCCAGACAACCCCTTCCTGAAGCGACTGCGCCGGGAGTTTGAGGCTGACGCACGCCTCAGCCAGGTTTTCCTCGTGCTCTCGGTGGGCGCGAGCCTGATCGCCACCTTCGGTCTGCTTTCCAACAGCGCCGCCGTGGTGATCGGCGCCATGGTGGTGGCGCCCTGGATCCTGCCCCTCCAGGCGATCGCTTACGGCATCCTGCGCGGCCGCTTCAACCTGGTGCTGCGGGCCTTTATCACCTTGATGCTGGGGGTGACGACCACGGTGATCCTGTCTGTGGGGATCGGGCGCCTGCTTGGTTTCGCCACCTACGGCAGCGAAGTACTCAGCCGCACCAACCCCAACCTGCTCGATCTGGCCATCGCCCTGGTGGCCGGTGCCCTGGCCATCTATGCCAAGTTGCGCCGTGATGCGGTCTCCTCTCTTGCTGGCCTGGCGATCGCGGTGGCGCTGGTGCCGCCCGTTTGCAGCATGGGCCTGGTGCTGGCCAGTGGTGATTTCAGAAGCGCCCTCGGCGCCGGTCTGCTGTTTGTGACCAACCTGCTGGGCATCCTCAGCGGTGCGCTGGTGGCCCTCGCTGTGGTTGAACCCAGCTTCCGCCTGGTGCTGCTGCGCAGTCGGCTGGGCCTCACCAGCCTGGGCCTGACGGCCTTGCTGCTGGTGCCCCTCACCGGCAGTCTGGTCGGGCTGTTGCGCCAGGCCCGCCAGGGGGCGAGTCTGCGCCAGGTGGAGCAAGCGATTGCGCAGAGCCTGCGCAACCGCACGATCACCCTCGGCCGCGATGCCCAGCTGGTGGGTGTGAACATCGACTGGGCCCAGAACCCTCCCCTGATCCGCGCCTATGTGCGGGTGACCGATCCGACGCTTCCGACGCCGGCTCAAGTGGCAGCGGTGCAGAAGTTCATCAACAGCCAGCAACCCATCCGCTACCGGCTGGTGGTGCAGAAGTCCGCCATTGTGGTGGTGGGTCCCGAGGCCAAGCCCAACCCCTCGCAAAAACTGCCGATCGGATCGGAGATTCCGCCGCCGCCCCTGCGGGAAGGCGACGCTCCGATTCCGCGGATTCCGCCCCCGCCGGCACCGCCTCCGGTACCGGACGAGTCAGAACGACAAAGCACGCCCCCGTCCGAAGCGTCGGTGGGGTCCGAGGTGGGCGGCTCGTCCGATGGTGCTTCAGCAGAATCCGTGCCGAAGAACCAGGAGCCCTGAACCCGTCCCCTCCGCTGTCTTCTGGCTGGTCAGGGTCGCTCGGCTGCTCAGTAGCGGCTCTCTCCTGAAGGCTGGAATTCGGCAGCGGCGCGAACCCCCTCGCTGGTGCCGTCCGCAGCAGCCCCATCCTGGCCGCCTTGGCCTGCTCCAGTCTCGGGCATCCAGTAGCTGAGATCGTTGTACCAATACAGGTGGCCGGGCAGTTGCTCGGTCTTCAGCCTCGTGGTGGCCATCGACCCCATCAGCCGGGCGAGATCCACCGGAGACAGGTCCGTGCGGATGTCGTCTCCGGCGATGCGGAGCAGCTCCGGCAGGCGGGTCACCGTGCCGGGTTGCACCAGCTTGCGGAACACGGCTGAGAGCACCAGCTTCTGGCGCTCGAGGCGGCCGATGTCGCCGAGTTCGTCGTGACGGAAGCGGAGGAATCCCTCCAGGTTCTCGCCTTTGAGAACCTGCACGCCGGGGTAGAGGTCGATGTAGAGGCCCTGGCTGTTGTCCACGTAGTACATGCGCTTGGGCACATCCAGCTCCACGCCGTCGAGGGCGTCCGCCAGCCGCTGCACGGCGCGCAGGTTCACCTTGAGGTAGTGGTCCACGGGCGCGTCCAGCAGCTGGGTCAGTTCCCGCTTGACCGCCTCAGGGCCGCCAAGGGCGTAGAGGGCGTTGGCCTTCTGGACGCCGAAGTCGGGTGTTTCGATGTAGGTGTCGCGGGGCACCTGGGTGAGCTCGGTGGTGCCGTCCTTGACCTGGACCGTGAGCATCACATCGGTGCTGCCGCTCACCGCATCGGTCCCGAGCACCAGGATCCGGCGTTGTTGGGCGAGAGGATTGATCAGGCTGGTGACACTGCTCGATCCTTGTTTCAGCCCTGCCACCACCGGTGTGATCCAGTGGGGCAGTGGACCGGCCAGGGCATAGCCGAGAACGGCACCCAATCCGAAGGCCAGCAAGGGTGGGCGGCGCCGACCAGACGCCGCGCCGGTCTGGACTTCGGCCACTGTCGCCTTGCCGGGTCGTGCCTGGTTGCCATCGACCGGTGGACCCAGCGCTTTGCTGGCGCGTTGCTGGCGCCGCCGGCGGGTGAGGTCTGTGATGGCGGCAGCGCCCCTGGCCGCGGCCTCCCGATTGGAACGGGGTGTGGGTTGGGCCTGGCTCATGGTGGGTCCTGATCGGCGCACCTTACGGGCGATGCTCGCTTCCGGCCAGTGGCCTGAGGCGCTTTGCCGAGCGGTTCCTGTCCGTTGTCATGCCCGGAATCCGTCCCCAGATCAGATGGCGCCCACCCGCACGCAGGCTGCTGCGGCATCGGCGCGCCGCCGTGCTTCGGTCAGATCTGCGCCCCGAGCCAGAGCCACGCCCATGCGTCGCTGCGGGTGGGCCTCGGGCTTGCCGAACAGCAGAACCTCGGTGTCCGGCTCGGCCAGAGCTGCGGCGACGCCGTCGTAGCGCACCGTGCTGGCCTTGCCCGGCGCCAGGATCACCCGGCTGGCGGCGGGGCCGAGCGAGCGGATCTCCGGGATTGGCAGGCCCAGAACCGCCCGCAGATGCAGGGCGAATTCGCTCAGGTTCTGGCCCACCAGGGTCACCAGCCCGGTGTCATGGGGGCGTGGTGAGAGTTCCGAGAACACCACCTCCTCACGACCGGGTTCGCCACAGAGGAAGAATTCCACGCCAAACAGGCCAGCACCACCCAGGTTGTCGGTCACGGCCCTGGCCATGGCCTGGGCGGCCGCCAGCTGCTCGCGTCCCAGTGCCGCCGGCTGCCAGCTGCACTGGTAGTCGCCCCGCTCCTGAAGATGGCCGATCGGCGGGCAGAACAGGGTTGGACCCTGCCACTGCTTCACCGTGAGCAGGGTGATCTCCAGATCAAACCGCAGGAACTCCTCCACGATCACCCGGGTTCCCGCCCCGCGCGCCCCTGCCAGGGCGGCCTCCCAGGCGGCGCCGATGCCCTCGGGACCCTGCACCACGCTCTGCCCCTTGCCGGAGGAACTCATCACCGGTTTGACCACCACCGGCCAGCCCAGGGGAGCCGCGGCCGCCGCCAGCTCCTCGGCGCTGGCGGCGTAGGCGAAACGGGCTGTGCGCAGGCCCAGTTCAGCGGCGGCCAGGTCGCGGATCCGGTCCCGGTTCATGGTCACGGCCGTGGCCCGCGCCGTGGGGATCACGGTGATGCCCTCGGCCTCGAGGGCGGCCAGGGCATCCACAGCCAGCGCCTCGATCTCCGGAATCACCAGATCGGGTTGGTGGCGCCGCACGACGGCCGTCAAGGCCGCGGCGTCGCCCATGGCCACCACCTCCGCCTGATCCGCCACCTGCATGGCCGGTGCGTTCGGGTAGCGATCCACCGCGATCACCCGGCAGCCCAGGCGCTGGGCTGCGATCGCCACTTCCTTGCCCAGCTCACCGCTGCCCAGCAGCATCAGGGTGCGGGGGAAGGGGGCACTGCTGGGATCGGGCATCGAGGGGGATCCTTGGGAGCTGGGTTGGTGGACCTTGATCCTCGCCTCCGCCGGTCCAGCCTGTCGCAGGAGCCTGGGGTGGCGCTGCTAGAGAGGGGCTCGCCTTCGCTTCCGGCGGACTCTCCCCCATGCGCGCCGATCTCCCCCTGGCCTTCAGCACCGCCGGCGATGCGGCCGGTGGATTGCTGTTCGGCTGGGACATCGTCACCTTGCAGCAGGGGGCGCTGGCCTACCTCGGCCTGTCGTCGCTGGCCTTTGTGGTGGTCTGGGTGGTGGGCTACCTGCGCCGCGGCTGAGGCCTTCTGCAGCGCTTCAGCTCTCCAGGCCGGACATGAGCGTGAGCTGCCGCTCCGGCTTCTCCTCACTGATGAAGCCATAGGACTCGAACACGGCCGGATCGGGATGGGTGATCCGCTGGCCTGTGCTGTCGCGTTCCAGCCGGAAGCCCTCGGTTGCCATGCGGCGCATCAGGGCCGCCGCTTCTTCGAAACGGGCTGCCATCGCCTCCAGGCTGGCGCAATCGCCGGTGAGCCCTTGTTCCTTCCAGGTGAAATAGGCCATGACGGGTGCGGTTGAGGGTGACGGTGGGCTCAGGGATGGAGGGCTCAGGGCAGGAGCACCAGGCCCATCAGCACAAGTAGCAAGCTTGCGCCCCAGAAGCTGAACACCACCCGTTGTTCGCTGATGCCGCCCAGCTCGAAGTGGTGATGCAGCGGTGCCATGCGAAACAGGCGGCGGCCCTGGCCATCGGCACCTTTGGTGGCCTTGAACACCCAGACCTGCAGGATCACCGACAGAGATTCCGCCAGGAACACACCTCCCATCAGCAGCAGCGGCCAGAGACTGTTGCTCAGCAGGGCCACGGCCGTGAGCGCGGCGCCCATGGCCAGGGAGCCCGTGTCCCCCATGAACAGGCGGGCCGGATGGCGATTGTGGGCCAGGAAGCCGAGCCAGCAGCCTGCCATCGCCACGCAGAAGGCCGCCAGGGCCGGATCCCCTTCGTGACCTCGCAGCATCAGTTGCAGGCCCATACCGGTGAACACCACCGCGCCGCAGCCCGCCGCCAGCCCATCGAGACCATCGGTGAGGTTGGTGGCGTTGCTCTCCGCCAGGAACACGAACAGGCCCAGGGGCCAGATCAGCAGCCCCAGGGGCAGAATCCAGCCGAAGGGCAGGGCGATGTCGCCGCCGTCGGCGCCGCCGAGCCACTGGCCCTGGGCGGCCCAGAGCAGGAACAGCAGGGCCGCGCCGGCCTGCAGCATCAGTTTGCCGCGGGGGCTGAGGCCGGTGTTGGTCAGTTTGGTGAGGCTGCGCCAGTCGTCGACGGCGCCGATCGCCATGTAGGCCAGGGTGATGGCGGCTATCGCCAGCAGCCTGGGGTCCTCAGGGCTCACCAGGCCTCCCACCAGGACCCCCACCGGCACCACCAGCAGGCCCCCCATGGTCGGGGTGCCGGCCTTGCTGAGATGACCCTGCGGCCCTTCCTCGCGGATCACCTGGCCGAGCTTGAGCCGGCGCAATCGAGGCACGCCCCAGGCGGTGGTCAGAGCGCTGATCGCCAGGGCCACCACCAGGGGCAGACTGAGCATCGAGTTGGCCACCAGGGCGTCGCTGAGCAGGCAGGCGCCCAGCAGCACCAGGCTGAGCACGGCTGCTGCCGTTCTGGCGGTGCGCGGCCTGGAGCGATCGGCAGGACTGGCGGCTGTCACGGACACGGCGGGAGAGGGCGCTCAGTTTCCCGCAGCGCTGGTTCCCGCAGCACTGGCTGCTTGCCGGAGCGGCCCGGGGCTTCAGTCCTCCCAGGCCTCGTCGTTCTGGTCGTCGGCCGCGTTGTAGTCCTCCTTCTCGCCCATCAGGGCGGAGAGTTCCTCCTCCTCCACCGTGCTCACTTCCGTGCTGGCGGTTTCCTCGTCGGCCACGAGCCTGCCGGTGGTCTCCAGCCAGCTGAGCAGATCGGGCTCGTCCCGCAAGGGCAGCACCGGAGCCGGGTCCACGCGGCGGTAGCGGGTCAGCGAGGGGTTGATGCTGTCCAGCGATCCCGTCAGGGTGCCGGAGGTGGAGGCGAGATCACTCATGCCGTCGCGCGGACTCTTCAATGGCCAATCAGACACCTTAGCTGCCAGCTGATCGATCGTCCCGATCAACCCCTTGGATCAACCCCCCGGCTTTGCAGCCCAGCCGTTCGGCCGGACTGGTTTCGGGTCCACAGGCTCCGCGGAGCCCGGGTTCTGCTCCAGTGGCGTCGTTGAAGCAGTTTTTCGGTGGAGCGGCTCTTCTTCAGTCGTTCCTGTGCAGCTGTTCTGGCGCAGAAGCGGCATCCTGGATCTGGCCGTTCTCCCGGCGTTCGCCCCCCTCGTTGCCCCCATGGCCCTCAGCAGCAAGCTCGCCTCGGTGCTGCGCCTCTGGACCCTGGCCCTGGCCCTCAGCGCCCTGCTGGTCGCGGCCGGCCAGCACTGGAGCGCCGCGCTGGTGCCGCGTGCCTGGCTGATCGGCGTGCTGTTGTTCAGCCCGTCCCTGGGGCTGGCGCTGTGGATCGCCGCGCAGTGGCGTCTCCCCCCGCACGGGGCCCCGGTCGGTGAGGGGGGAGAATCGGGCGACTAAGTCCATGGAGACGGGTTGATGGGTCGGGCCAAGAAGGCGGTGCTGGCGTATTCCGGCGGCGTCGACACCAGCGTCTGCATCCCCTACCTGATGAACGAGTGGGGCGTGGAGGAGGTGATCACCTTCGCCGCGGATCTCGGCCAGGGCGATGAACTGGAGCCCATTCGCCAGAAGGCCCTCAATTCCGGAGCCAGCCAGTCGATCGTGGGCGACCTGATCGAGCCCTTCATCACCGAGTTCGCCTTCCCGGCGATCCGGGCCAATGCCCTGTACGAGGGTCGCTATCCCCTCTCCACCGCCCTGGCCCGCCCCCTGATCGCCCGTCGCCTGGTGGAGATCGCTCGGGAGGTGGGAGCGGATGCCGTGGCCCATGGCTGCACCGGCAAGGGCAACGACCAGGTGCGCTTCGATGTGGCCATCGGTGCCCTGGCTCCTGATCTGAAGGTGCTCACCCCGGCCCGGGAGTGGGGCATGAGCCGCGAAGAGACCATCGCCTATGGCGAGCGTTGCGGCATCCCCTCACCCGTGAGCAAGGGATCTCCCTATTCGATCGATCTCAACCTGCTCGGCCGCTCGATCGAGGCCGGTCCGCTGGAGGATCCGATGGTGGAGCCTCCCGAGGAGATCTACGCCATGACCTGCTCGGTGGCGGTGGCTCCAGACGAACCGCAACTGGTGGAGATTGCCTTTGAGCAGGGCAATCCCGTGGCCATCGATGGCGTCCGCCTCGATCCGGTCAGCCTGATCCGCCAGGCCAATGCCCTCGCTGGTCGCCACGGTTTCGGCCGACTGGACATGATCGAGAATCGGGTGGTGGGTATCAAGAGCCGTGAGATCTACGAGACCCCCGGCCTGCTGCTGCTGATCCGGGCCCACCAGGAACTCGAGAGCCTCACCCTGGCCGCCGATGTGCTGCGCACCAAGCGTCAGCTCGAAATGCAGTGGGCCGATCTGGTGTATCAGGGCCTCTGGTTCGGCCCGCTCAAAGATGCCCTCGACGGCTTCTTCGATCGCACCCAGTCCAGCGTCAATGGGTTGGTGCGGCTGCGGTTGCACAAAGGCAACGCCACGGTGGTGGGCCGCAGCAGCAGCAGCGACAGCCTCTACGTGCCGGATATGGCCACCTACGGCTCCGAAGACCAGTTCGACCACAGAGCCGCAGAGGGCTTCATTTACGTCTGGGGTCTTCCGACCCGTTTGTGGGCAGGCCGCCATCGCTCCGGCGGCTGACCGTCTTGCGGTTCCGCCGGCTCAGACTGAAGGCGTGGCGGACCGCCTGGGGGATGCGGGGCCGTTGCGGCAGCTGGGGCAGTAGCGGTGCGGGCTCTGCTGTCTCAGCGGCACTCGTTGTCCCCGGCCCTTTCCCGGCATCCGATGAGGAAGACGCTGTGGGTCGGCCAGAGCCCACCCGCGCCTGAAATGGTGTCCACTGCAGGGATGGCCGTGGGGCCACCTCTGCGGGATTGGCTGCTGTCGGTCCAGGGAGAGGCGTGGGAGGGGTTGAGGGTGTTGCGTTGGCGGGATCGCCAGTCACCACGGACTCAGCTGGCTGCAGCAGACGCATCTGGGAGCGCAGTCCTTCGTTTTCGCTGAGGAGCCGCTGCTGGTGGGCGAGCAGGGGCTGGAGCCGTTGTTGAAATTTTCGCTCGAAGATCTCAGGCAGTTCCTGCAGAAGCTCCTGCATCGCCTCGAGCTCCGCGCGGGTGCTGGCCAGTTCCCGCTCCAGCATCTGCTGTTGCCAGGCCTGCTGCTGCATCTGCTGCGGGCTGACCGTCTGCTGCCAGGTCGAGAGAGGCCCACCAGCCTGTGGCGGATCGGGCGGCAGATGCGGAGGGTGGGAACGATCCGGCTCCATGGCGCGACCTTACTGGCCTCCTGGGACCATTACAAGACATGGCGAACGGTGGAGCTGTGGCCCTGTCGCCGCCAGCCCATGGAAAAGCCCCGGCCAGAGCCGGGGCCGAAGTTCATCGCGGAGCCGTCGGGAGACAGGCAGGCTTCAGGCGCCGGCGGGTTGTTCCTGAGGCTCGCCAGCGGCACCGGTCGTGCTCCGGGGCGCGGGCATGGGACCATCCTGCTTGACGGTGAGATAGCGGATCACATCTTCCGAGAGGCGCATCGCACGCTCCAGGGGGGCGACCTGCTGTCCGTCACCGTTGTGATTGAGCTGGACGTAGATGCCTTCGCGGTTCTTGGCGATCGAATAGGCCAGACGGCGCTTGCCGCGCATCTGGCAGTCGAGCACCTCGCCACCAGCCTCGGTCACGAGGTCGCGGTATTTGGTCACATGGGTTTCCACCTCCTCTTCCGGAATGTCCGGACGGAGGATGTACATGGTTTCGTAATAAGGCTGCGTCATGGTCGCCTGTCGGGAATCGCCGCGTCGGGCATGGGCTGAAGGGACTTTGGCAGGACCTTCAGCGACGGATTGACCATTCTATCAGCGCACCCTTTCTGGTCCTGGGCGCCGACTCAGTGGAGCTGCATCCGCACCGCCTCGGAGAGGCTGGGGATGTCGGCTTCCTTGCCCCGCAGGCACTGGATCACGGCGAACAGCACCAGAACCAGCGTGCCAAGGAAGATGGTGTTGCTGAGGGTGCGCAGGGCGAAGCCGCCGCCGAGAGGTGCCAGCAACACGTTGAAAGCCAGCGAAATCAGGATCAGCACGATGTCGATCAGGATCGCCTGCAACGCGTTGAAGCGGATCAGGTAAGGCACCTGTGGATTGCGGACCACCGCCAGGAACAGCACCAGAAACAGGAGAAAGCCGCCGAAGGGGATCTGGTTCTGCAACAGCGCCAGAGGAAGCGCCGGCAGGGTGAGCCATTGCAAGGCTGGGAACAGGCCAAACAGAGCGCGTCCGAAGGGAACGGCATCGGCCCAGGGCAGCGCATAGAGCAGGGCAGCCAGAAGCCGTTGCCAGATCGGTGGGCCTTGCATGGCGGGGCGGGTCCGGAGGAGGGCTGATGCCCAAGCTACGGGCAGCGTCCGGCCAGGTGGGTCAGGGCGGCCTCGCGCATGGCCTCCACAGGCACTGTTTCGTGGCCACTCCAGAGCCGCAGCGCGGCGGCTCCCTGCTGTACCAACATCTCCAGTCCGTCCAGGGTCCGGCAGCCCCGTGCTGACGCCTGACGCAGCAATGGAGTCGGCCGCGGTGTGTAGATCAGGTCGTAGACGGTGGACCCGGGCCGCAGGACCTCCAGCTCGGCGGCGCTGAGGGGGGAGAGCTCCGGGGCGCCTGCCGCCGCCGAGGCCATGCCGATCGGCGTGGTGTTCACCACCAGGTCGGCGGCCCCCAGGGCCTCCAGGGCCGAGGCGCCATCAACGTCACCGCCGCCATCGATCCCGGCGCCGCTGGCCCACGCCATCGGCTGCAGTGCTGGCGCCCAGTCCCGGCAGGTGGCCACGAAGCTGGCCAGGGCCTCGGGGCGGCGGGCCAGCAGGTCGATCCGCTCCAGCCCCAGGTCCACAAGGCCCGCCACCACAGCCCGGGCGCTGCCGCCGCAGCCCAGCACCACGGCGCGGCGTTTTCGCCAGGCGTCTGCGCTGTCCTGGCGCAGGGGAGCCAGGAACCCCTCCACATCAGTGTTGGTGCCCAGCCAGCCCCCCTCAGGCCGACGCACCAGGGTGTTCACGGCCCCCACCCGCCGGGCCAGGTCGCTGAGCTCGCTGGCCAGGCCGGCCACGGCCTGCTTGTGGGGCAGGGTCACGTTGAGGCCGCGGCAGTCCACCGCTTCGAGGCCCCGCACCACCTCGCCCAGGTGCTCGGTCGGTGTCGGCAGGGCCAGGTAGACCCAGTCGAGGCCCAGCGCGTTCAGGGCGGCGTTGTGCATCACCGGCGAGAGCGAGTGACGCACCGGATCGCCCAGCACCCCCACCAGGGCGGTGCTGCCGCTGATCGGCTGATCGGAGCGGGAAACGGAGGCCATGGCGACTGCGCCGGAGGCCCAGACCGTAGGGATTTACAGGGCCCTGTACGGCAGCGGTTCGGGAACCACACCTCGCCTTGGCCAGGCCCCGCTGATGAAGATGCATTCAGTCAGAAATTGATTCTCCACTCAGGAGGTGGGAACCCATGGGAAAGGTTGTTGGCATTGACCTCGGCACGACGAACAGCTGTGTCGCCGTGATGGAGGGCGGCAAGCCCACGGTGATCGCCAACGCTGAAGGGTTCCGCACGACACCCTCGGTGGTGGCTTACACCAAGAACCAGGATCAGCTGGTCGGTCAGATCGCCAAACGTCAGGCGGTCATGAATCCGGAGAACACCTTCTATTCCGTGAAGCGTTTCATCGGCCGCCGCGTCGATGAAGTCAACGAAGAATCGAAGGAGGTGAGCTATGGCGTCGAGAAGGCCGGCTCCAACGTCAAGGTGAAGTGCCCGGTGCTGAACAAGCAGTTCGCACCTGAGGAAGTGAGTGCCCAGGTGCTGCGCAAGCTGGCGGAAGACGCTGGCAAGTATCTCGGTGAAACGGTCACCCAGGCGGTGATCACCGTGCCCGCCTATTTCAACGACTCGCAGCGACAGGCCACCAAGGACGCCGGCAAGATCGCCGGCCTTGAGGTGCTGCGCATCATCAACGAGCCCACGGCCGCGGCTCTGGCCTATGGCCTCGACAAGAAGAGCAACGAGCGCATCCTCGTGTTCGACCTGGGCGGCGGCACCTTCGACGTGTCGGTGCTGGAGGTGGGTGACGGTGTGTTCGAGGTGCTCTCCACCTCCGGTGATACCCACCTGGGTGGCGACGACTTCGACAAGGTGATCGTCGACTACCTCGCCGACAGCTTCAAGTCGAACGAGGGCATCGACCTGCGTCAGGACAAGCAGGCCCTGCAGCGCCTCACCGAGGCCGCCGAGAAGGCCAAGATCGAGCTCTCCAGCGCCACCCAGAGTGAGATCAACCTGCCGTTCATCACGGCTACCCCTGAAGGTCCCAAGCACCTCGATCTCACCCTCACCCGCGCCAAGTTCGAGGAGCTGGCCAGCAAGCTGATCGACCGCTGCCGCGTGCCGGTGGAGCAGGCCCTCAAGGACGCCAAGCTCTCCTCCTCAGAGCTCGACGAAGTGGTGATGGTGGGCGGCTCCACCCGTATCCCCGCCGTTCTCGAGCTGGTCAAGCGGGTCACAGGCAAGGATCCCAACCAGACCGTCAACCCCGATGAGGTGGTGGCCGTGGGTGCCGCCATCCAGGGCGGTGTGCTCGCCGGTGAGGTGAAGGACATCCTGCTGCTGGACGTCACGCCGCTCTCGCTGGGTGTGGAGACCCTCGGTGGCGTGATGACCAAGATGATCACCCGCAATACCACCATCCCCACCAAGAAGTCGGAGACCTACTCCACCGCCGTGGATGGGCAGACCAACGTGGAGATCCACGTGCTGCAGGGGGAGCGCGAGATGGCCAGCGACAACAAGTCGCTCGGCACCTTCCGCCTCGATGGCATCCCCCCCGCTCCCCGCGGCGTGCCCCAGATCGAAGTCACCTTCGACATCGACGCCAACGGCATCCTCAGCGTCACCGCCAAGGACAAGGGCAGCGGCAAAGAGCAGAGCATCTCGATCACCGGCGCCTCCACCCTCAGTGATAACGAGGTGGAGAAGATGGTCAAGGACGCCGAAGCGAACGCCTCCGCCGACAAGGAGAAGCGCGAGCGCATCGACCTCAAGAACCAGGCCGAAACCCTGGTTTACCAGTCCGAGAAGCAACTCGGTGAGCTGGGCGACAAGGTGAGTGCCGACGACAAGGCCAAGGTGGAGGGATTCTCCAAGACGCTCAAGGAAGCGATCGACAAGGAGGATTACGACACCATGAAGAGCACCCTCGAGCAGCTCCAGCAGGCCCTCTACGCCGCCGGTGCCTCTGTGTACCAGCAGGCGGGCGCTGAAGCAGGCGCCGAGGCCCCCGGTGGCAACGGGGCGTCCGGTTCCAACGGAGCCTCCGCCGCCAGCAGCGACGATGTGATCGACGCCGAGTTCACCGAGAGCAAGTGAGCCTGCGGGCGGCCCTGCCGCTCCGATTCCGATCCGCTCCCTCATCCAGCCCCCCTACTTGGGGGGCTTTTTGCTGGCAGGTGCTCAGGTCCCAGCCGCCGGAAGTGTTGCTGGCTCCAGTTGCTGGGCCACCCACTCGGCGCTGGCCGGCGCCAGCAGCACGCCGTTGCGGTAGTGGCCGCTCACCAGCAGCAGGCCGTCTGCCAGGGCTTCCAGCAGGGGTGCCGGCTTGCCCTGGGGACGGCAACGGCACCCCTGCCAGCTGTGCAGAAGCCGTGCCTGTTGCAGCCACGGGGGTGCCTCCCCTTTCAGGCTGCGCAACCGCTCCAGGGCCAGCGGATCGGCCCGCTCTCCCGGCTCCAGGGTGGCACCCAGCCAGAAGCGCAGACCACCGGCCAGATCGGGTCGGGGCACCAGGTTGAGGCCGCGCCACACCACCGCTCCCGGCCAGCTCCACAGGGCTTCATCGTTCGCGTCTGGGCCTCGTTCCAGCTCCAGGGCCTGGCCCAGCACCGGCTCGAGCGGCGGGATGGCAGCAGCCCCCGCGAGCTCTGGCACCTGGCGCAGCAGCCCCGCCGATCCCAGGCCGGCGGCGATCACCACCCAGTCGGCCCGGTGGTGGTCGCCGCCGGCGAGCACGGCGCTCCAGCCCCCGTTCACCGGTCGCTCCAGGCGCAGCACCCGCTCGGCCAGTCCTTGCACTCCTTGCCGCAGACCATCCCCCAGCAGGGCCTCCAGGGCGGCGATCGGATCGATCTGGCCATCGCGGGGGGAGTACAGCCCGCCCAGGGCGGCGGCGGGCACCAACGGATCCAGCCGCTCCAGCTGCGGCCGCTCCCACCACTCCAGCGGCACCCCTCGCTTTTGCCGCTCCAGCACCAGCCGCTGCTGGCGCTCCTGGGTCTCGGCATCACCGGCCAGCACCAGCAGGCCCGGACGGCGTGGCACAGGCCAGCCAGCCTCCGCCAGCTGCCGGCACCACAGGTCCCAGAGGATGCGGCTGCGCTGCCGCAGGCGCCAGCCCCGGCCACTGCTGCGCTGTGCGACATCGGCCATAAGCAGCCCCAGGGCCGCGCGGCTGCCACTGCGAACCGCTGGGTCAGGCTTGCCGACCTCACTCCCCTTGGGCCCAGCCAGGGCGGGATCGATCAGAACGACGGCATGGCCCTGCTGCTGCAGCCACCAGGCGGTGGACGCACCAACAAGGCCCGCCCCGATGACGATCACGTCAGCGCGGCGGGCCCCGCAGGTGCTGGCCTGGTGCAAGCGGGTCAGGCCTGCTCGGCGGCGTCGAGAGCTGGGGCAGGAATCACTTCGGCATAGGAGCCGAAGCCGCTGGCCACCTGGATGTACGACTTGCGCAGCCGCTCGCCGTCCTGGAGGCGGGCGGCCTCATCGAGCTGGGCCAGGGCGCTCTTGAGCTGGTCGGCGCGCTTGCCGGCTTCGGCCCGGTCGGCGGGCAGCAGGCGCTGGTTGATGTAGAGCATCTCGCGGCCCACTTCCTGCATGGGTCCGTGGATCAGGTTGCGGGTGAAGACCCAGTCGCGCTGGTTGACCAGATTGGCCAGCTCAGGCAAGCGATCCTTGGCGGCGAGGAAGCCCTCGGCCTGACGGGTGATCAGGGCCATGTCCGCCGGGCTGATGCTGGGGGCCTTGCGGCTCTGGCCGCCATCGCAGGCCGCCAGCGACACCGAAAGCACCAGGGCCACGCCGATCATCACGAGGCGGCGCAGCAGATCGAAGACACCCGTTCTGGAGGCAGTGCTGGCAGCAACCATGGGAATTCGCCGACCGGGCGTTCAATGCGGCGTGATTTTACCCGTGGCCCCTGTCGGCGGAGATCGGCGTTCCGCTCGGCACAATTGCGGTTCCGCCCTTCGCGCCGGCATGAGCTCCCCCACGGCCATCCTCCAGGTCATCTGTCCGGACCGTCCGGCCCTGGTGAGCGAGCTCTCCGGCTGGGTGGCCGCCAACGGCGGCAACATCCGCCACGCCGATCACCACACCGATGCCGGTGCCGGCCTGTTCCTCAGCCGGATCGAGTGGGCGCTGGACGGTTTCGGGCTGCCGCGGCAAGCGATCACGCCCGCGGTGCTGGCCCTGGCCGAGCGGCTGGGGGGGGAAGGACAGGTGCACTTCTCCGATGAAACGCCCCGGGTGGCGATCTTCGTGAGCAAGCAGGACCATGCCCTGGTGGATCTGCTCTGGCGCACCCGGGCCGGCGAGCTGCCGATGCTGGTGCCGCTGGTGGTGTCGAACCATCCGGATCTGCGGCAGGTGGCCGAAGGCTTCGGGGTTCAGTTCGTCCATCTGCCGATGACGGCGGAGACCAAGGCCGAGGTGGAGCTTCAGCAACTGGCGCTGCTGGAGCAGCACGGCATTGAGCTGGTGGTGCTGGCCAAGTACATGCAGGTGCTCAGCCCGGCCTGGCTCGAGGGGTTCATGGGCGGGGGACGCTCCGGGTCAACGGTCCAGCGGCAGGTGATCAACATCCACCACTCCTTTCTGCCGGCCTTCAAGGGGGCGCAGCCCTATCACCGTGCCTGGGAGCGGGGTGTCAAGCTGATCGGCGCCACCGCCCACTACGTCACCGAGGATCTCGACGGCGGCCCGATCATTGAGCAGGCCACCGTGCACGTCAGCCACCGCGACGATGTGGACGATCTGATCCGCAAGGGGCGCGACACCGAGCGGCTCGCCCTAGCGCGGGCGCTGCGCCTGCATCTGCGCCGTCAGGTGATGGTCTATCGCGGCCGCACGGCCGTGTTCGATTGATGGCAACTGATCTGAGGCCGTTGGCCGCGATTCGCCTGGCCGCGCTCGATGCGCACCTGCTCGGTCATCGACCTGCTGACGCGTCCCCCCTGGGCTGGCGATGTTTTCAGCTGGGTCTGTTTCTGTTGGCCAGCAGTGCCTTCCTGGGGGGATTGCTGCTGTTCGTGGCCCTGATCCAGGGGAGCCGCGGTCGCTCCTCGCCCTGGCAGGACGGGAGCAATCGGGTGCTGCTGCTGATCGCCCTGCTGATGGTGGCCGGCTGCTTCGGGGCCCGCAGCGGCGGCCTGGCCTGGGTGGGACTGGGCAACTGGTTGCCGTTCTTCTGGGCGTTCTGGGGCTATCAGCCCTATCTGGCCACGCCGGCGGCCCGGCGGCGGGTGGCCCTGTGGCTGGTGGCCGGCACCGTGCCCGTGGTGATCACCGGCCTGGGCCAGCTCTGGTTTGGCTGGAGCGGCCCGTTTCAGGTGTTGGGGGGTCTGATCATCTGGCACCTCAAGGCAGGCGGCAGCCCGGAGGACCGTCTGGCCGGCCTGTTCGACTACGCCAACATCGCCGGCTCCTGGCTGGCCCTGGCCTGGCCTCTGCAACTGGCGGCGCTGCTCGAGACCTGGCAGCGCTGGCGCCAGGGGGTGCGGGATCCCGCTGGTGGCGGCGTGCCATCCCGGTCAGCCGGGATCCTGCTGGCCCTGGCCCTGCTGATGGCGTCAGGCGTGGTGGCGGCCGTGTACCTCACCGATTCCCGCAACGCCTGGGGTGCCCTGGTGCTGGCGGTGCCGCTGGTGGTGGGGCCAGCCAGCTGGCTGTGGCTGCTGCCCCTGCTGACCCTGCTGGTGGTGCTGGTGGCGCTGGCCAGCGTGCAGGGGGTGCCGGAGCTGGTGCAGGAGCCCCTGCGCCAGCTGGTGCCTGAAGCGATCTGGGGCCGGCTCAGCGACCTGGAGCACAGCGGCGATCGGGTGCAGGCCTCCACCCGGCTGGCCCAGTGGGGTGTGGCCCTGGAGTTGATCGGCGAACGCCCCTGGCTCGGCTGGGGCGCGGCGGCCTTCAGCCTGATCTATCCGCTGCGCACGGGCCAGTGGCATGGCCATCCCCACAATCTGCCGATCGACCTGGCCGTGAGCCACGGTCTGCCGGTGGCGGTGCTGCTGGTGGGCTTCGTGCTCTGGCTGTTGCTGCGTGCCGCCTGGTTCGGCATGGCCGCGTCCAGCCTGTTCGAGCGGGCCTGGTGGACGGCGACCCTGGTGCTGGTGGCCCTGCATGCCACGGATATGCCCTTCTATGACAGCCGCATCAATGTGGCCGGCTGGGTGCTGCTGGCCGGGCTGTCCCAGGTGGGCCGCCCGCCGGCGTCCCACTGAGACCTGGTCGGAGCGGGTTCAGCCGATGGCCTCCTGCCTGGGCAGTGCGTCCTGCCGGTGCCGCTGCAGGGTTGCTTCAGGCAGGGGACCTTGCAGATGCACCCAGGGCAGCACCCGGCCCGGTTCCCATTCGGCGTGCACCACCTCCTCCCAGGCCGGTGGCCGTGGCAGCGGCGAACCGGCAGCGGGCTCCAGTTCGCCTGCCTGCGCAGCCCGGTAGGCCTTCTTCCAGCCCCCCAGGCTGTCGTGGCTGCCGCGGGCGGCGGCGATCACCGGCGCGAGCCGCCGGTCGCTGCGCGACAGCAGGGCCTGGATCACGCTCCAGCCATAGCTTTCCGGCCGCAGCTCGATCCCCTTGGGCTTGAGCCGCTTGGCCAGCAGCTTGAGCCGTTTCTCGGCCTCCGGCCGCACGCCCTGCCACTGGAACGGGGTGTGGGCCTTGGGCACGAAGGTGCTCACCCCCAGGGTCAGCCGCAGCCCCGGGGTCGCCTTTTTCAGGGCCAGCATCAGGGCGGCGGTGGCCTCCACATCGGCCTCCTCCTCGCTGGGCAGGCCCACCATGCCGTAGAGCTTCAGGCCGCTGAGGCCACCCTCTCGGGCGTAGCGAGCCGCGGCGTCGATCTCCTCGGTGGCGAGTTTCTTGTTCACCACCTGCCGCATCCGCTCGCTGCCGCTCTCGATCGCGATCGTCAGCGACTTGCTGCCCCGCTTCGCCAGGATGCGCCCCAGCTCGGCGGTCACGGTGGCGGCCCGCACCGAGCTGACGCTCACCCGTGTGCCCTCAAAGCGGTCCTGATCCAGCCACTGCAGCAGCTCCGGGAACTGGGGATGCTGGGTCACGGAAGCCCCCAGCAGCCCCAGGCGCTTCGTCACCGCCAGACCCTTTTCCACCGCCGGGATCAGGCCGTCGTCGAGGGATGGCGTGCGGAAGGGCAGGGTGAGATAACTGGCCAGACAGAAGCGGCAGAGTTCGGGGCAGCTGCGCACCACCTCCACCATGTGGATGTCGGGCCAGGCGGCCTCCGGGGTGATCACCGTGGAGTGGCTGAGGGTGTTGCCCCGCCAGGTCTGCTTGGCCACCGTGGACGGCACGCCCGCCTCGATCGGCTCCACCGCCAGCAGCTCACCGCCGGCTGCATAGCGGGGGACATAGAGGCTGGGCACGTAGATCCCCGGCACCTGGGCCAGGGCCCGCAGCCGCTCCGCCCGTGGTTGATCCCGATGCTGCTGCACGGCATCGATGAAGGCCGGCAGGAGCTCCTCGCCATCACCGAGCAGCACCACATCGAAGAAAGGCGCCAGCGGCTCCGGGTTGGCGGTGAGCACCGGTCCGCCGCCGAACACGATCGGATCGCTCTCGCCGCGTTGCTCGGCCCAGAGGGGGATGCGTTGCTGCTCCAGCAGATCCAGCAGCACCGGCCCGTCCAGCTCCCAGCTCAAGGACAGGCCGAACAGGTCGCCATGACGGTGGGGTGGGTCACTGCGATCCGTGAACAGGCGCCGCACATCCACGTCGGCGCGCCGCGCCAGGGTCGCCCAGACCACCTGGTAGCCCAGGCTGGTGATCCCCACGGAGTAGGTGCTGGGGAAGGCCAGCACGGCCCGCAGGGCACCGGCGACGGGCTGGGCGGGCTCGAACAGCAGGGTTTCCTGGTTCAGGGGGAGGGGCATGCCAATCGATCAGTCTCACGGATCCCTGGTGCCGGTTGCCTGGCCTGGCTAGAGCGGGGGCTGCTGAACGGGTGTCATGCCGAAGCTGCAGGTGATCTCACCGTTTGAGTACAACCCCACCCAGAATCAGGCCAATGTCACGTTTCTGCGCCACCGGCCCGGGTTCTGTCGGCCTTGTCTACGAGGGTCCCCTCGACCCGGTGCAACGCGATGGTGTTAGTGGTTCCAGCACCTGGTACACGATCGAGGCTCCCGAGACTGGGCCCTTCACCAATGTCAATGGCACCAGCGTGTATGGCCCCGACAACCTCGGTGGTGGTCTGGTCGATCTGGTGGGGGCTTACACGCGCAATGTCAGCGGCGGGTCGGCCTCGGGGGAGGATCCCAACACCGTGGGCTTTCTCTATACCGGTGCCATTGATGGCTCCACCAGTTCCGGCTACCGCAGCTTTCAGGGTCAGACCCGCAGCGGTGAAGCAGCTCCTACACCTTTGTCCACAGCGTGGATGGGGGGGCTGGCCGTGGGCAACTGCGACATCGCTTCCGCCGATTCCCTGACGGGTTACAGCCTTGTCTCCACCGCCTTTCTTGTGGATCTGGACAGCGGCCGGCAGATCAACATCCGCTTCCCCGACTTGGGTCTGGATATCACCCATACGGCCTATGGCATCTGGGAGAATGGAGATGGCTCCTACACCATTGCTCGACTGATAATGGTAAGTACCGCCTGCCTGCCGCCTCCGTGGTGACGGTCAAACGCAAGTCCTCCGAGGCTTTCAAAGCCAAAGCCCGCTGGCGCGATCTGGACGTGGTGAAGAGCGATTCCTGCGTTCCCAGTGTGCTCACCACCGCTAACTCCCAGTATGGCGATGTGACCGTGGGTTTTGCCAATTATCCCAATCCTGACGGCACTCTCGCTGCTGCCGACTTCGTTGCCCAGCCCTTGATTCTCTGAGCCTGCTCAGCGACACGACAGCGCCTGTCTGCCTGGATTTACTCAGCCCGTCAACAGGCGCCTTTGCGCTGATGATGAACTTGCGATAATGGAGGATTCGAGTCTCTCCTTGGCCGGGCTCAATGCTGAGGTAACGCAGTCAGTCGTGCTTTGTTTACGGGTATCCGTTCAGGGGCCGTGACGCAGCCGCGCAGCATTCACCGCCCTTGATCGCTGATCACCAAGCGACCACAGACACCACGATCGATGACGGCCGGCTCAGGGATTCGGCAACAGCGATGGCATCTCACCGCCGCGATGATGGGCGATCAAGGCCTGCTCCAGGAACTGCCAGATATCACGGCCCTGTTGCCGCAGGCTGGTGGTGACCGTGAGCAACCTGCTGCGGCAGATTGCACCCTGGCGGGATTGGACGCCATGGCTGATCTTGCGCTGAATCACCGAATGGCGCAGGGCACGCTCGGCTGCGTTGTTGGTGGGCTCGATCCCTTCAATCTCCAGGAAGGTCCAGAGGCCATCGCTCACTTGCAGCAACTGATGGCAGGTACGCACCGTCTTGGCCCACGGCGTTCGCTCGCCGCGCTGGCAGCCCAGCTCCACAACCCGCTGCAGCGTGCCCACAAACGCCTGGCGGATCGGCCGACAGCCCTGCTGCAACGTGGACCAGTCGATCGTTCCGTCTTTGTAGCGGTGCCACTGGGCAAACAGCTGCTGCTGCAGGCCCAGCAGCTCCGCTCCAATCTCACCGCTGGCGCCCTGACGGTCAGCGATGGCAGTGAGATCGCGGATCACGTGCGCCCAGCACAGCTGGCGCTGCTCCAGCGGGAGATGGTTGTAGGCGGAGAAGCGATCGCTCACCACAATTCCGCCAAAGGCATTCCCGAGCAGGTCGATCGCGGCGGCAGCCGAGCGGCTCAGGCTCTGCAAGAACACTGTCACCCCCATGGCGGTCACCATGACCCACTCCCAGCCGCGCCGGCCATCGGGGTTGCCCCCATCGGCATTACCGGTGGGGGCACCGGTTTCATCGACATAGACCACCGACTGCTGACGGGCAAACGCAAGGGCCTCCTGCATGGGCTGCTCCAGTGCTGCACTCAAGCGCTGGCGGATAGTGGCCATCGCTCCCCGGCTGATCTGTACCCCCAGCAGCTGATCCAGCAGCGCCTGGGTCTTGCTGAAACTCAACGGGAAGGCACTACCCAGCAGACCCACCAGAGCACTGAGCCGGGGACCGTAATGGCTTACTTCCACCTCCGCCGGTAACGAGGCACAGGTGCTGGTGGAACAGCAGGGGCAGACCAGGCGGTGCAGCCGGTGCTCGATCACCAGAGGCGTGATCGGTGGAATCTCGATCACCTGGTGCCTCAAGGGCTCGGGATCCTGACCCTGTAGCAACGTGCCGCAGCGGCGGCAGGCCTGGGGGTGGTGCTCGACCACCTCATCCACCCGCTCGATCGGCAGCAGCTCCGGCCCAGATCCGGGATGGCCCGGCTGGCCGCCGCGCTTGCGGCCACTGCCCTTGCGTCGTTCGGGCGGCCTAAACCCCTGGCCATCACTGGAGGGAGGCTTGGAAGAATTGCGGGAGCTGCGGCCGATCCGCTCGCGCAGATGGGCCAGTTCGGTCGCCAGGGCGGTGAGCTGGACGCGGAGCTGCACCATCTCCTCCTGTTGAGCCAGAATGAACTCCCTGGCACCAGCTGGCCACGACAACCAGTCCACCTCGGAAATGCCAGCAGGAGGGGCGCCCATCTCAAGCAGTCTCTGCCTGAGATGCAAACGGGAATCAGGACGCCGTCAAGGGTTCAGCAGAGACGATGTTCGCCGCGTGCTGTCCCGACCCCTGAATGCTTACGTTTACGGAAGTCAGAAGGGTTGCAGGTGCGCCTGGATAGCTTGCATGGAGATGGCCAAAGTCGGTATGGTGAGCATGTTGCGCTTGGCGCTGGATTTCGCGCAGGCAACACCTTCTTGGTAATGCAGTCGATGGAGAATGCTTGCAAGACAGTGGAACTCCATCGTCTGGCGAATTGAGTTGCGAGGGTGCCGCTGGAGGCCCTTTTTCTGACGTTGATGATCTGGCAGTCAGACGCGCCTGTATCGAGGCAGAAGCCGCGCATTTGGGAGTGAAGTTTCGCTGCAATCGTGATGACGGAGGCTCGTAGGATGATGGCATTGTTGCCGGCATCCATCAGGGAAAAATCCTTGAGGTTGGATCCTGTCGCGTCATCACTGAACATCAGGCCGGCTCATGAAGTCCATCAACGCTCGCGCCAGAGGGCCCGGCCGGACTGGATATTCCCAGCCACGATCAGGTCGACGAATTGCTCGGCTCAGCGATTGAGTGGTGAGCCGCCGCTGTCCCTTTTCCGTTGGCGTCGAAGGCCCGCAGCAGCTCGATCTGGCGTTCGTAGATCGATTGTCCATGCAGGACCTGGGTCACCAGGAAGCTGGCCAGGCAGGCCACCAGGATCGGCTTGAGGATCAGCAGGTCTTTGGTGAGGGCGAAGGCGAGGAACACGGCGGTGATCGGCGTGCGGGAGCAGCCCGCCACAAAGGCCCCCATGCCCGCGAACACGAAGGTGGTGGGCACGTGGCCGGTGAGGTGCTCGGCCAGGCCCCCGCAGGCCAGGCCGATGGTGGCCCCCAGGGTGAGCATCGGCGCGAACAGGCCCCCGGGAGCTCCGGACGCTGCGGAAAGACCCGTGCTGAAGAACAGCAGGACGAAGATCCCCAGCGCCGTGCCGATTTCCACATGGCCCTCAGCCACGGCCTGCTGCAGGCCGGCATTGTTGCGGAATTCCGGCGGCAGGCAGGCATACACCAGGCCGAGGAGAACCCCGGCGATCACCATGCGGCTCACCAGATGCGGGGCGAACCAGCGGTGGCTCAGCCACTGCATGCGGATCACGTAGCGGCAGTAGAGCTCTGCCAGCAGACCCACCACGATCCCGAGCGCGATCAGGTAGAGCAGATCCACGGGCAGGAACCGGAGCATGGGGGTGAATTCCCTGTCCAGCAGGAAGCCCTTGACGTTCAGACCGCTGGACTGAAGACCCAGGGCCGTCAGTCCCATCACATCGGCCCAGGTGTCGGCCAGGAAGGTGGTGACCAGCACCAGCAGGAGCACCACCGGCCGGGCACCGCGCAGCAGTTCTTCCACGGCGTAGAAGAAGCCGCCGATCGGAGCGTGAAACACGGCCGCGATGCCCGCCCCGCCGCCGGCGGCCACGATCACCCTCAGGAAGGCCGCAGGGGCCCGCAGCACCTTGGCCAGCCGCCAGGCCACCGATCCCCCCATCTGTACCGAGGGTCCTTCGGGACCGAGCGGAAAGCCCGAGCCGATGGCCAGGATCCCCGCCACCAGCTTCACCATTGCCACGCGGAAGCCCATCGGCATGGGACGTCCCTTGAGGAAGACCATCACCTGGGTGATCCCCGATCCCGCGGCCGTGGGGGCCAGCTCCCGGATCAGCAGCGCCGAGACCAGACTCCCCAGCCCGCCCATCAGGGGCAGCACCAGGGCTGCGGGAGCCATCTCCAGCAGCCTCAGTCGCCAGGTGCCCAGCCAGCCCACGCCGGTCTTGAACAGCAGGGCGGCGGCGGCGGCACTGAAGCCGGTGAGCAGCAACGCCAGGGCCACAGCCCACCAGCGCTCCTCGATGAGCCTGCGGATGCTCCGGGTGGATTGCCAGCTGTCCCTGTCGAAGTGGAAGGCCCTCAGCCGCAGGGACCGCAGGGCCTCGATGGGTGGAATCAAACTCCTGCCAGCACCTTGGCCTCCTCCTCGCTGCTCACCACGCGGCCCTGGTCTTCGAAGCCCTCGATCTGGTCGAAGTTGAGGTAGCGGTAGAGCGTGGCGCCGTTGGGGTCGATCTTCTCGGCGGCGATCGCCAGGTAGTCCTCCTTGGTGGGGATGCGGCCCAGCTGGGCGCACACCGCCGCCAGTTCGGCGCTGCCCAGGTACACCTGCGCACCGTTGCCGAGGCGGTTGTTGAAGTTGCGGGTGCTGGTGGAGAACACGGTGGTGTCGTCTTCCACCCGGGCCTGGTTGCCCATGCACAGCGAGCAGCCCGGCATCTCCATGCGGCTGCCGGCCGCCTCGAAGATCGCGTAGTAGCCCTCCTGCCTGAGCATCTCCTCGTCCATGCGGGTGGGGGGGCAGACCCAGAGGCGGGCGGCATTGGCGCCCTGGCCCTCCAGCACCGTGGCGGCGGCCCGGTAGTGGCCGATGTTGGTCATGCAGGAGCCGATGAACACCTCATCGATCGGCGCGCCCGCCACCTCCGAGAGCGTCTTGACGTTGTCGGGGTCGTTGGGGCAGGCCAGGATCGGTTCGGTGATCGCATCGAGGTCGATTTCGATCACGGCGGCGTACTCCGCATCGGCATCGGCCTCCATCAGCACCGGCTTGGCCAGCCAGGCCTCCATCGCCTGGATCCGGCGGGCCAGGGTGCGGGCATCGCCGTAGCCGCGGGCGATCATGTTCTTCAGCAGAGCCACGTTGCTGCGCAGGTATTCGCTCACCGTTTCCACGCTGAGCTTGATGGTGCTGCCGGCGCAGGAACGTTCGGCGGTCGCATCCGTCAGTTCAAAAGCCTGCTCCAGCTTGAGATCGGGCAGGCCCTCGATCTCCATGATCCGGCCGTTGAACACGTTCTTCTTGCCCTCCTTGGCCACCGTGAGCAGCCCCTGCTGGATCGCCACGTAGGGAATCGCGTTCACCACATCGCGCAGGGTCACGCCCGGCTGCAGGGAACCTGAAAATCTCACCAGCACCGATTCGGGCATGTCGAGCGGCATGGCGCCGATGGCGGCGGCGAAGGCCACCAGGCCCGAGCCGGCCGGGAAGGAGATGCCCAGGGGGAAGCGGGTGTGGCTGTCGCCGCCGGTGCCCACGGTGTCGGGCAGCAGCATGCGGTTGAGCCAGCTGTGGATGATGCCGTCGCCGGGTCGCAGCGCCACGCCGCCGCGGGAGGCCATGAAGTCGGGCAGTTCGGCGTGGGTCCTGAGGTCCACCGGCTTGGGATAGGCGGCGGTGTGGCAGAAGCTCTGCATCACCAGATCCGCCGAGAAGCCGAGGCAGGCCAGCTCCTTCATCTCGTCGCGGGTCATGGGCCCGGTGGTGTCCTGGGAGCCCACGGTGGTCATCAGCGGCTCGCAGCTGGTGCCCGGCCGCACGCCCGCCAGGCCACAGGCCTTGCCCACCATCTTCTGGGCCAGGGTGAAGCCCTTGCCGGTGTCGGCCGGGGCCACCGGCCGGATGAACAGATCCGAGGCGGGCAGGCCCAGCTGGGCGCGCACCTTGTCGGTCAGGGAGCGGCCGATCATCAGGGGGATGCGGCCGCCGGCCCGCACCTCGTCGGTGATCGTGCTGGGCTTGAGCTCGAAGCGGGCCACGATCTCGCCGGCGTTGGCTTCACCGGCCGCCCGCTCGATCGTGCCGGCATAGGGGCGGATCGTGATCACATCGCCGGAGTTGAGGGCGGTCACGTCGCACTCGATCGGCAGGGCGCCGGAGTCTTCAGCCGTGTTGAAGAAGATCGGCGCGATCTTGCTGCCCAGCACCACGCCGCCGCTGCGTTTGTTGGGCACATGGGGGATGTCGGTGCCGGTGTGCCAGAGCACCGAGTTGATGGCGGATTTGCGGGAGCTGCCGGTGCCCACCACATCGCCCACGTAGGCCACCGGGTGGCCCTTGGTCTTGAGCTCGGCGATCAGCTCCAGGCCGCCGGGCATGCGGGTCTCCAGCATCGCCATGGCGTGCAGGGGGATGTCCGGCCGGGTGGTGGCGTGGGTGGCGGGGGAGAGGTCGTCGGTGTTGGTTTCGCCCTCCACCTTGAACACCGTCACGGTGATCTCGGCCGGCAGCTCGGGCTTGGCGGTGAACCACTCGGCGGCGGCCCAGCTGTCGATCACCCGCCTGGCGTAGGAGTTGCGCTCGGCCAGCTCGAAAACGTCGTGGTAGGCGTCGTAGACCAGCAGGGTGCGGCTGAGGCCCTCGGCCGCTGTCTCGGCGATGGTGCTGTCGTCGCTGCTGAGCAGTTCGATCAGGGCGCCCACGTTGTAGCCGCCGATCATGGTGGCCAGCAGCTGCACGGCTTCCACCGGGCTCACCAGGGGGCTGCTGACGCTGCCCTGGGCCACGCCGCTCAGCCAGCCGGCCTTCACGTAGGCCGCCTCATCCACCCCCGGCGGGATGCGCTCGCTGAGCAGGTGCAGCAGAAAGGCCTCCTCCCCGGCTGGCGGTGCCGCCAGCAGCTCGGTGAGGGCCTGGGTCTCGGCGGCGTTCAGGGGCAGGGGCGGCACCCCCAGGGCCTGCCGTTCCGCCGCGGCGGCGCGGTAGCTGCTGAGGACACTGGCCGGATCGGGGGAGGAGCTGGCAGGGCTCGAGCTGGCAACGGTCATCCCAGGGGTTTCGGCTTCTGCCTTCCATTGTTCTTGCCAGCCCGGCCGGCTGTTGGTGGCGACCGTTGCCAAAGGTTCACTCCGAACGGCCCGCGGAAGCCGATGACTAGGGTGAAGTCCGTTCCGCGGCGCCAGACGAGCAGCCCAGGGTTCATGACAGCCACCTCCGATCTGCACGTGGTGGAGACCCGGCCCCTCGTTCCACCGGCACTGCTGCACCGGGATCTGCCGATCACGGAGACCTCTTCCGCCACGGTGCAGCAGGCCCGCGAGCGCATCAAGGCGATCCTGCGCGGCGACGATGCCCGCATGCTGGTGATCGTGGGTCCGTGCTCGGTGCACGATGTGGCCGCGGCCCAGGAGTACGCCGCGGCGATTCAGGAGCTGCGCCAGCGCCACCGCGGCGAGCTGGAGGTGGTGATGCGGGTCTATTTCGAGAAGCCCCGCACCACCGTGGGCTGGAAGGGGTTGATCAACGATCCCCATCTCGACGGCAGCTACGACATCAACACCGGCCTGCGCCGCGCCCGCACCCTGCTGCTCCACCTCGCTGAGATGGGACTGCCGGCCGCCACCGAGCTGCTCGATCCGGTGGTGCCCCAGTACATCGCCGACCTGATCAGCTGGACCGCCATCGGCGCCCGCACCACCGAAAGCCAGACCCACCGGGAGATGGCCTCGGGACTGTCGATGCCGATCGGCTTCAAGAACGGCACCGATGGCAGTGCCACCACCGCCATCCATGCCATGCAGGCGGCGGCGCGGCCGCACCATTTCCTGGGCATCAACAGCGAGGGGCAGGCCTCGATCGTGACCACCACCGGTAATCCCGATGGTCATCTGGTGCTGCGCGGCGGCAAGACCGGCACCAACTACCACCGCGAAGCGATTGAGGCGGCCTCCCTCTCCCTGGAGAAGGAGAACCTGCCGGCCCGGCTGATGGTGGATTGCAGCCACGGCAATTCCAACAAGGACTACCGCCGTCAGGGCGAGGTGCTGGAGCAGGTGGCCGAGCAGCTGCGCCAGGGCTCCCGGCGGGTGATGGGCGTGATGCTGGAAAGTCATCTGGTGGCGGGCAGTCAGAAGATCCCCAAGGACCTCAGCCAGCTCGCCTACGGCCAGAGCATCACCGATGCCTGCATCGATCTGGCCACCACGCGGCAGTTGCTCGACCATCTCGCCGCTGCGGTGCGCCAGGCCTGTGATCGGCAGCTGGCGGCGGCATGACGACCTGAATCCTGCTAATTGGCACTCAAGGATTGCGAGTGCCAAAGTATGATGATTCCATCGAAATGTTCCTTGTGGACATGCGATCTCTTGGATCTCGGTACGTTTGGACTCCTCGTGTGATTCAGGAGTTCCGTGATGAGCTATCTCCTGCAGTTCTGTGGCCTGACCGACCCTCTCCAGCTCTTCTATCTGGAGCAGACGGCAGGGCCGGCCTTCGGGGGCTTCCGCCCCTTCCAGCTCGACGACCTGCTCGCCTGGGCCGTGGACACCGCCCGTGGCCGCTGCTGGGATCCGGCGCTGATCGAGCGCACCGTGCTGGATGAGTGGATCGAGCGGGCTGATGTGATCCGCCAGTGGCAGCTGCGGCTGCGGGAGGAGCCGGCGGATCGGATGGTGGTTGCCGGACTGGGCACGCAGCGCGACTGGGAATGCCGCTGTGAGCACTTGCTGCAGGCCTGAGGGCTCGGCGGCTACAGGCTGGCTCCGGGGTAGCAGAGGCTCCAGAGCCAGCCCACGGCCAGGGGCACCGTGAGGTTGTCGAGGCCGAGCAGGGCCGCCTGCTCCAGCAGGCAGGCCACCAGGGCGATGCCGATGGGGACCAGCCAGGTCGTGGCGCCGCCGACGGCCGGGCTGGGCACTGCCGAGAAGGCCTGCAGCAACAGCAGCACGCTGAGGCTGGCGGCGGCCATGGCGCTGGTGCCCGCCACGGATTTGCGCTGGCCCCAGAGACGCCAGCTGGGCGAGGCGACCGAGACACCCACCAGGCCCGCCAGGCCATCCCCCCAGGCCATCACCAGCACGCCCGCTGCCACGGCAGCGGCCTGATCCGGCCAGTACAACCACAGCAGCAGGGTGACAGCGGCTCCGTAGGCCACGGTGCCGTAACTGGCGCGGCCCACGTCTTCGATGGCGGGCAGCACCCGCAGGCGGTGATTGAGAGCGGCCAGGGCGGTGATCAGCCCAGCCAGGCCGATGGCAATGTTGCGGTCGATCCCCAGCCACCAGGCCAGCAGGATCACCGGACCGCAGCCCACATGCACGACCTTGCGGCGCCACTCACGTTGCTCCGGCCAGCGCTTCGCCATTGCCGTGGCGGCTCCTGCCAGCAGGCCGAGCCAGAGGGCCAGGACGCCGATGCCGACCAGCTGGCTCAGGGCCCAGTTGTCCACCGGAAGGGTCGTGCTCAGGCAGCCTGCTGTCCGTAGGTGGTGCGGTTGCTCATCAGCCGCAGCTTCATGATCGCCTTGGTTTCAAGCTGCCGCACCCGCTCGCGGGAGACGTTGATCTGGCGGCCGATCTCGGCGAGGGTCTGGGGTTCGGTGCCCTCCAGGCCAAACCGCATCTGCAGGATGCGGCGCTCGCGTTCGTTCAGCTGGGCCAGCCAGGTGCCGAGGTGCTCCTTCTGGAACAGGCGGTCCATCGATTCGATGTGCGCCCCGCTGGCCGGATCGGCGATCAGTTCCCCCAGGGTGCTGCGGTCTTCGTCGCCACGGGCGTGGGCGTCGAGGGAGGCGCAGGGGGCGCTCTGCGAGACGAGGTCTTCGAGTTCGTTCGGAGGGATGCCCATGGCATGGGCCAGCTCCAGCCGGTTGGGCTGACGGCCGAGCCGGTGGGAGAGCTCGCGCGAGATCCGCCGCATCTTCGAGAGTTTCTCGCTGACGTGGATCGGCAACCGGATCGTGCGGGCGCTGTTGTCAATCGCGCGGGTCATGCCCTGGCGGATCCACCAGTAGGCATAGGTGGAGAATTTGTAGCCCATGGCGGGGTCGAATTTGTCGACAGCCCGCTCCAGTCCGATCGCGCCTTCCTGGACCAGGTCGAGCAGCTCCAACCCCTGGTTCTGATATTTCTTCGCCACGCTCACCACCAGGCGCAGGTTGGCGGCCATCATCCGGTCCCTCGCCCGCTGGCCCATGCGGATCTGGCGGCGCTGCTGGGTCGTGAGGGTGTCAGCAGGCAGCTCCAGCAGACGCTTGCCCTGTTGCAAGTGATGGGCCAGCTCAATTTCTTCAGCCGGTGTGAGCAGTGGCACACGGCCGATCGTGCTCAGGTACCAGCCGATCGTGTCGGCGCTGATGCGGCCGACAGCCTGCTTGGCAGCACTGGCAGATTTGCTTGGTGTGCGGCGCCCGCTGACGTTCTCGGTGTTGGCGATTACGTCATGAGCGGAACGCTGAGGCGTACTCATCACCCCGGCCTCCGTGAGTTGGTGTCCGGAATGTAGCAGCGTTATTGCTGGGATGAGGAATGTAAACGAAAGACATCCTGTAAGCAAGACAACGACAGGGTGGTGCTTGTGTAACGGATGTTGCTGTTTCGCTTCAACGTGCAGAGCTGAGGCCGCCGCGCCAGAGCCGGATCAGAGTCTCCTGGGTCTGGAGACCATCCCCTTCCGGCTGCAACTGCTCAAAGCTGCCATCGCTGCGCATGTGCCAGGCGCCCGTGTCGCCCAGATAGAGCTCCAGCAGATCCTCCAGCTGCCCGCGCAGCCGAGCGTCTTCCACCGGCGCCACCGCTTCGACCCGTCGATCCAGGTTGCGGGGCATCCAGTCGGCGCTGCCGAAGTACATCTCAGGGTTGCCGCCATTGGCAAACCAGAACAGGCGCGAGTGTTCGAGAAAACGACCGATCACGCTCACCACCTGGATGTTCTCGCTGATGCCCTCCACTCCGGGCCTGAGGCAGCACATGCCACGGATCACCAGCTCGATTTTCACACCGGCCTGGGAGGCTTCGTAGAGCAGGCCAATGATCGCCGGATCAACCAGCGCATTCATCTTGGCCCGGATGTGACCACCCTGGCCAGCCTTGGCGAGGTCAATCTCGCGGCGGATCAGCGCCTCCATGCCCTTGCGCAGGGTGACCGGCGCCACCAGCAACTTGCGGAAACTCTGTTGTTTCGAGAAGCCGGTGAGGTAATTGAACAGCTCCACCAGGTCCTGGCCGAAATCGGTGTGGGAGGTCAGCAGTCCCACGTCGGTGTAGAGGCTGGAGGTGCGGGAGTTGTAGTTGCCGGTGCCGATATGCACATAACTGCGCAGAATCTGCTTCTCCTTGCGCACCACCAGCAGGATCTTGGTGTGTGTCTTCAGACCGAGCACCCCGTACACCACATGCACGCCGGAGCGTTCCAGCCGCCGGGCCCACTGGATGTTGTTGTCTTCATCGAAGCGGGCCTTGAGTTCCACCAGGGCCATCACCTGCTTGCCGTTCTCTGCCGCCCGGATCAGGGCGGCCACCACCGCCGAATCCTTTGACGTGCGATAGAGCGTCATCTTGATCGCCAGCACCGACGGGTCGTCGGCGGCCTGGTTGAGGAACTCCTCGACCGAGGTGGCGAACAGGTCATAGGGATGGTGCAGCAGCACATCGCCCTGGCGAATCGTCGCGAAGATGCTCTGGAAGTCCTCCTCCTTCAGCGAGCCGTCGTCCAGATGGCTGCGCTGCGCCCGCGCCAGCGCCGGCACGGTGCGGCCCTGGAAGGGCTTGTCTTTCAGCTGGGGCAAGGGGATCGCCAGCAGGCTCATCAGGTCATCGAGGCCGAGTGGACCGTTGACGCGGTAGAGGTCCTGCGCCTCCACGTTCATCCCTTCCATGAGCACGTGGATCACGTCATCGGGCATTTCGTCGGCCACCTCAAGCCGCACCACCTCGCCGCCCTTGCGCCGCTTGCGCAGGCCCTCCTGCAGGGCCTCCATCAGGTCGTCGGCCTCAAGGTCGCGCAGCTCCAGGTCAGCGTCGCGGGTGACTCGGAAGAAGTAGTGCCCCTCGATCGTCATGCCCGGGAACAGCAGTTGCAGGTTGAAGGCCACCACCTGCTCCAGCGGCACCGCGGTGAACACCGGCTTGGGCCGCTTGCCGCTCAGATCGCTGGGGATCTCCACGAAGCGGGGCAGGATCTTCTGGGGAACCTTGACCCGCGCGAACTGCTGCTGGCCCGTGTCTGGGTCGCGCACCAGGGCCGCCACGTTGAGGCTGAGGTTGCTCACGAACGGGAAGGGATGGGCCGGATCCACCGCCAGGGGGGTCAGAACCGGGAAGATGGCGGTCTGAAAGGTGTGATCCACCCACTGCCGCTGGCGGTTGCTGAGGTTGGCGTAATCGATCAGATGGACGCCGTACTCGGTCAGCTGGTTCTTGAGCGAATGACGGTAGTGCTGCTGCTGCAGATCCAGCAGAGGGCGGAGTTTGGCCTGAATCGCCTCCAGCTGCTGCAGGGGTGTGCGGCCATCGTCGCTGAGGCTGGTGACTCCGGCTTCGAGTTGCGACTTCAGCGACGCCACCCGCACCATGAAGAACTCATCGAGGTTGTTGCTGAAGATGGCGCTGAACTTGGCCTGCTCCAGCAGCGGGGTGTGTTCATTCAGCGCCTGGGCCAGCACGCGCCGATTGAAATCGATCCAGCTCAGCTCGCGGTTGATGTAGAGCTCGGCAGCGACGGCGGGCTCGCCCATGGTGTTCTGCTGTCGGCGGTGCTGACGCGACGCACGCTGCCGGTTCCTCTCCGGCAACGTAGCAATCTCACTCCGTTGCTCCCGGTGACGCCGTTGCTTGACCGGGCAGCCCCCCGGCCACCAGCAGGGCCACCCCCACCATCAACACGGTGCCGAACCAGAAGGGGCTTTGCTGCCCCACGGTTTCGTAGGCCAGGCCCGCCAGCGGAGGCCCCACGAAGCCGGTGAGGCTCTGCAGGCCCTGGAGGCTGCCCAGGGCGGCTCCCTGACCAGCCTCATCGAGCCGGCGGGAGACGAGGCTGCGCAGGCTGGGGGTGACCAGACCGGTGCCGGTGGCCAGGATCGCCAGGGCGATGAACACCTGCGGCTGGGCGTTGCCGACCGTGGTCAGCAGGATCAGCAGAAACCCCACGATCACCAAGCCGATGCCCGCCAGAGTGAGGCGCCATTCACCGAAGCGCTGCACCAGCGGTCCGATCAGGCCGCCCTGCACCAGGGTGGCCACCACACCCACCACCAGGAAGGCCAGCGCCGAGGTGGTGGGTCCCCAGCCGAAGGCCTGCTTGAAATAGAGCACCAGCACGGCCGTGAAGCCGTTGAAGGCCAGAAAAAACAGGAAGAAGGCCGCACTCAGGCGACGCACCTGCGGGTTGGCGAGCACCCGCGCCAGCTGGGCGAAGGGTTGCAGATCGCGCTTGCGCGGCAGGGGTGATCGGGCCTCTGGCGGATGGGTTTCGGGCAGCAGCAGGACCACCAGCACCAGGTTGAGGGCGGCGATCGCCACGGCCAGCAGCAACGGCAGGGTGATGGTGATCCCGGCCAGGGCGCCCCCCAGCGCCGGTCCGAGGATGAAGCCCAGCCCGAAGGCCACCCCGATCAGCCCGAAGGCCTTGGCCCGCTGTTCCGGTGCCGAGATGTCCGCCAGCACCGCAGCGGCGGTGGCGGCGGTGCCGCCGCTCACCCCATCGATCAGCCGCGCCGCGAACAACAGCCCCAGGGGCCAGCCGGCCGCCGCCGCCGCTGGCCAGAGGCTGGCCCAGGGCAAGGCCAGGGTGAGGGCAAACAGGCTCAGCCCCAGCAGGGAGCCCGTCACGCAGACCATGATCACCGGCCTGCGGCCGTAGCGGTCGCTCAGGGCGCCGATCAGCGGTGTGAAGCCGAACTGGGCCAGGGCATAACTTCCGGCCAGCAGCCCCAGCACCCGTCCGTCATTGGTGATCCCCGCCAGCAGGTAGGGCAGCAGCGGAAACACGATGCTCTCGCCCAGCCGGTCGTTGAGCAGGGTGATGAAGACGCACAGGAGGGTGGAGGGGCGCGTCCAGCGCACGGCGAGGGGCCCAGGGGGGTCCTCACATTCCCATGGCCCTCTGCAAGGGAGGCGCGCTGGGCGCCACCATGGGGGTCGCTGTCGCCGCGCCATCCATGGACGCAGGAGCCGAGGGGGCGGCCATCCGGCCGATGATCGCCGTGCTCGGCCTGGCCTTGGTGCTCTTCCTGGTGCTGCACCTGGCGGGTGTGGGGGTGGCCCTGATCGATCCGGACGCCTTCGGCCGGCTGGTGGCCGTTCTGCACAGCGCCTGGTGGTTGCCGCCGCTGGAGCTGGCCCTGGCGGCGGTCGGGCTCGGCCATGGCCTGGCGGCGCTCCTGCGGGTGAGCCGCAACGCCCGCGCCGCCGGTGCGCAGCGGCCCCTGGTTCTGCGCAGTCGCCGGGCCGCCGCCGGGCCCGCGGAGGCCCTCGCGGCCCTGGCGGCCCGCATTGCACCCTGGAGTGGCGCCCTGCTGCTGCTGTTCCTGGTGGTGCATCTGCTGCAGTTGCGCTGGCACCGTCCACCGGCCGCGGCGGAGCTCGCGGCCCTGCGGGCCGTGCTTGCGAACCCCGGCGTGCTGCTGCTCTACGGGGCGGCCGGTGCGGCGGCGGGCCTGCATCTGCTGCATGGCGTCGAGAGCGCCCATCGCAGCCTCGGCTGGCTCGATCCCGCCAACGCCGGTCCCATCCGCATGGCCGGTCGGTGGCTGGCGCTGCTGCTGGGGGGCGGCTTCACGCTGCTGCCGCTGGCGCTGGTGCTGCAGGGGGTGGGCCGATGACGGCAGCCCCCATGGCGAACGCCTCCCCTGACGATCTCCGGCTGGATCCGTGCCTGCCGGCGGGGCCGCTGGCCACGGCCTGGGAGCGCACCCTGCTGGATCTGCCACGGATCAGCCCGGCCAACAAACGGGGTCTGCGGGTGCTGGTGGTGGGCAGCGGCCTGGCGGGGGCCTCGGCCGCCGCCACCCTGGCGGAGCAGGGCTACGCGGTGGACGTGGTCACCTATCACGACAGCCCCCGCAGGGCCCATTCGGTGGCGGCCCAGGGGGGCATCAATGCCGCCAAGAATTACGCCGGCGATGGCGACAGCATCGAACGGCTGTTCCGCGACACGGTCAAAGGAGGCGACTTCCGTGCTCGCGAGGCCGGCTGCCATCGCCTGGCGGAGATCAGCGGCCGCCTGATCGACCACTGCGTCGCCCAGGGGGTGCCCTTCGCCCGGGAGTACGGCGGCACCCTCGCCAACCGCAGCTTCGGCGGTGCCCTGGTCAGCCGCACCTTCTATGCCCGCGGCCAGACGGGCCAGCAGCTGTTGTATGGCGCCGTTCAGGCCCTGCTGCGGCAGGTGGAGGCCGGTCGGGTGCGCCTGCTCTGCCGGCGCGACATGCTCGATCTGATCACGGTCGACGGCGTCGCCCGGGGCGTGGTGTGCCGCCACCAGCTCAGTGGCGCCCTGGAGTGCCACACCGCCCACGCCGTGCTGCTGGCCAGTGGTGGCTATTCCAACGTCTATTTCCTTTCCACCAATGCGGTGAAGTCGAATGCCACCGCGCTCTGGTGCGCCCATCGCCGCGGCGCCTGGTTCGCCAACCCCTGCTTCACCCAGGTCCACCCCACCTGCATCCCCAGCGGCGGCGCCTTCCAGAGCAAGCTCACCCTGATGAGCGAGAGCCTGCGTAACGACGGGCGGGTGTGGCTGCCCCTGCGGCCCGGCGACGACCGGCCGCCGGCGGAGATTCCCGAGGCCGAGCGCGACTACTTCCTCGAACGTCACTACCCCACCTACGGCAATCTCGTGCCCCGCGATGTGGCCTCCCGCCGGGCGCGCGAACGCTTTCTCGCCGGCCAGGGGGTCGGCCCCGGCGATGGCGGCTCCGGCGGCGCCCAGGGGGTGTATCTCGACCTGGCCGAGGCGATCGCCCGTGATGGCCGGGCCGCGATCGAGGCCCGCTACGGCAACCTGCTGCAGATGTATGCGCGCATCACCGGCGAGGATCCCTTCGCCAGGCCGCTGCGCATCGCTCCCGCTCCCCACTACACGATGGGCGGGCTCTGGGTGGACTACCACCTGATGAGCACGATTCCCGGTCTGTTTGTGCTGGGGGAGGCCAATTTCTCCGAGCATGGTGCCAATCGGCTCGGGGCCAGCGCCCTGATGCAGGGCCTGGCGGATGGCTATGTCATTGCCCCGGCCACGGTGACGGCCTGGCTGGCGGGGCATCCCCAACCGGAGGTGGGGCCCGAGCACCCGGCCTGCCGCGCGGCGATCGCGGCCGTGCGCGCCCGGATCGATCACCTCACGGCGATCGGCGGCAGCAGCTCGGTGGATGGGCTGCATCGCGAGCTGGGGCTGTTGATGCTCGATGTCTGTGGCATCAGCCGCCAGGCCGACGGCCTGCGTCGCGGGCTGGAGGAGGTGGCGCAGCTGACGCGGCGTTTCCACGACGATCTCCGCCTGCCCGTGGTGGATACCCCCATCCAGGGCGAACTGGAGAAGGCCCTGCGGCTGGAGGATTTCCTCGGCCTGGCTGATCTGATGCTGCGCGATGCCCTGGCCCGGGAGGAATCCTGTGGGGCCCATTTCCGCGAGGAGCACCAGAGCGAAACCGGCGAAGCCCTGCGTGACGACGCCCATTTCGCCCACATCGCCGCCTGGGAGCATCGCCAGGGCAGCGTGCCGCAGCGCCACATTGAGCCCCTCCGCTTCAGCACCGTGGTTCCCCAGGCGCGTGACTACCGATGAGCCGCACCCTCTGCCTCACCCTGCGGATCTGGCGCCAGGCCGGCCCGGATGCTCCCGGGGGCTTCGAGAGCCATCGGCTCGAGGGAGTGTCTGCCGATCTCTCCCTGCTGGAGGCCCTCGATCAGCTCAATGAGCAGCTGATCGCCGCCGGCCAGAGGCCCGTGGGCTTCGATCACGACTGCCGCGAAGGCATCTGCGGCAGCTGCGGCTTTCTGGTGAACGGCCAGGCCCACGGACCCCTCGCCGCCACCACGGTCTGCCAGCTGTATCTGCGCCACATCGACGACGGCGCCACGCTGGTGCTCGAGCCCTGGCGGGCCAGGGCCTTTCCGGTGCTGCAGGATCTCTGCGTCGATCGCTCCGGCTTCGATCGGATCCTGGCGGCGGGGGGCTACTGCTCCGTGAACACCGGCAGTGCGCCGGAGGCCAACACGATGCTGATCGGGCGCGAGCAGGCGGCCTCGGCCTTCGACACGGCCACCTGCATCGGCTGCGGAGCCTGCGTGGCCAGCTGCCGCAACGCCTCCGCCAGCCTCTTCGTGGCGGCCAAGCTGGCCCACCTCGGCCAGTTGCCCCAGGGCCAGCCGGAGCGAGGGCAGCGGGCCCGCGCCCTGCAGCAGCGCATGGCAGACGAAGGCTTCGGCAGCTGCAGCAACACCCTGGAGTGCGAGGCGGTCTGCCCCCAGCAGATCTCCGCCGACTGGATCAGCTGGATGCACCGGGAGGCCCGGCATCACGCTGGCTGAGGCGCGCCATGATCAAGTCTGTGGCGCTTTCGGTGCCTTGAACGCAACTCCAGCTCCACGATCCGCGTCAGAGCCGATCCCCTCGCTGAGCCACCTCAACGCCGCCGGCGAGGTGCACATGGTGGAGGTGGGTGATCGGCCCGCCACCGATCGCCGTGCCGTGGCCGAAGGCTTTCTTGCCATGGAGCCGGCGGTGCTGGCCCTGGTGCTGGAGGGCCGGGCCCCCAAGGGCGACGTGCTGGCGGTGGCACGGGTGGCGGCGATCCTGGCCGCCAAGCGCACCTGGGAGCTGATCCCCCTCTGCCATCCGATCGCCCTGAGCGGTGTGGGGGTGCGGATCGAACCTGCCGCCGATGGCAGCGGCCTGCGGCTGGAGGCGACGACCCGCACCACCGCCCCCACCGGCGTGGAGATGGAGGCCCTCACCGCCGTGCAGGTGGGGCTGCTCACCCTCTACGACATGCTCAAATCCGCCGATCCGGCGATGACGATCGGCCCGGTGCGGCTTCTCACCAAGGAAGGGGGACGCCATGGCCCCTGGCAGCGCCCATCGGTCAGCCCTGCCCCAGGCTGAACCTCGCGCCCCCTGTCCTGAGGGCGCCCCTTCGATCCCGGCCACCCCCTCGCGCCCAGTCATGGTCAAGCCCGTCTTCGTGACCACCACCTTCACGATTGAGGGTTACGCGATTCGTGAGTACAAGGGCATCGTGCGCGGCATCGTGGTGCGCTCGCCCACCCTGATCCAGGGTTTTCTCGGTGGCCTCAAGTCGATGATCGGCGGCCGCATCGGTGCCTACACCGAGATGTGTGAACAGACCCGCCAGCAGGCCTACGACCAGATGGTGGCCCATGCCCGCCAGCTCGGCGCCAATGCCATCGTGGGCACCCGCTACGACGGCTCCGAGGTGGAGAGCGGCGCCACCGGTGCCACCGAAGTTCTGTGTTATGGCACGGCCGTAGTGGTGGAGCGCCTCGCTGCCGGGCCGCCGCCGGTGCCCACGTCGCCCTTTCCGCCCACCTGAGCCCATCCCCGCCGCCGATGTCGTCTGCCCTTCCCGCCGGCCTGCCGACGCCGGCCGATCCCTTCCCGCCCGAGGGCCTGCCCCTCGAGCAGGCGCGGCGTCTGGTGCTGGAGAGCCTGCAGCCCCTGGCCGGCTGCCGCACCCTGCCCCTGGAGCAGTGTCTCGGGCGGGTGTGCGCCGCGGCGGTGATCGCCCCGGCGGCGGTGCCGGGCTTTCGGGCCTCGATCCTGGATGGCTACGCGATCGCCAGCCCAACGGCGGAACCCGGCCAGTGCTGGCCGCTGGTGGGGCGTTCCGCCGCGGGAGCTCCGTTCGATCGGGCCTTGGAGCCCCACGAGGCGATCCGCATCCTCACTGGTGCCCCCCTGCCGCAGGGCGCCGTGCGGGTGCTGCCCCAGGAGCTGGTGGTCGTGGAGGCCGGCGAGCTGCGCTTGCTGCAGGCCCCCGGTGCCAACCCCTGGATCCGCAGCGCCGAGGAAGAGGCGGCACCGGGCCAGCAGCTGCTGGCCTGCGGTGAGCGGCTGGGGCCGGCCGATCTGGCCCGGCTGGCGGGCTGCGGCGTGGCGGAGCTGGCCGTCGCGCCCCGGCCGCGGCTGGGTCTGCTGGTGAGCGGCGATGAACTGGTGCCGGCGGGAACACCGCGCGGCCCCGGCCAGATCTGGGAGAGCAACGGCACCCTGCTGGCGAGCCTGTGCCAGCGGCTTGGCTACCCCCTGCTGGAGCGGCGGGTGGTGGGCGATGATCCGATCGCGCTGCGCCAGGCGCTGGCCGATCTGGCGGCCTGCTGCGACGTGGTGGTCAGCACCGGCGGGGTGTCCGCCGGCGACACCGACTGGATCCGGCCGCTGCTGGCGGAGCTTGGCTCGGTGGCCTTCTGGAAGCTGTTTCTCAAGCCGGGCCGGCCCTTTGCCTACGGGACACTGCAGCGTCCTGCCCGGGGCGGCAGCGTGCCGTTCTTCGGACTGCCGGGCAATCCGGTGGCAGCGGCGATCACGGCGCTGCAGCTGCTCTGGCCGGCGCTGCAGCAGCTCGAGGGTGCTGAGCCCGATCCGTTGCCCCGCTTGCGGGTCAGGCTGGCGGGGCCGTTGAAGCGTGGTGCCGGACGCCCGGAACTGGCCCGGGCCCGCCTGACGGTGGGTCCCGCCGGTGAGCTCCTGGCGGTGGTGGAGGGCTCCCAGGCCTCCTCCCGCATCGGTTCGCTCCAGGGTGCCGATCTGTTGCTGGAGATCCCGGCGGAGCTCGGCAGCCTCACGGCCGGTCAGGAACTCTGGGCCCAGCTGCTGCGCTTGCCCCTGTTCTGAGGTCGTTCAGTGGGGTCAGACCCGTGATCGGCTGGTGGGCATTGGCGTGTGGACCTCACCTTGTGAAAGGCACCAGTCCTGAGCAGGCTGGCTTCAGGTCTTTGATGCGCTTGGCTCCATGGCCCTCCCCCCAGCCAGTGCCCCTGGCGGCACGCTGCAGGCCTCGGAGGTGCCCCAGGAGCCGCTCAGGATCCTGCTGATCAGCATCCATGGCCTGATCCGGGGCAGCCAGCTCGAACTCGGCCGGGATCCCGACACGGGCGGGCAGACCAAGTACGTGGTGGAGCTGGCCAAGGCCCTGGCCCGCAGCCCCTGGGTGGCGGGTGTGGATCTGGTCACCCGCCGGATCGAGGATCCCGCCGTCAGCGGCGACTATGCCGAGCCTCTGGAGCCGCTGGCAGACAAAGCGAGGATCGTGCGGATCGACGCGGGCCCGCCCGATTACCTCCGCAAGGAGGAACTCTGGGATCACCTCGACAGTTTTGCCGACCATCTCTTTACCTGGATCCAGAATCAGCCCGCCAGGCCCGATGTGCTGCACAGCCACTATGCGGATGCCGGTTACGTGGGCGTCAAACTTGCCCGTATGACGGGGCTGCCCCTGGTGCATACGGGCCACTCGCTGGGGCGTGACAAGTATCGACGCTTGATCTCCATGGGTCTCGCCCTTGAAAAGATCGAGGACGATTACAAGATCTCCAGGCGTATTGATGCCGAAGAGGAGGTGATCAACCAGGCGGCGCTCGTGATCACCAGCACGCGCAATGAAATCGAAGATCAGTATGAACTCTATGACTGTTACAACCCTGACAAGATGGTGGTCGTCCCGCCCGGCACAGACCTCCAGCAGTTTCATGTTGCTGATGGGTCTGATCCGCTTCAGGGCTCGGGTTTTCAGGACGGGCTTCAGGTTTCTCTGAAGGATCCGACCAAGCCCATGATTCTGGCGCTCTCCAGACCGGATCTGCGCAAGAACATCATCACGCTGCTGGAAGCCTACGGAGAGTCGAAGCCACTCCAGAGACTCGCCAATCTGGTGATCGTGGCCGGCAATCGTGATGACGTGCGGGATCTCGATGAAGGCCCCCAGACGGTGTTCACCGAGTTGCTGATTGCCATGGATTCCTATGACCTCTATGGCCTGGCCGCCCTGCCCAAGCACCACAGCTCCGATGAGGTTCCCCTCATCTATCGCCTGGCAGCCAGCACCCGGGGTGTGTTCGTCAATCCTGCTCTAACAGAGCCCTTTGGCCTGACCCTGCTGGAGGCAGCCGCCAGTGGCCTGCCTTTGGTGGCCACGGAGAATGGTGGCCCGGTGGACATCATTGCCAACTGCCGCAATGGCCTGTTGGTGGATCCCCTCAACAAGGAGGCGATTGCCCAGGCCCTGATCACCATTCTTGAAGATGCCAACCAGTGGCAGACCTTCTCACACAATGGAGTGCGCCATGTGGCCCAATTCTATTCCTGGGATGCCCATGCCGAGGCTTATCTCCATCAGCTCAACCAGCTGGTTCATCAGCAGCGATCGCCCCTGGCCTCCTCGCGAATCCTCAGCGGCGACCGCCGGCGCACCAAGGCCATCTTCACCGCCATTGACAACACGTTGCTGGGGGATCGGGAAGGCCTGAGTCTGCTCAGCCAGTTGATCCGTGAGCGCCGCAAGGGCTGTCTGTTCGGGATTGCCACCGGGCGGCGTCTCGATTCCGTCCTGACGATCATTCGCGAGTATGATATCCCTGTGCCGGATATCTTGATCACCAGCCTCGGTACGGAAATTTACTATGCTCCCCACTGGCTACCCGATCTAGCCTGGGCCAAGCACATCAATCACCTCTGGACTCCCCAGGTGCTCAGGGCGACGCTGAAGGAGCTACCTGGTCTGCAGCCTCAGTCGAGAAAGGAACAAAGTCAATTTAAATATTCCTATCACTATGATAGTCAACATGCACCGTCTCTGGATCAGGTCAGGGCCATTCTCAGGCAGCAAGACCTATCGGTCAATGTGACTCTGTCATTTGGTCAGTATCTCGACTTTGTGCCTGTCCGGGCCTCCAAGGGGCAGGCCTTGCGATTCATCGCCCAGCGCTGGAATATCCCGTTGGATCGGATCCTGGCCACCGGGGGGTCCGGTGGCGATGAAGACATGCTGCGCGGCAACACCCTGGGGGTTGTTGTTGCTAACCGTCACCGGGAGGAACTGTCCATTCTGGGAGATACCGAGCATGTCTATCTCGCGGAGCAATCCCACGCCAGAGGGATCCTTGAGGCCCTTGAACACTATGACTTCTTCAATCTCTAGGCTTCTGCTGTTCGCGATCGCCCCGATCCTGCCCGCGATGTCCCCTCTGCTCCCGCAGGCTGTCCATGGCTGCTGACCCTCCGGCCCGGTTGTTGCTCTGCACGGATCTCGACCGCACCCTGATCCCCAATGGGCGGCAGCCTGAGTCGCCCGCCGCCAGAAGCCTGTTCGCCCGCCTGGTCCAGCGGCCCGAGGTGACTCTGGCCTATGTCAGCGGCCGCGATGCCGCCCTCGTGGCGGAGGCGATCGTGGACTATGCCCTCCCATCACCGGACTGGGTGGTGGCCGATGTGGGCACCACTCTCCTGGAGGTGGCTCCCGATGGCTGGCGGGCCCATCGCGGATGGCACCAGAGCATCGGGGTGGATTGGGCCGGTCGCACGGCCCAGGATCTCCACCAGTTGCTGGCGGATCTCTCCCCCCTGGACTTGCAGGAGCCCGCCAAGCAGAACACCTACAAGTTGAGCTACTACCTCCACCTGGATGTTGACGTTCCCAGCCTCTGCGCTGAAATCGAGCGGCGGCTGGAGCTTGAACAGCTGCGCGCCAGTCTGATCACCAGCATGGATGAGCAGGCTGAGATCGGCTTGCTGGATGTGTTGCCGCCTGCAGCCACCAAGTTGCATGCGGTGCGCTTTCTGATGGAACTGCTGGGTTTTGATTCCTCTGAGACCCTCTTCTGTGGGGACAGCGGCAATGATCTGCCGGTGATGACGAGTGACCTCCCTTCGGTTCTTGTGGCCAATGCAGATCCTGCGCTGATGGCCCAGCTAGGCTGTTCTGCGGGGGAGCGATCCCCTCGGGAGACTCTCTATCTGGCACAGGGCGGCTTCATGGGGATGAACGGCAACTACGCCGCCGGAATTGTGGAAGGAGTGCTTCACTTCCACCCGCAGTTATCGGGCTGGTTGGCCGAGCCTTGTTGAGTTCAGCCCCTTTGGCGTCGTCAGGTGCCGATGAAATCTGATTGGCCAGCTTGAATGCAACCGAACAGTGTGTTGACGATTCGTTTCTCTTGCCTGCACTCGAATCATGTATGAACAGGTCTCCCACTCGCTGCTCAATGCAATTCTTGATGACCTGAAACCTGAGATCCGACGTCAGGATCTCAGACACTTCTATACGCGCTTGGGTGCCAACTTTTATGCGATTTACTCGCTGTTCTTCCGTCTATATGGTCACAGGCCTGATTTCAAGCGCCAGATGCTGGGCTTGGTCGAAACGATGGCGGAAGGTTATATCAATCGTTCGCCTGAGCTGGAGGCGCTCGACATAGCCCGGGAGAAGGACCACAACTGGTTTCTCTCCCAGCAATGGGTCGGCATGGCCCTTTACACCAATGGCTTCGCCAGAAACCTGCGGGATCTGGCTGACAAGACCGAGTATTTCCAGGAACTCGGGGTCAACATGATTCATGTGATGCCGATTCTGAAGTGTCCAATCGGCAAGAGTGATGGCGGCTATGCCGTGAGCGACTTCAGGCAGATCGATGACCGGGTCGGTGATCTGGAGGATCTTCAGCATCTTGCCTCGGAGCTGCGTCAGCGCCAGATCCTGTTGGTGCTTGACATCGTGATGAATCACACTTCGGATGAGCATACCTGGGCTCGGAAGGCCGTCGCGGGAGATCCTATCTATCAGGATTACTACTATATGTATGAGAGTCGCGATATCCCTGACCTTTTTGAGAGGTCAATGCCTGAAGTCTTTCCTGAGTCGTCGCCGGGCAACTTCACCTGGAATGAGGAGACCCAGCGCTGGGTCATGACGGTCTTCCACGATTATCAATGGGATCTCAATTACAGTAATCCTGAAGTCTTCATTGAAATGCTGGGAGTGGTGCTGTTCTGGGCCAACAATGGTGTTGACATCATGCGGTTGGATGCGGTGGCATTCCTGTGGAAGGAAATCGGCACCGACTGTCAGAACGAGCGTAATGCCCATCTTCTGCTCCAGCTGATGAAGGACTGCTGCCAGGCCACGGCCCCGGGAGTGTTATTCATTGCTGAGGCGATTGTCGCCCCTGTCGAGGTGATTAAATATTTCGGCGAAGATGCGATCAGCGCCAAGGAGTGCGAGATTGCTTACAATGCCACCTTCATGGCCCTGCTCTGGGATGCGGTGGCGACCCAGAACGCCAGGCTGCTCACCCGGGGGCTCAGGAGTCTTCCCAATAAGCTGGATCGTGCCACCTGGCTCAACTATCTGCGTTGTCATGATGACATCGGCTTCGGTTTTGATGACCAGGATGTGTTGGCTGTCGGTTATCAGCCCAGGTCCCATCGGCGGTTTCTGACCGACTTCTTCTGTGGTGAGTTTGAGGGATCTCCCTCCCGGGGACTTCCATTCATGCGCAATGAAGTCACGGGGGATGCTCGCATCTGTGGCTCCCTGGCCTCCCTTGCGGGTCTGGAGAAGGCGATGCAGGAAGAGAATCCGGTGGCAATCAATATCGCGATCAGTCGAATTCTGATGCTGCATAGCCTGATCTTTTCGTTCGGTGGTATTCCCTTGCTCTACAACGGTGATGCCCTTGGCCTGCTGAATGACTATAGCTATCAACAGGATCCAGCCAAGGTCTCAGACAACCGCTGGGTGCATCGGCCAAGCATTGATTGGCAGCATGCCGAGCGGCGTCATCAGAGCGGCACAGTGGAGAATCGGCTGTTCACGGCGTTACGGCGGATGATCGCCATCCGTAAGTCGCTGGATGCCTTTGCCGATTTCAACAACCGAGAGTTGTTGGATACGGGTAACGAGCATCTGCTCTGCTTCTTGCGTTCCTATCAGCAGCGTCCCTCCGAGCAGGTCTTGGTGGTGGCTAACTTCCATTCCACTCCGCAGGCCCTCCCTGTTGATGTGCTGCGGCGGCGCGGGCTCGATTTCACGGCTCCGCTGATTGATGTGTTCACCGGTCGCAGGCCCCACCAGATCGAGGAGAATATCTTGCTGCAGAGCTATCAATTTTACTGGCTGAAGCAGGTCTGACATCCACTGCTCCAACACCCACAGGGGCCACATCCAGGCGGCTTCCTGCCTCGGTTCGCTCCAGGGGGCCGTTCCGGACGTCTGGGCCCAGCAGCAGACGCACTCCCGCCAGGCTCAGCACCAGAGCAAGGCAGCACCGGATGATCGGAACCGGCAGAACTCGGCTGCCCAAGGCGGCGCCGCAGCCGCCGAGGAGCACCACCACCGGGATCAGCGGCCAGGCTTCCGCCGGCACGCTTCTGCCGGTGGAGATCAGGCCTGCCAGCCCGGCCAGGGAGTTCACCAGGATGAAGACAACGGCCACGGCCGCTGTCTCGCGAGTGCGACTCCAGCCCGCCAGCAGCATCAGCGGACTGAGGAACACGCCCCCTCCCGTTCCGGTCAGCCCGGCCAGGAACCCCAGGGCACCGCCCACGGACACCAGCGTCGCCGGGCCGGGTGGCTGTACCTGCTCCGGATCCTGGGGTCTCTGCAAAAACCGCAGGGCCGAGCCCAGCAGAATCACCCCCACCAGGCTCTGGAACACCCGCTTCGGCAGGGCCAGGCTGCCCCCCAGGAAAGCCCCAGGGATCGAGAGCAGCACCAGCGGCCAGAAGCGTCGCCAGCGCAGGTGGCCCGCCTGGATGAACTGCCAACTCCCCAGCGCTGCCACAACCACGTTGAGCAGCAGGGCGGTGGGGCGGATCGTCTCCGGATCGGTGCCGAACAAGCTAAGGGCGGCGATGTATCCGGAGGCCCCTGCGTGGCCCACGCTGGCGTAGAGGAAGGCCACCAGGCCGAGGGTGAGCCACAGCCCTGGTTGGGCCTCCATCACGGCTGTTCCCGCTGGGGCTCTGCCGTGCCGGAACGCTCCCTCTCCGTTAACGGTGTGTTGCCCTCCACCCACCGACCGTTGCCGTCCACCCGCACCTCCTTCTTCCAGAACGGGGCCTCGTGCTTGAGCGCCTCCAGCAGTTCCTGGCAGCACCGCTGGGCAGGGCCGCGTCGATCCGCGGCCACCGCCACCAGCACGATCGCCTCGCCGGGGCGCACCTTCCCCACCCGATGGCGGACCAGAACCGCCAGCACCCCATGGCGGACGGCGGCCTCGGCGGCGAGTCGCTCCAACTGGGCGTCGGTCATGCCGGGGTAATGCTCCAGTTCCAGCGCCGCCAGCGGTTCACCGGCTGCGCTCCAGCCCCGCACCCGACCGATGAAGTGGGTCACTGCCGGAGCTTCACTGCCGTCGCTCCAGGACTTCAGCGCCTCGAAGGGATCGAAGGGCCCGGCCTCCAGGGCGATCGCAAGGGTCGCTGTGACCTTTCGCGGTGCTGGGCTGGGATCAGCCACCGGTGATTGGCGGCAGAAAGGCCACCTCATCGCCGGGGGCCAGGCTCTGGGTGGGATCGGCGAACTGCTGGTTCACCGCCACCCGCACCCCGGCGGGCCAGGGACCGAGTCCGAGCCGCTGCCAGACCTCGGCAGCGGTGGGGGCTTCCGCCAGTTCGCTGCCACCGCCCGCTTCCGGATCCAGGAGTGCCAGGCTCCGCTGCCCCCAGCCGGCCTTTTCGCGCAAGCGCGCGAACAGCCGCACGTTGAGGGGAGGCGGGGTGGCAGGCTTGGGTGTCATGGTTCCAGGCGATGCTGGCGCCATGTTGAATCAGATCAGCCAGCTTTGTTGAGGTTCAGGACTTTCCCTCCATACAGAGCGGAAACGGGAAGCCAGTCGTTAGCTGTAGATTGGATGCACTGGCTTGCTCTTTTGAGCTCTGGATCAGCAGCAAGGATCTTCAGAAAGCCCACAGCAAAGCTGGCCAGCACCTCCCGCTTTATCTGGCACCTTGTTACGTTTGACAAAGCACAATCTTCTTCAAGACTTGCACGACTAGCCTGTGATGTAAGGAGGTTTTGGCATTATTCTTCGTCGCTTTAATGATTGACAGCTTAGGGTTTTTCTCGTACCGGCATTTGTAGTCTTGCGTTTGTCTGCCTTGCGTTTGTCAGCCTTGCGTTTGTCAGTGCGATCCCGTTTGGTCGAGATTAAGTCGCGAGCCAGGCTGGTGACACCTGCAGGGTTGGCTTGGCCATGCTGTTGCTTTTGTGATTCAAGCCATGACGTCTCCAGACATTGAAAGCGTCGAATACAAGAAGCGGTTTCTTCACGAGGCCACCCGCTTGGCGATCGAAGCCGTTGAGAAAGGATGGGGTGGACCCTTTGGCGCGGTGATTGTCAAGGATGGCGAGATTATCGGCCGAGGTCAGAATCGCGTGCTGCTCACTGGAATCCCGGTCTATCACGCGGAGGTCACGGCAATTATTGATTCCTGCTCCAGGATCAACTCCAAGGCGCTTCTGGGTTCCGATGTCTACGAAGGCAATCTGAAAATGATTCCACGTCCCGACGGATCTCCCGATCCAGTGCCGGAGAGGGCTCAGATGCTGAAGGGCTGTGATCTCTATGTCAATGGAGCGCCCTGTCCGATGTGCATGAGCGCCATCTATTGGGCTCGGATCGATCGCTTGTACTTCGGCACCCGGCTGGAGGACACAAGCATGATTGGATTCGATGATGAGTTCCAGTACATCGACTTCCAGCTTCCCTGGGAGCAGCGCAAGGCGATTCAGTGTTTTCCGGATTTTGAGCGGGACTTTGCCCTCCAGGCCTGCCAAGCCTGGATCAACAAGCAGGATCGCCACCCCTATTGAAAATCGTATGGCTCCATGGCTGATTCTGTGACGCTGATTGCAGCAGGCCTGGTGCGGCTTGGCATGAGTGAAGCCTTGGCGACCTGGCACGCTCGACAGGTGGAGGCCTTGCCCAGGCAGAGTGGCTTCTCAGCACCGACCTGATATCTTCCCGCTCCGAGGTGATGGAAGGGTCTGGACCATTCTGAGTACCTTTCAGTCCAAAGAGAGTCTGGCCGCGTCCCTTTGCGTGGTGTAAAACCCGAGGCCCGAATGCCCTGACTCAGAGGGTGAACAGGGTGGAATGACGGGCTGTCATTCCTGAGGCGCAGATGCACCTCGTTTTTCCACGATGAAATGAGGCGATTGACTTGTCAAGTCTCTCGTCTGATCGCGGCTGTGTTGTGAGCGGCAGGGGTCTTCTATGCAGCCCAGGGGTACAGCGCCGGCCCCCGGGCGGCGATTGAGGCCGCTGCGCCCTGTGGGGGCGCTGCCACCTCAATCACCTGGGGCCTGCGTCTTGCACCTCTGCGGCGGCGGCGCTGAGCAGGGCCGGCAGATCCTCCAGCTCCGGGATGGCGGCCATGCTCTCGGCTGAGAACATGCGGCGTCCCTCCAGCTGCCAGTGCTCGTGCTGCTCCAGCAATACCGCGCCCACCAGGCGGGTGATCGACGCGTCGTTAGGGAAGATGCCGACCACCCTGGTGCGGCGCTTGATCTCCTCGTTGACCCGCTCCAGCAGGTTGGTGCTCCAGACCTTCTTCCAGTGAGGCTGCGGGAAGTGACGGAAGGCCAGCACGTCCTCTCTGGCCTCGTTCATGAGCTCGGTGGCCTTGGGGAAGCTCTCCGCCAGCGAGGCGGCCAGGTCATCCCAGCGGCTGAGGATCTCTCCGGCATCCTCCTGAGCGAACACCGAGCGCAGGGCGGCGGTGACCATGCCCTGGTGGGCTTTGGGGACGCGCTGGAGAAGGTTGCGGGCGAAGTGGACGCGGCAGCGCTGCCACACACAGCCCTGCAGCTGGCGCCTGATGGCCTTGGTGAGGCCCACGTGGGCGTCGCTGATCACCAGCTTGACGCCAGTGAGGCCGCGCTCCTACTGCTTCGCAGAAGCCTTCGGCTAGATCGAGGCAATGAACTCGCTCCAGAAGCCCTCGGTTTCGCTGCCTGTCACCTTGAGACCCAGCAACTCCCGGCGGCCGTCCGCGTTCACCCCCATGGCGACGACGACAGCCCGTGAGCAGACCTGCAGGGCCTTGCCCAGCCTGCCCTTGAGGTAGGTGGCATCCAGGTAGACGTAGGCGTAGCCGGACTCCTGCAGGGGCCGGCTCAGGAACGCCTGCACCTGCTGGTCGATCTCCTGGCAGATGCGACTGACCTGGGATTTGGAGATGCCGCTCTGCGATCCCAGGGCCCCCACCAGGGCATCGACCTTGCGGGTGGAGACGCCGCCGATGTAGGCCTCCATGATCACGGCATAGAGGGCCTGATCCACCCGGCGGCGGGGCTCAAGGATCGAGGGCAGGAAGCTGCCGGCCCGCAGTTTGGGGATCAGCAGGTCGATGTCGCCCACCTGGGTGGTGAGGCTGCGGGGCCGGTAGCCGTTGCGGTAGCCGAGCCGTTCCTCGCTGCGCTCATGGCGGTCGGCACCCAGAACGGCGGCAACCTCCAGCTCGATCAGCTGCTGCAGGCCGTGGCGGGCCAGCTCCGGGATCAGCTCGCCGGCACTGCTGCCATCCAGTAGCGGCGCCAGGTCAACTGCGGCACGATGGGTCTTGGGCGTGTGTCACGAGTCAGCAGGTGAAAGCCAAGGCTGATGAAACTGCATCGGGGATGGGAGTGTGGCCTCCCGGGATCGGCCTGCAGGGGCTGGTACCAAACCACCCCGTGCTGCTGCGTTCAAAAGACGTGGTGGTGAGCGACGGGGAAACGGCGGACTGGATCCGTCAGGTGTGCGACGAGAAGGTGAGCGCAAGCGAACCGTTGATGACGCGCCGATATCTATTTCAGACGCTGCCAAAACGGGAGGCGGCCCAAATCTCCTGGATCAGTGTGGACAGAGCCTGTCTATGGACCACACGGCAGCCGGCGTATAGACGGCACGAGCTCATCGCAGGCCCTGATGCGGAACGTGAGAACCTGCCATGGAATGCCAAGGGAACATCCCAAGTGGTCACCACCATGAGGGTCAATACCGATGTCTGTGGCAGGGGCGGAGCAACCCGTAGTAGCGATGATGGGTCTGTAACGGACTCGGAGCCAAGGGGTTGCATCATCCCGTTTGGAGTCTCCCATCAACTGCCTACGGCAGGAGGAATGGGATGACAACAGACAAGCCGCTACCGATTACCAAGGTGATGGTCTGGAAGGCCTATCAACAGGTGAAACGGAACGGACAGGCGGCCGGTGTGGATGGCCAAAGCCTGGACGACTTCAACAAGGATCTGGAGAATAATCTCTACAAACTCTGGAATCGGATGGCATCAGGAAGTTATCTTCCGCCACCAGTTCGGCGTGTGGAGATTCCCAAATCCGGTGGAGGCGTCAGGCCGCTGGGTATCCCGACGGTTGCTGATCGCATCGCACAGATGGTGGTCAAGCAGGTGCTGGAGCCAGAGCTGGAGCTGATCTTTGATCAGGATTCCTACGGCTACAGACCGGGCAAGTCAGCGCATCAGGCAGTAGAGGTCTGCCGTCAGCGCTGCTGGAGGTCCAACTGGGTTCTCGATCTCGACATCAAGGGGTTTTTCGATGCTATCGATCACGACCTGTTGATGCGCGCGATCAAGGCCCATACCTCCGAGCGCTGGGTGGTGCTCTACCTGCAACGATGGCTGCAGGCACCGGTTCTGTTGCCGGATGGCACGCTCCATCCCAGGGACCGGGGCACACCGCAAGGTGGTGTCATCAGTCCACTGCTGGCCAATCTGTTCCTGCACTATGCGTTTGATGTGTGGATGCGCCGGAGCCACCCGGCCATTGCCTTTGAGCGCTATGCAGATGATGTGATCTGTCATTGCCACAGCGAGAAGGAAGCTCGGCGGTTGCTGGAGGCATTGCAGGATCGCTTTGCGTCCTGTGGCCTCCAGCTTCATCCCCAGAAGACCCAGGTGGTCTACTGCAGGGATAGCAACCGCCGGGCACCGCTTGCTGATGTCACGTTCACGTTTCTTGGTTTCGCGTTTCGGCCACGTGTGTCTCGCAATTCTCGCGGAGTCATCTACACAGGCTTTTTGCCGGCAGTGAGTCCGCAGGCTCTCCAGCGTATGCGGGAGAGGATTAGGTCGATAGGGCTTCCATCGCTCGTGTATCTGTCGCTTGAGGAGATCGCTAAAGTGCTGAATCCAGTGATTCGTGGCTGGATTCAGTACTACGGTCGTTTCTATAGGACAGAACTGATCAGGAAGTTGTATCGCTACCTGGATGACAGAATTGCAGCCTGGTTACGGCAGAAGTACAAAAGGCTGCGGGGTCGTCGGCTCCAAAGCTGGCGAGTACTTGCCAGGATCAGGTCTGGACATCGTGATCTGTTCGCGCACTGGCGTCGAGTCAGTGAAGTGGCATGTGGATGATGGGAGCCGTATGACGCGAGAGTGTCACGTACGGTTCTGTGAGCACCTCGGGGGGAAGTTCCCCGGGGTGACTCGACATGGTTCGTCTGGTTGAGGTGGTTCTCGAACCAGGGAAACGGGCCTGCCCACCCCTTGCAACGCCAGGCGTCTGAGGTGTGCTCGCTCAGCCCCGGCTACGCCGGGGCTGAGGCCCAGGGGATTTACACCACTGCTGGGGACGCCAGCGAGAGTCTCGAGGCCTGGCAAAGTTCCAGCATCTGCCAGGAGTTGCTTGCTGATGCCGCCTTCTGAACTGATTCGAGTTTCCACCTCTTTTCCCGGCTGGGTGCCTGTCGATCCAATCTCTGGACAGGGACCACCGGACTGGAAGACGGCGACACTCATTCTACTTGAACTTTTCCCAATCGTGAGATTGGCACTGAAGCTGTTCAATCCCCTTTTTACCTCGCTTCAGATCCATGGTGCCTTGGCCACCTCTATCGGCAATGTGATCAGTGTGGCGCTCACCAGTTGTCTGAAGATGCCCTTCTTTGTTCAGGAGTTTGATTAGTGGTTGTTTCACCGCACCGCTTCCCGCCGAGCCTTGACTCGGCGAGGCGTTCGCTGGATCTGCCCTTCTGAACGTGGCTTGATCTTTCTGGGATTTGATCTGTTCTTCTGCTGCTGAACCTGGGATCTCATAGCCCTGCAACAGCGCTGTCGTGCTGTCAAGGCTCAGCCTGAGGGCCCTGATAATTCGTCCTTGCCAGCATGAGCTGAGTCGTATCCAATTCTGTCGTTGTTCAAGAAGAATTTCGGACGAGGCCAGGGGCGGAAATCTTCTTCAGTTTGTAGGCGAATCTACGCGGGTGCCTGCACTGGTAACCTGATCTCCGCAACCGTAGACAGTGATTTCATGCGCCAAGCGATCTAGCTGATGCGGGAAGCCGGAGTTGTGAACAAAACCGGCGGACCCTTCGGCTGCGTGATCGTCAAGGATGGTCAGGTGATCGGCGCTGCCGGCAACAGTGTGATGCGGGATCATGATCCCTCCGCCCATGCCGAGGTGAATGCGATTCGGCAAGCCTGCACTTGATTAGGTAGCAAGCTCCGCATTCCTGAGGTGACGCTCGGGACGTGCGGTGCAGATACAGACGGCATGAACCACCCGGTCCGTCATCGCCGAAAGATTGAAGCGCCGGTTGAAGCGGTAAGTGAAGGCGCCCAGGTAGCGGTCGGCGTACTTATCGAATCGCAAGGCGTGAAACGTGCCGCTGAAGCTGGTTTTCAGGTTGCTGAGTATCGTGTTGATCCAGTGGAATTCAGGCAGCTCATTGGGATGGCGTCCGTTCACTACCACAGGGTGATGGAAGCAACCGACTTCTGCCACGGCTCGGAAGCAAGCCAGTCCATCAGATACCACTTCACACCCTATCGCCAATGAATCCTGGGCCCAGTCAGCGATAGCTGCAAACGAGAACGTCGGGACTGTTGAAAGCTTCACATGAACCGGGCAGCCAGTGTCATCAAGGGAGACGGCGGCAACGATGGGGACCTTGTTTTCCGATCCTCGACCTGTCTTGCCACCACGTCGTTCTCCCCCAAGGTAGGCATCATCCACTTGCACCTTTCCCCGCAGGACATAGGCCTCCTCCCGCTCGCTCATCGCCTGCATGATCTTGTTGTGAACCAGCCACGCGGTGCGGTAGTTCACTCCGAGATGGCGCATCAGGGCGAGGGAGGAAATGCCGGTCTTGGCCTGTCCCACCAAATAGAAAGCGAGGAACCAGGTCGTCAGGGGTAACTTGGTCGCCTCCATGATGGTATCGGCCGTGAGGGTGGCCTGATGGCGGCAGTTCCGGCACTGGTAGCGCTTGTGGCGCCGGCCATGGATGATCCCATGCTCCTGAGTGTGACAACGTGGGCAACGAAAGCCATCTGGCCAGCGCGCTTGCTCAAGTGCGGCCTCACACTTCTCCTCTGTGCCGTAGAGCTCTATGAACTGAGGCAGAGAAAGACTCGGCTGGAACTGGATCCGATTCATGGCCATAGCGATCCCGACGGGTACATGTGTATCAGTCTACGCGCTGGAAGGGCTCTGACGGAGCTTGCTACCTAATCAAGAGCCTGCAAGACTCTGCAGAGCGTGGATCTCACGGGAGCAGTGATGTACACAAGCTGCGAATGTTGCCCGATGTGCTACGCCACTGCCTACTGGGCCAGGATCTCGAAGATCTACTTCGCTGCCGGTTGGCAGGATTATGCCGATCTCTTCGATGATGCCAACATCGGCGATGATCTTGCCTTGCCCTATCCAGAGCGTCGTCTCGCCCCGCAGCAGATCCTCCAGCAGGAGGCTGCCGTGGTGTGGGATGAGTTCCGGCAGCTGCCTGATGGTGCGCGGTACTGAAACTCGCCGTTGAGGCTCACCTGTAGCGTCGGCGTCCTTCGAGACCTTTCGGCGGAGTCGACCAACTCCGCAGCCCACCTGCAGGATCTGCCTACGATCCAACTCCTGCCTGGCCCGATCGTGGTGAGCCTCGCCATCGCCCTGCTCACGGTCTCCGACAGCCGCACCCTGGCGGACGACCCCAGTGGCGAGGCCCTGCGTCAGCGTCTGGAGGCCGCCGGCCATCGCCTGGTGGCGCGCCGACTGGTGCCTGACAACCGCTATCGCATCCGCGCTGAGGTGAGCGGCTGGATCGCCGATCCGGCGGTGCAGGTGGTGATCAGCAGTGGCGGCACAGGCCTCACCGGCCGCGACGGCACACCGGAGGCGGTGGCTCCGTTGCTCGATAAGACGATGGAGGGCTTCGGCGAGCTGTTCCGGGTGCTCTCCTTCGAGACCATCGGCACCAGCAGCCTCCAGAGCCGCTGCCTGGCGGGGGTGGCGAACGGCACGGTGCTGTTTGTGTTGCCGGGCTCCCTCGATGCGGTGACCACCGCCTGGGATCGCCTGATCGCCGCCCAGCTTGATGGCGCCACCCGGCCCTGCAACCTGGTGCAGCTGTTGCCCAGGCTTACGGAACCGGTGGATCACCCGGCCTGAGGTGGTCTGGCTTTTCTGGACAGGCCCCATCGTTAACCTCTGAGGCGGGGTACCGCCCCTGAAAGGGGCTCCCACCGATGAGCAAGCGCCGCACCCACAGCCCCGAGTTCAAGGCCAGGGTCGCCATGGAGGCGATCAGTGGCCGCAAGACGATCCAGGAGATCGCCGCCGACCACGCCATCCACCCGATCCAGGTGAGCCAGTGGAAGCGGCAGCTCCTGGACGGTGCCAGCGAGCTCTTCACCCGAGGCAAGAAGACCAAGGACAAGGAGGAGGGGCAGGCCAAGGAGGCGGAGCTGTTCCAGCAGATCGGACGGCTGCAGATGGAGCTGGAGTGGCTCAAAAAAAGTCTCAACTGCTCTGATGCCCGTGAACTGCGCAAGCTGGTCGATCACGACCACCCCGAGCTCAGCATCAGCAGGCAGTGTGCGCTGCTGGGGCTGCCTCGATCCACGCTGTACTACCGGCCGACACCGGTCCGTGTATCGACGCTGCGGATCATGGCCAGGATCGATGCTCTCTACCTGGAGGATCCCTGCAGCGGCAGCCGCCGGATGGTGGACTATCTGGCCCAAGATGGTATCCCGATCAGCCGAGATCGAGTGCGAAACCTCATGCGGCGCATGGGATTACGGGCGATCTACCAGAAGCCCCGGACGACGGTTCCAGGTGATCCGTCCGTGCGGTTCCCCTGCCTGGTGGACCTCACGCAGGTCACGTCGGTGGATCAGGTCTGGGCGACCGACATCACCTACATCCCTCTGCAGAAAGGGTTCCTCTATCTGGTGGCGATCATGGATCTCCATTCCAGGCATGTGCTCAGCTGGAGGCTCTCCAACAGCCTTGACACGAAGTTCTGTCTGGAGGCCCTGGAGATGGCCTTGGGAGGCGGCCGTAGGCCAGAGATCTTCCACTCCGATCAAGGCTGTCAGTTCACGTCCGCTGACTTTGTGGCCAGACTCAAAGGGGAGCGGATCCAGATCAGCTGGTCCGGCAGAAAGCGGTGCTACGACAACATCCTTGTTGAACGGCTGTGGAGGACTGTCAAGTACGAGGAGGTCTACCTACGGGCATACAGCGATGGCTGGGACGCTGAAATCAGCCTGGCCCGCTTCCTGTGGCGGTATTGCCATGTAAGACCTCACAGTTCCCTTGGAGGCAAAACTCCCCACGCGGTCTACACTGAGGCCGAACCATGTTCCACCCGTCCTGGGTTAACGATGTCAGGGGCCGGAACTGTCCAATAAAAGGCACCCACCTCAGCCGTGCGGCCGTCCGCTGGCGCAACGCCGGGATGAGCGTTCCGCCTGGGCTTGTGCTGCTTGCCTCCCCGGCACGCCGGGACGCTCTGCTCGCTTGGGTGCGTCGGCACCGGGCCCTGCTGGCCCCCTTTGCCCTGCGCCTCACCGCCGACCTGGCGGAGCCGCTGCAGCTCGAGGTTTCCACCGCCGACCTCCGCCTGGAGATGGCCGGCACGCTGGAGGCCGGCGGCGACATCAGCCTGGCCGCGGCGGTGCTTGCCCAGGAGGTGATGGCCGTGGTGGCGTTCCTGGATCCGGCGGCGCCCGTGGGTTCGCCGCCGGAGCTGCCGATGCTGCTGCGGGCCTGTCAGGTGCGTGATGTGCCGCTGCTGCTGAACGAGGCCAGCGCCACCCTGGCCCTGCGGGGCCTGTCCCGGGGCCGCCTGGCCACCCTGATCTTCAATCCGGTGGCCGGGCAGCGCGATCCGAACCAGGATCTGGCCCAGATCCGCTCGATCCTCGAGCCGCAGCTGCAGGTGCATGTCTGCTTCACCCAGCCGAATCTCGATCCAGCTGAGCAGGCCCGGGCGCTGCTGGGTCCGCTGCGGGCCCGTCAGGCCCGGCGGCCGGATTCGGCCCTGATGATCGCCTGCGGCGGGGATGGCACCGTGTCCGCCGTGGCCGGAGCCCTGCTGGACAGTGGCCTGCCTCTGGGGGTGATCCCCCGTGGCACCGCCAATGCCTTCGCCGGAGCCCTGGGCATCCCCACCGATCTGCCCGGAGCCTGTCGCACGGTGCTGGCGGGGCACATCCAGCGCATGGATGCGGCCCTCTGCAACGACACGCCGATGGTGCTGCTGGCGGGGGTGGGGTTCGAGGCCGGCATGGTGGACCGGGCCACGCGCGAACTCAAGAACCGGTTGGGGCCGTTGGCCTATGTGCTGGCCGGCGCCCAGCAGTTGGTGAACCAGCAGCCCTTCCAGGCCCACCTGGAGATCGACGGCAAGGCCATCAGCCTGCAGGCTTCCGCCATCACCGTGGCCAACGCCGCCCCCGGCACCTCGGTGTTGGCCCAGGGCTTCGGGAGGGTGATTGCGGACGACGGCCTGCTGGAGGTGACGATCGCCACCTCCACGGACCGGCTGCAGGGCCTGCAGGCCCTGGCCAGCCTGGCGGCCTCCGCGGTGGTGCAGACCCCGGCCCAGCACGGTGACCTGCTCTGCCTGCGGGCCCGCCGCATCACCATCGCCACGGCAACACCCCAGAAGCTGGTGGTGGACGGCGAGATGCTTGAGGGCGACCGCTTCTGCTTTGAGTGCTTGCCGGGGAGCCTGCGGGTGCTGGCCCCCTGGCCTCTGCCGTAGTGGATGCGTGTTGGGTCCGTCTCTGGAGCTGTGTTCCGCGCGGGCGATGCTGCGCCCGTGTGCTTCCCCGCTGAAAGCCATGGCATGCACTGCACGCTGCATGACGCGTCCAACCTGGCCCGGCAGCTGTCTCTGGACCATCACGGGGCTGTCGATGTCAGCAATCACCCTCCCAAATCCCTGGGGCCAGCAGGAAGGAAACGGATCGAGGAAGGTGTTTTCACCGGCGAAATGCCCTGGTGAAACAATGCAAAGATACGCTGGAGTTGTCTGGGTATTGAATCATCAAGGAAATAGGATGAGGAAGTGCGCCCTCAATCTCCAATCCGCGTCCACTTCGGGCTTCGCATGGATGGATTGATGTGCTTCGGTTGGTGACTGGCGAGAATGATCTTGCCCAAGGCGTAGATCGTCTCGCTTGGCCGATCTTCCAGCGGATTGTCCGGTCCATCCGCTCTTTGGCTGTCCGATCCCGTGGGGCAGGTCCGCGTGATCGGCGGGGGCGTTTGCCGTGCTCCGGCCAGCTGGTCGAGCAATCGGCATTGAGCTTGCTCTTCTCGCACGACTCGATGTGCTCAGTGCTGCAGGACTCCGCAGCCACGATCAGCTCGTCCGGCGGCCGGTCTCATGGTTGCGTCGGTGCCACCGCTCCGCTCCCGGCGATGCCGGCTCATGCGGTTCAGGTGGTCGTGGCCGCAGGCCCGCGCCATCACCTGCACCAGCGCCACCGTGGCCCGGAAGAAACGATCCAGGCGCTGGCCGGCAGGCTCCACCTGCAGACGGCGGCGCAGCTCGGGATCCTGGGTGGCCACTCCCGTGGGGCAGCGGTTGGTGCGGCAGATCCTGGAGCCCACGCAGCCGATCACCTGGATCGCGGCACTGGCCAGCGCGATCCCATCGGCCCCCAGGGCCAGGGCCTTGATGCAGTCGGCCGGTTGTCCTTCGGGAATGCCGCGGACCCTGGCGATGTGGGCGGTGACCTTGGCGCCGGGCAGATGACCGCCCGCGCCGGTCTTGGCCGCCTGGGCGGCCTTGAAGTGAAAGGCCTGCACCCGGGGTAGGAGGTCTTCGCGGTAGCCGAACATCGCCGGCGCGAGTTCGTAGAGGTAGCGTTGGTTGGCGGCCTGCTCCTCGCTCAGCATTCCCCCTTCGCCGGAGCAGATCCCAGTGCCGGCCCGCTCCGCCCCCGTGGCCAGGGCCCGCTTGGCCTCCTCGGAGAGGGTCCCGAAGCTCATGTCCGACACCAGCAGGGGGATCTCCAGCCTCAGCGGCCGCCGGGCCCGGGGACCGATCACCAGCTCCGTGCCCACCGGGGCGGATTCGGCCAGGGACCGCCGTGCCAGCTGGGCCGTGAGGATCTGGATGTCATCCCAGAGGGGAAGCTGGGAGCGGGGCAGCCCCATGGACACCACCGGCCCCAGGGCGCCCACCCGCGCAAGGCCGTGCTCGGCCAGCTTGTGGATCAGCTCCAGGTTGGCCTCCTCCTCCGTGGCCTGGCCTGGGTCGTCCTGCCGACGGGGGAATCACCACTTTCCGGCTTCTCGTTATCACCGTCTTCGTCAACAGCAAAGGTGGTGCCCACCCGGTCGGCGGGAACACGGGCATGGGTGCCATCGCAATAGGGAGGTGTGGCGGTCTGCTTGCAGCGGCAGAGCAGGGCCCTGCCGTTGGCCTCGGCAACGAAGGCCAGGGGTGTGAAGCCGCTGCCCTGATGGGATCCGTCGCAGAACGGCTGATCCGAGGATCGGCCGCAAGCGCAGTAGAAGTACTTCGTTCCTTCCTCCAGGCTGACGGTGATGGGCGTACTGGCGGCAACCGTCGGCGCTGTCATCACACGTTCAGCGGAGACAACAGGGCGTGGAGGCCCTCCCTCGGTCTGAGTACCCAGGCGGCTCAGCTGTGTGTTCCTGGAGGTGCGCCAAGATCACTATGTAAAAGGCAGGTCGGATTGTCAACAGGCGTCTATGCGAAATGATAATGCCTCAGGCTCAAGATCAGCGGCGGGCAACATGCCTGTGGGTTGCGCAGGCATGTTGAACTCCCATCCGCTGAATCTTGAGGCCAGCTTGCCGTTCTAACTTGAAGGGCTATTCTGCAACTACGAGAGCAAAATTTGACCACCGGAATATCCCACCATTGGGGAGGTCTGTGAAGTTGACATCTTCAGGGCCATGCATCCAATTTTTCTGACCGCGAATGCCAGCGAACAAAAATGGCTCTGCCTTCGTATAAGGGTACATGCGCTGCCGTGTTCGTGAACTTGCAGGTTGCTTGCTCCTTAAAGGTCTGTGCACTGGCGCTACCCGTAACTGCTAGAACAGTAGTGATGCCCAGGAACATTTTCTGAAGATCATGAAAACGAATTGGGTGGATTGGGGAATTTGGTTTTCCAGGAAGATGCAAGCCAAATCAGCCTTGGCTTGTTTCAGTACTATTTGTCAATGAGTAATCATTTCGGCCAGGGCTTGCGATGTGCAGAGGTGAATCAGCTTCTGTAAGGCCCCATTCTGAGGGGCCTCGTCTACTTGGGGCCTCTAGAAAAAGCTACTGCTCGGGCCTGTATCTGATCCAGAGATGCCTGCACCGTGATCATCTCAGCTCGTAGTTTAACTCAGTCCCGATGAAATGAGTAGTGTGGGGTGTCTCTTGGAGACGATGCATGCAGTTGACGCGCCTTGGAATATGGCAATCAAGATACAAAGAAGTTCTGGGAGCTTCTCGAGGTTCATGACCAACAGATTCATGGCGATGATGCAACCTTGGGTCTCGGCCAGCTTCTCGCGAACGAGCCCAAGTCCGAAACGGCGCTTGCCTTGGTCGAACTTCCCCTCTACACCGTTGCGCCGCCTCTGATCATCATCCCGCCATAGAAGTGCCTAGGTCAACTGCACTGCAAGCGGTCTGCTGATCTTCAGGAAACTCTACTCTTTTGTTTGGCTGCATTCCTCAGTGGCTAGACTCTCTTTCTTGAAGCCTCTCGTCACTTCGACTAAATCGAGAAGCAGCGCTTCAGTCGGCTCGGCACACAACTTCTCGTTAATCTCGCGGATCGCATCCAACGGCAAGTCCCACCAATGCAGTTCCAGTAGCAGACTGATGAGCGAATCGTCGAATCTTCTTCTTATCAAGGCAGCTGGATTGCCGCCGACGATTTCATATGGTTGTACGTCCTTGGTTACCGTCGCGTTGGCCGCCAAGACCGCACCGTCACCGACCGTCACTCCGGACATGATCGTCACGCCGTGACCCACCCAGACGTCGTTCCCAATCACCACATCACCTTTCGTCGCTGGATGTCCAATGATGTCAGCCCCGCCCAGTTCGGATTGGAAGATGTGGCCGAAGGGGAACGTGGTGATCCAATCAGTACGATGGTTTCCCCCAAGAAATACCATCACCGAAGATGATATTGAGCAGAACGCTCCGATCCTCAAGGCCGCACCTTCCCCCCACTCTCGAACAAGGATGTTCTCCACGCCGTATGTGAACCGCCCAACGGATACAGGACTATTGCCGACCGTTCCCGATTGCAGGGAGCTTGCACTCATGATCCATTGGCCGAGAGGGTAGGGTGCCAATGTTTCATGCGCCACAGCTCTTGAAATAGTGAAGAACTTCAGGGCTATGCCTGATAGAGGCCAGCTGCTTTTTGTATGGTGACTTTGGGCGTCCTCACAATGAGCGCAGGGGTACCATGGCCTGGAGCTGCTTGTCAGTAAGCGACTGGGCATCATGATCAGACTTGGTAGCAGCATGAATCGCCTGATCCTCTTCGGGAGTTGGGATCTGCACGCAGCCTTTCTTCTGTTGCTTTGGCATAGTGCTTAGCTTCTCGACGGTCTGCTCTGCGAAGGCTGATGATTCTTCGGACTGTTGAGCGGTCTACGAAAGCCGCGAAATCCAGAATCGCTGTCTTGCGTGCTAATGCGATCATCCGAGCTTCGCCGTAGTCAGTTCAATCATCAACCCAAGCCAGAGCGGCATCTCAGTCGAGCTCAGCAGCAAGCGGGGGCGTCCCGCCGAGTGGTGTCAATCCTGAGGAGCAGCACAGGCGTAGCCGGTTCTGGCGGTCTTCTCCTCCAAGCCCCTGCGGGGGAATGGGTGGGCTGGTCTGTGACCCTGGTCGGAGCATTATTCCCTTCCTGAGACCAGATCATGCCCTTCTCCGGTTTCTCCACCGGTGAGCTCATCCCTGCACTGGTGCGCCAGGGTCTGCAGGCCCTGATCGAGGCTGAGCTGCAGCAGCCCTCGGTGCGGACCGCCACCAGCGCACGACGGAGCGCCGTGGCCACCGCAACGGCAGCTGTGGGCGGTGAGAGCGTTATCCAGAGGTTCCTTAGCTGTCCGATAGAATCGATCTACTCAAGATATGGAAGGGAGACTCATGTAACTGGTTCGAAATCACCTGGCATCCAGGTCTTGTTGAACCAGGGTTCCAGCGGGCCGTATAGGCGCAGCAGCACGTTGTAGCCCTTTCCAGGCATGGTCTGGATCCAGTTGCCTTCATGTCCTCTTGGCGCCTTCGGGCCAAACCACATCGTGTAAGAACCATCGGCATTAGCCTTTACGGACGGGTTGTTGCTGTCCAGGCCACCAGTCTTCTGATCGGTCTCGAGTACCGAACGAGTCTGGTTGTCGTAGACCATGAAGGACCAGAAGTCCTTGGCGGGCACAGGACCCGGGAGGGTGACCTTGTAGGTCTTGCCGCCATCGAGGTAGTTGCCTTTCGAATCGTGCGCACCAATGGCGTAGACAGAACCGGTGCCGACTGCCGGCTTGGCCATGGCCGGGGTGATGCCGGTCGCGTAGTAGTGGAACATGATCCGATCGTCCAGGACCAGTTCGCCGTTGTTCATGAACTCGTGACTGCCACCCGTGAAGCTTGAATACCAACGGCTCTTGCCTGGATAGAAGTAGGCACTCTCGTCGCGGGGGCGGAACGTGATCGATCGGGCCGTTGCATTGCCGATGGCCACGCCCTCGGTGAGGATCTTCTTCATGCGGGCGTCCGGCGCGAAGGGCTTGCCTTTCTTGATTCCGACCGCGGCGAACTGGCCGACGACTTCAGGATTGAAGGCATCGGCCGGCTCATACTGGACGACCGCGTTCAACTCCGCCCAGTAGTCGTAGTCGTTCGCGTGGATGGTGTTGATCTTCGCACCCGAAGCATTAACCACCCTTCCCTTGGGCAAGTTGTTCAACTTCGAGAGGGGATAGATGCGGAACTGCGTTCTGAGCCCCAACGTAGCTGCTTCCAGGTCGCCGTCCTGGACCAGCGAGCGCAGGAACAGGAAGTTGCGGTAGGTGGGGGTCTTCACGACGCGATAGCCGTCGGGAAGCTGACCCTTGTAGTCCGGACCGATAAAGACATACTTACCGCTCTTGCCCTGGTTCGGCCCGGTGACCCCGAGGTCCGTGACCCAGCGGAAGAAGGCATCATCCACAGCACCGACCAGGCGCCCGGCAGGCACCTCCACGATGACCGGTTCATCCTTCACGTTGATCTCGGCAAACGCATAGGGCGTAGTTGTCTGGGGCGTTAGGAGCAGGCTTCGCGCGTCGTAGAGGTTTTCCCACAGCACCAGATCGCCCGGTTTCGCGCCTGCCTGCTTCAGACCTTCCAGCATGGCGTAAACGGAGGTGGCCGGAATGCCGTTTAGAAACGCGTCGACGGCGCGAGACAGATCGATGAAGTCGTAGGTCTTCCTGACCGTGGCCTCGCTGGGCATGCCGTCCCTGAACGTGAGCTCGCCGAGAAGTTCGGTCTGCACCTTGTCTGGTGTGATCAGGCTCGAAGGCACATCGGCCTTGTACTTGGGCTCAGCCCTGGCGGCCGAGGCGAGCAGCATGGTCGCGCATGCCGCAGCGGCGATGCGGGCCGAGAGAAAGTGGCTTGTCTTCATGTCAGAGTCCTGTTTCGTTCCTGATTGAGCATCACGCGGCAGTCCTACTTCACGAGCTCGAAATCGCCCGGCTTCCAGGTCTTGTCGAACCAGGGCTGGAGCGGGCCATAGAGGCGCAGCAGGGTGTTCCAGCCCTTGCCCGGCATGGTCTGGACCCAGTTGCCTTCCTTGCCTTTCGGTGCCTTGGGGCCGAACCAGATGGTGTAGGAGCCGTCGTCGTTCGCCACCAGGCCGCGGCTGTTGCTGTCGAGGCCAGCGGACTTCTGGTCAGTCTCGAGCATCGACCGGCTCTGGTTGTCGTAGACCATGAACGACCAGAAGTCCTTCATCGGGATCGGTGCGGGCAGCGTGATCTGAGGTGGGTGCCTTTTATTGGACAGTTCCGGCCCCTGACATCGTTAACCCAGGACGGGTGGAACATGGTTCGGCCTCAGTGTAGACCGCGTGGGGAGTTTTGCCTCCAAGGGAACTGTGAGGTCTTACATGGCAATACCGCCACAGGAAGCGGGCCAGGCTGATTTCAGCGTCCCAGCCATCGCTGTATGCCCGTAGGTAGACCTCCTCGTACTTGACAGTCCTCCACAGCCGTTCAACAAGGATGTTGTCGTAGCACCGCTTTCTGCCGGACCAGCTGATCTGGATCCGCTCCCCTTTGAGTCTGGCCACAAAGTCAGCGGACGTGAACTGACAGCCTTGATCGGAGTGGAAGATCTCTGGCCTACGGCCGCCTCCCAAGGCCATCTCCAGGGCCTCCAGACAGAACTTCGTGTCAAGGCTGTTGGAGAGCCTCCAGCTGAGCACATGCCTGGAATGGAGATCCATGATCGCCACCAGATAGAGGAACCCTTTCTGCAGAGGGATGTAGGTGATGTCGGTCGCCCAGACCTGATCCACCGACGTGACCTGCGTGAGGTCCACCAGGCAGGGGAACCGCACGGACGGATCACCTGGAACCGTCGTCCGGGGCTTCTGGTAGATCGCCCGTAATCCCATGCGCCGCATGAGGTTTCGCACTCGATCTCGGCTGATCGGGATACCATCTTGGGCCAGATAGTCCACCATCCGGCGGCTGCCGCTGCAGGGATCCTCCAGGTAGAGAGCATCGATCCTGGCCATGATCCGCAGCGTCGATACACGGACCGGTGTCGGCCGGTAGTACAGCGTGGATCGAGGCAGCCCCAGCAGCGCACACTGCCTGCTGATGCTGAGCTCGGGGTGGTCGTGATCGACCAGCTTGCGCAGTTCACGGGCATCAGAGCAGTTGAGACTTTTTTTTGAGCCACTCCAGCTCCATCTGCAGCCGTCCGATCTGCTGGAACAGCTCCGCCTCCTTGGCCTGCCCCTCCTCCTTGTCCTTGGTCTTCTTGCCTCGGGTGAAGAGCTCGCTGGCACCGTCCAGGAGCTGCCGCTTCCACTGGCTCACCTGGATCGGGTGGATGGCGTGGTCGGCGGCGATCTCCTGGATCGTCTTGCGGCCACTGATCGCCTCCATGGCGACCCTGGCCTTGAACTCGGGGCTGTGGGTGCGGCGCTTGCTCATCGGTGGGAGCCCCTTTCAGGGGCGGTACCCCGCCTCAGAGGTTAACGATGGGGCCTGTCCAGAAAAGCCAGACCACCTCAGAGCAGATCCGCACGATGCCAGGGGCCGAGTTTCTCTGGCTGCTGCTGAGGCACGTACTGCCACGGCGGTTTCGACGCGTGCGGGATTTTGGCATTCTGCATGCGAACTGCAAGCGGCTGGTTCAGCTGTTGCAGCTTGTGCTCAAGGTTCCTATACCGTCGCCACGGCTCCCCCTGCAACGATCACCGGTTCTCTGTCAGTCTTGCGGGAAGGCGATGACACTGATCGCTAGGATGGTCCGAATCCCTGAGCATCAGTTGTGTTGAGCTGAAGTCATAGTGCAAATTATATTCATGGTTTCATAGCCAGAAGGCATCCGCATGCGGCTCTGTAGAGAGCGATCGGCATCACGATATGCAGCCGCAGCTTTGCCGTGGTCGTACAATGCGAAACAAGCAACAGAAACACTCATGAAGCCAGGCTGCTGGCCATTCTCCTGGTTGTAAATCTGAACCAGACCTGAATTCAGGCGGGACGTATCTACCGTAGACGACTGGTCTAAAGCCTCAAAGGGCTTGTCCAACACCGGATAAGATCGTGGCTGCGCACGATCTATCCTTGTTCGTTAGCCAGGCATCTACACAGCGAACATCGCCTGAAGAACACTCAGCAGTTCATTCAGCGTAGTCTCCGACAGACTCCCCAACCGCTTGACTAGACGGTCTCTGTCTACAGCTCTCAGCTGATCAGCCACAACATGGCCGTCCTTGCCATCAAACCTGCAACGCACACGAAATGGGTATGGATGGCCGCCAGTTGTGAGCGGCGCAACAATGAAAGTGCGAAGGTGAGCATTAAGCTCGTCCGGCGACACTACGGCACAAGGCCTCGTCTTCCTGATTTCAGATCCTCGCGTGGGATTCAACGCGACAAGGAAGATATCGCCTCTTGAGACGTGTTCTTCAGTCACCATGACCACTCTTCGTCATCAAACTGGGTGGCGCTCATTTCATCCAGAAGTCCCTCTGGCTCCAAAGACGATGCCGCCTCTGCCCAGCCAGCCCTCGGATGAGCGGATGGCCTGATGGTCAGAACCCCTGGAGCCGCTTCGATCTCGACTTCGTCAGCGAGCCCCGCAACCTCAAGCAGTGGCTTGGCGAGGCGGATCCCTCTCGAGTTGCCGATTTTGACCAGCTTCGCTCGCACCACGACTACACCCAGCACACGTGCTCACATTGTAGCCACGGTGGCGACTTCCGCGCATCCCCCTGCTCTGTCTAACGCTGCCCCTGAGTGGCAGGCAAGAAGAATGAAGATTCAGCTGATTCCTTTTGGTGGCCTGTCCACTCGAGGGGCTGGTTAGACAGCCATTTTCGCATTGTCAGTAGCGCTGACATGTAGTTGCAAGCCTAGTGCCGAGATAACCTTCAATACCGTGGCTAATTCTGGATTTCCTGAAGAGGATAGGGACTTGTACAGACTCTCCCTGCCTAGACCCGCCTCACGTGCGATTTGGCTCATCCCTTTGGCCCTAGCAATATCGCCAAGAGCAGCGGCTACAAGCTGAGGATCTCCATCTTGAAGCGCAGCTTCCAAATAAGCCGCGACATCATCGGCAGTGGTTAGGTGTGCGGCCGGGTCCCAGATAGTCGTGATTGTTTTTGTCATTGAAGTCTCCTAGAGGTTGCGAGCAAGATGCTTAGCGAGACGAATATCCTGATCTTGAGAGCTCTTGTCCCCGCCTGCAAGAAGGATGACGATGGCCTCTCCTTGCATTGTCAGATAGATCCGATAGCCGGGGCCGTAATGGATTCTTAGCTCTGATACGCCCTCTCCTACAGGGCGAACGTCGCCTGGGTTGCCCAAGGAGAGACGCCTGATGCGAATGTCGATACGAGCTTTGGCTGTCCGGTCACGCAGGGAAGAAAACCACGCGGCATAGGCAGACGTCTCCCGGATCTCGAGCATGCTCCCACTGTATCCCAGGAGATACGAGGGGCGCAACCGGCTGCCTGGCCTGTCTGAGGTGGTCTGGCTTTTCTGGACAGGCCCCATCGTTAACCTCTGAGGCGGGGTACCGCCCCTGAAAGGGGCTCCCACCGATGAGCAAGCGCCGCACCCACAGCCCCGAGTTCAAGGCCAGGGTCGCCATGGAGGCGATCAGTGGCCGCAAGACGATCCAGGAGATCGCCGCCGACCACGCCATCCACCCGATCCAGGTGAGCCAGTGGAAGCGGCAGCTCCTGGACGGTGCCAGCGAGCTCTTCACCCGAGGCAAGAAGACCAAGGACAAGGAGGAGGGGCAGGCCAAGGAGGCGGAGCTGTTCCAGCAGATCGGACGGCTGCAGATGGAGCTGGAGTGGCTCAAAAAAAAGTCTCAACTGCTCTGATGCCCGTGAACTGCGCAAGCTGGTCGATCACGACCACCCCGAGCTCAGCATCAGCAGGCAGTGTGCGCTGCTGGGGCTGCCTCGATCCACGCTGTACTACCGGCCGACACCGGTCCGTGTATCGACGCTGCGGATCATGGCCAGGATCGATGCTCTCTACCTGGAGGATCCCTGCAGCGGCAGCCGCCGGATGGTGGACTATCTGGCCCAAGATGGTATCCCGATCAGCCGAGATCGAGTGCGAAACCTCATGCGGCGCATGGGATTACGGGCGATCTACCAGAAGCCCCGGACGACGGTTCCAGGTGATCCGTCCGTGCGGTTCCCCTGCCTGGTGGACCTCACGCAGGTCACGTCGGTGGATCAGGTCTGGGCGACCGACATCACCTACATCCCTCTGCAGAAAGGGTTCCTCTATCTGGTGGCGATCATGGATCTCCATTCCAGGCATGTGCTCAGCTGGAGGCTCTCCAACAGCCTTGACACGAAGTTCTGTCTGGAGGCCCTGGAGATGGCCTTGGGAGGCGGCCGTAGGCCAGAGATCTTCCACTCCGATCAAGGCTGTCAGTTCACGTCCGCTGACTTTGTGGCCAGACTCAAAGGGGAGCGGATCCAGATCAGCTGGTCCGGCAGAAAGCGGTGCTACGACAACATCCTTGTTGAACGGCTGTGGAGGACTGTCAAGTACGAGGAGGTCTACCTACGGGCATACAGCGATGGCTGGGACGCTGAAATCAGCCTGGCCCGCTTCCTGTGGCGGTATTGCCATGTAAGACCTCACAGTTCCCTTGGAGGCAAAACTCCCCACGCGGTCTACACTGAGGCCGAACCATGTTCCACCCGTCCTGGGTTAACGATGTCAGGGGCCGGAACTGTCCAATAAAAGGCACCCACCTCAGTCTAACGCTGGCCATCACCTGGCCGCAAAGAGCTGAAGTGATAACAGCCCTGGGGGCACAGTGAATCTCCGGTGGCGGGTCAGGTGGTACCCGTTCAGGAGTCGGGACAGCTCGCAACGAACATCGGGCTTGCTGAACCCTTGACGGTGGCTTGATTCCTGGTTGCATCTCAGTAAGAGACTCCTTGCGATGACCACCCCACCGGCCGGGATTTCAGAAGCCGATTGGGCCGCCACCCCGGTGGGAGTGAAGGCTGGATTTCTTGAGCTGGTCAGTCAGTGCCAGAGGCAGCAACAGGAGATCGAGCAGCTCCGCATCCAGCTCACCGCCCTGGCGACCGAACTGGCCCATCTGCGCGAGCGGATCGGCCGCAGCTCCCGCAATTCTTCCAAGCCTCCCTCCAGTGATGGCCAGGGGTTTAAGCCGCCCGAACGACGCAAGGGCAGTGGCCGCAAGCGCGGCGGCCAGCCGGGCCATCCCGGATCTGGGCCGGAGCTGCTGCCGATCGAGCGGGTGGATGAGGTGGTCGAGCACCACCCCCAGGCCTGCCGCCGCTGCGGCACGTTGCTACAGGGTCAGGATCCCGAGCCCTTGAGGCACCAGGTGATCGAGATTCCACCGATCACGCCTCTGGTGATCGAGCACCGGCTGCACCGCCTGGTCTGCCCCTGCTGTTCCACCAGCACCTGTGCCTCGTTACCGGCGGAGGTGGAAGTAAGCCATTACGGTCCCCGGCTCAGTGCTCTGGTGGGTCTGCTGGGTAGTGCCTTCCCGTTGAGTTTCAGCAAGACCCAGGCGCTGCTGGATCAGCTGCTGGGGGTACAGATCAGCCGGGGAGCGATGGCCACTATCCGCCAGCGCTTGAGTGCAGCACTGGAGCAGCCCATGCAGGAGGCCCTTGCGTTTGCCCGTCAGCAGTCGGTGGTCTATGTCGATGAAACCGGTGCCCCCACCGGTAATGCCGATGGGGGCAACCCCGATGGCCGGCGCGGCTGGGAGTGGGTCATGGTGACCGCCATGGGGGTGACAGTGTTCTTGCAGAGCCTGAGCCGCTCGGCTGCCGCCGCGATCGACCTGCTCGGGAATGCCTTTGGCGGAATTGTGGTGAGCGATCGCTTCTCCGCCTACAACCATCTCCCGCTGGAGCAGCGCCAGCTGTGCTGGGCGCACGTGATCCGCGATCTCACTGCCATCGCTGACCGTCAGGGCGCCAGCGGTGAGATTGGAGCGGAGCTGCTGGGCCTGCAGCAGCAGCTGTTTGCCCAGTGGCACCGCTACAAAGACGGAACGATCGACTGGTCCACGTTGCAGCAGGGCTGTCGGCCGATCCGCCAGGCGTTTGTGGGCACGCTGCAGCGGGTTGTGGAGCTGGGCTGCCAGCGCGGCGAGCGAACGCCGTGGGCCAAGACGGTGCGTACCTGCCATCAGTTGCTGCAAGTGAGCGATGGCCTCTGGACCTTCCTGGAGATTGAAGGGATCGAGCCCACCAACAACGCAGCCGAGCGTGCCCTGCGCCATTCGGTGATTCAGCGCAAGATCAGCCATGGCGTCCAATCCCGCCAGGGTGCGATCTGCCGCAGCAGGCTGCTCACGGTCACCACCAGCCTGCGGCAACAGGGCCGTGATATCTGGCAGTTCCTGGAGCAGGCCTTGATCGCCCATCATCGCGGCGGTGAGATGCCATCGCTGTTGCCGAATCCCTGAGCCGGCCGTCATCGATCGTGGTGTCTGTGGTTGCTCGTTGATCAGCGATCAAGGGTGGAATGCTGCGCTGCTGCGTAACGGCCCCTGAACGGATACGTCAGGTGAATGGCCGTGTTGGACGAAGCCGCTACGCGGCAGATCAAGACCAAGTATAGCCTACTCATCACTTTTTAAGCGACAGTGACCTGGTTGAAGCCTCTGAGAAGGAGCAGAAGCATTTGTTTCCGCTTGTACTGAGTCCTGGCGGCTCACAGTGAGGGATGCACGCCTTGCGGTGTGCAGCTGTCCTTCATGTCCCATCAGCGATGGGTGGTGTTATGAACCACGATGAACAGGAGCGATTTGATCAGCTCTATGCACAACATCTGCAAGCTCTCAAGTTGCAAGGAAAACGCGGTAAGACGATTGATGGCTATGCCAGGGCCGTGCGGCGCATCGCCGGATATTTCGATCGCTGCCCTGACAATCTCTCAACAGAAGAGCTCAAGAGCTACTACAGCGCCATGGTCGAAAGCTACTCCTGGAGCAGCATTAAGGTAGACCTATGGGGCTTGGTCTTCTTCTATCGGTATGTGCTGGGCCGATCACTGGAGTGGATCAAGATCGTCAAACCCCCGCAGGTTCAATCGCTGCCTGATATCCCCACGCGCCAGGAGGTGCAGCGACTGATCAATAGCGTACGGCGCCTCCGTTACCGCGTGTTCTTCCTGACCGTTTACAGCCTGGGCCTGCGACTTGGAGAGGGACTGGATCTGGAAGTCGGTGACATGGACGGCCAACTCCGTCGGGTGCATATCCGCCAGGCTAAAGGAGGGAAGGATCGCTATGTGCCGCTGCCGGAATTGACGCTGCAGAACCTACGACGGTTCTGGGCTACGCATCGGCACCGGCGCTTGCTGTTCCCAAACCCTTCCGGCAGCGCCGCCACCGTTCGAGCCGCAAGCAGGCCGATGGATCGCAGTGGCGTGCAAGCTGCCCTCAAAGCAGCGCGGATCGAGTGCGGGATCCACAAGCGCCTGACGGTGCACTCGCTCCGCCATGCCTACGCGACGCACCTGCTGGAGCTGGGCGTGGATCTGAGGGCGATCCAGGTGCTTCTGGGCCACAGCAGGCCGGAAACCACAGCCCGGTATGCCCATCTCACCGAGGTGAACCGGGACCAGGCGAAAGAGCGGATCGAGGAACTGCTGGGTGGCTTCCAGCTGCGCTGGGAGGAAAGCTGATGATTCTGCTCGCCGATCTGGTGGATCACTACCGCAACGAATTGGAGCGACTCCACGGCCATGAGCTTCTACCAAGCCATCACAACGCCCTCAATGCCATCCGCCGTTGTCGGAATCAATACAGTGCTGTGATGCTGCTGGAATGTAAGGACTGCCAACAGAGCGTCATTCTGCCGCATTCCTGTGGTCATCGCAGCTGCCCCCATTGTCAACAGCATGAGAGCCAGGAGTGGCTAGAAAGGCAGCGCAGCAAGTTGCTGCCAGTCAGATATTTCTTGATCACCTTCACGGTGCCGGCCCAGCTCAGGAGTCTGTTCTGGAATCATCAGCACAAAACCTATGATCTGCTGCTCAAAACCGCATGGCAGACTATTGACTCGTTCTCGAGAAGAGATCGAAGGCTGAAGGGCCGAACTGGAGCCCATGCAGTTCTGCACACTCATAACCGCCGGCTCGACTATCATCCCCATGTCCATCTGATTGTGCCCGCAGGCGCAATTAACCAGCAGAGTAGAGAGTGGCGCGAGAAGAAGAGCAACGTCCTGTTCTGGGCCAACAATCTGGCGAGGGTCTTCCGCGCCAAATGGTTTGAGGCCCTACGAGTGGCGGGTCTACGCTGCGAAGAACAGCTCCCGAATGAATGGGTGGTGGACTGCACGGATGTCGGACACGGAGAGCAAGCCCTCGTTTATCTGGGTCGCTATCTCTATCGGGGCGTTCTGCCAGAGAAGAACATTATCGCAAACACCGCTGGTGAGGTCAGCTTCCGCTATAAGGACAACCGGGGCCAAGAGCAGATCCGCACGATGCCAGGGGCCGAGTTTCTCTGGCTGCTGCTGAGGCTGAGGTGGTCTGGCTTTTCTGGACAGGCCCCATCGTTAACCTCTGAGGCGGGGTACCGCCCCTGAAAGGGGCTCCCACCGATGAGCAAGCGCCGCACCCACAGCCCCGAGTTCAAGGCCAGGGTCGCCATGGAGGCGATCAGTGGCCGCAAGACGATCCAGGAGATCGCCGCCGACCACGCCATCCACCCGATCCAGGTGAGCCAGTGGAAGCGGCAGCTCCTGGACGGTGCCAGCGAGCTCTTCACCCGAGGCAAGAAGACCAAGGACAAGGAGGAGGGGCAGGCCAAGGAGGCGGAGCTGTTCCAGCAGATCGGACGGCTGCAGATGGAGCTGGAGTGGCTCAAAAAAAAGTCTCAACTGCTCTGATGCCCGTGAACTGCGCAAGCTGGTCGATCACGACCACCCCGAGCTCAGCATCAGCAGGCAGTGTGCGCTGCTGGGGCTGCCTCGATCCACGCTGTACTACCGGCCGACACCGGTCCGTGTATCGACGCTGCGGATCATGGCCAGGATCGATGCTCTCTACCTGGAGGATCCCTGCAGCGGCAGCCGCCGGATGGTGGACTATCTGGCCCAAGATGGTATCCCGATCAGCCGAGATTGAGGTGGTCTGGCTTTTCTGGACAGGCCCCATCGTTAACCTCTGAGGCGGGGTACCGCCCCTGAAAGGGGCTCCCACCGATGAGCAAGCGCCGCACCCACAGCCCCGAGTTCAAGGCCAGGGTCGCCATGGAGGCGATCAGTGGCCGCAAGACGATCCAGGAGATCGCCGCCGACCACGCCATCCACCCGATCCAGGTGAGCCAGTGGAAGCGGCAGCTCCTGGACGGTGCCAGCGAGCTCTTCACCCGAGGCAAGAAGACCAAGGACAAGGAGGAGGGGCAGGCCAAGGAGGCGGAGCTGTTCCAGCAGATCGGACGGCTGCAGATGGAGCTGGAGTGGCTCAAAAAAAAGTCTCAACTGCTCTGATGCCCGTGAACTGCGCAAGCTGGTCGATCACGACCACCCCGAGCTCAGCATCAGCAGGCAGTGTGCGCTGCTGGGGCTGCCTCGATCCACGCTGTACTACCGGCCGACACCGGTCCGTGTATCGACGCTGCGGATCATGGCCAGGATCGATGCTCTCTACCTGGAGGATCCCTGCAGCGGCAGCCGCCGGATGGTGGACTATCTGGCCCAAGATGGTATCCCGATCAGCCGAGATCGAGTGCGAAACCTCATGCGGCGCATGGGATTACGGGCGATCTACCAGAAGCCCCGGACGACGGTTCCAGGTGATCCGTCCGTGCGGTTCCCCTGCCTGGTGGACCTCACGCAGGTCACGTCGGTGGATCAGGTCTGGGCGACCGACATCACCTACATCCCTCTGCAGAAAGGGTTCCTCTATCTGGTGGCGATCATGGATCTCCATTCCAGGCATGTGCTCAGCTGGAGGCTCTCCAACAGCCTTGACACGAAGTTCTGTCTGGAGGCCCTGGAGATGGCCTTGGGAGGCGGCCGTAGGCCAGAGATCTTCCACTCCGATCAAGGCTGTCAGTTCACGTCCGCTGACTTTGTGGCCAGACTCAAAGGGGAGCGGATCCAGATCAGCTGGTCCGGCAGAAAGCGGTGCTACGACAACATCCTTGTTGAACGGCTGTGGAGGACTGTCAAGTACGAGGAGGTCTACCTACGGGCATACAGCGATGGCTGGGACGCTGAAATCAGCCTGGCCCGCTTCCTGTGGCGGTATTGCCATGTAAGACCTCACAGTTCCCTTGGAGGCAAAACTCCCCACGCGGTCTACACTGAGGCCGAACCATGTTCCACCCGTCCTGGGTTAACGATGTCAGGGGCCGGAACTGTCCAATAAAAGGCACTCACCTCAGGCACGTACTGCCACGGCGGTTTCGACGCGTGCGGGATTTTGGCATTCTGCATGCGAACTGCAAGCGGCTGGTTCAGCTGTTGCAGCTTGTGCTCAAGGTTCCTATACCGTCGCCACGGCTCCCCCTGCAACGATCACCGGTTCTCTGTCAGTCTTGCGGGAAGGCGATGACACTGATCGCTAGGATGGTCCGAATCCCTGAGCATCAGTTGTGTTGAGCTGAAGTCATAGTGCAAATTATATTCATGGTTTCATAGCCAGAAGGCATCCGCATGCGGCTCTGTAGAGAGCGATCGGCATCACGATATGCAGCCGCAGCTTTGCCGTGGTCGTACAATGCGAAACAAGCAACAGAAACACTCATGAAGCCAGGCTGCTGGCCATTCTCCTGGTTGTAAATCTGAACCAGACCTGAATTCAGGCGGGACGTATCTACCGTAGACGACTGGTCTAAAGCCTCAAAGGGCTTGTCCAACACCGGATAAGATCGTGGCTGCGCACGATCTATCCTTGTTCGTTATGCCTCATCGACTGGCGATTCAGAAAAACCGTCGATCACTTCGGCAATGATCCGATCCTCTTCTTCTTCCATCTCTTTGGTAACAGCGGCATGCACCATTCTCAGAGCCATTGACAGCTTGTCAGTCAGAATAATCTTCCTTGTTCGGCTTACACGTTCTGAAAATTCTTGGCGAAGCCAATCATTGAGAAAGGAATTGCCTTTGTAGATTGGCCCGTAATCCTTGTCTCTGGTGACGATTACAATGTGCTTGCCGCTATCCATGGCGCATTGAACAATCCATTCCCAATTTACCGAATCACCGATTGATGTATCATTGTTTTTTCGAGGTGGGTAGCCAAGTGCGAACCTTTTCTTTGCTAGGTTTCTAATTTTGAACCGCGTGTCTTTGTCTCGTGACAGGCCCCCGGTTTCAGGAAAGATGTCACCCCTCTCATCCGTACATCCGGGGGCTTGAGGACATGACCAATGCGTCGTTACAGCGAGGCCGTCAAGGCTGATGTGAGAAGGCGGATGAGCCCGCCGCACAGGCAGAGCGTGGCCCGGATTTCAGAAGAGCTGGGCATCCACGTGACCCCCAGTGTCAGCAAAGAAGTCCGCTCGGTTTGACCCGTCCACCTGGGGGCCCAACCGACGACTATGCAACCGCCCTATGACGCCGCTCTGCGGGAAGCCGTCCGCCTGCGGATGAGCCCTCCGAACCTTGAGAGCGTGGCTGAGATCGCCCGCGACACCGGGATCACGGCGCAGACCATCTACAACTGGCGGAGCCAGTGGCAGAAGCAGGGCCAGCTGGTGCCTGCCACGAACCGGCCGCCGGAGCAGTGGAGCGCTGCCGACAAGCTGGCAGCCGTGATCCAGGCCGCAGGACTGAACGGAAGCGAGCTCGGGTCGTTCTGCAGGGAGCGGGGGCTGTACCCCAAGCAGGTTGCCCGTTGGCGCCAGGCCGCCGAGGATGCCAATGGCCCCAGCGCGCCGAGCATGGCTGATCAGCGGGAACTGCAACGCAAGAATCAGGAACTGGTCCGGCGGAATCGCCAGCTGGAGCGTGAATTGCAGAAGAAAGAAAAAGCACTGACAGAAGCGGCGACGTTGTTGATGCTCTCAAAAAAGTTCAACCAGATCTTTCAACCGGACGAGGATCCTTGATTCCGTCTGGCGATCGCGGTGCGATCGTCGCGCTTCTACAGGAAGGCATCAGTCGTGGCCTTTCGGCCAAGGCCATTGCTGATCTTTTCGGCCTGGCGACACGCACGCTGAGGCGATGGGGCTTGATGATTCGGACCCAGGGATTCAGCTGCGATCAACGCAAGGGAGCGTCCAGGCATGTCATGCATCGTTTCAGCGAGGAGGAGCGCCAACAGGTGTTGTCCACTGTCAACGATCCACGCTTTGCCGATCTCACGCCTGGTCAGATCGTGGCGATCCTTGCCGAGGAGGGAGTCTACGTGGGATCGGAGTCAACGATTTACCGCATCATGCGCCAGGAAGGCCTGTTAAATCATCGCGGCAGGAGCCGCCCACCGCGGGAGCCAAGAGAGCCACCCGTGCTGGAGGCAACGGGCATCCATCAAGTGCTGGCCTGGGATATCACCCTGTTGCCGGGGCCTGCGAAGGGTCAATTCTACTACCTTTATATGGTGATGGATGTGTGGAGCCGGCGCATCCTTGGCGTTGAGGTGCACGATCGTGAATGCGGCGAACTGGCCAAGCACTTCTTTGATCGTGTCTGCCGTGATGAAGGGATCAGCTCGGGGTCGACCACGATCCTGCACGCCGATAACGGAGCACCCATGCGCTCCTACACCTTGGCCGCCAAGCTGGCCGAGCTCGGCATCTCCCTGTCATTCTCGCGGCCGCGGGTGAGCAATGACAACGCCTACGTTGAGTCATGGTTCCGAACCATGAAATATCACCAGAGCTATCCAGTGCGTCGTTTCCGGGATCTTCTCTCAGTGCGTGCCTGGGTCGATGGTTTTGTTGACTGGTACAACGCTGAGCATCGTCACAGCGGCATCAAGTATGTGACGCCCAATCAACGTCACTACGGAGAAGCTGACGCGATCTGCAGAGTCCGTCAGCAGACCTATGAGCAGGCGCGTGCGCAACATCCACGCCGCTGGGCCAGGCCACCTCGCGATTGGGCTCAGCCAACAGTCGTGCGGGTCAACCATCCCAGACCGCAGGACACTGTCGCTGCTTGAAGATCAGAAACCCAGGCCCCAGGGGGTTGTGGTTGGACCGCCCGCAAGAGGCGGGCCGGCCTCAGCCTCCGACCGGGGGCCGGCCGCTCAAGCCTGCGCTCCTGATCAACGCGCGATGACGATCAACATCCGATCTCGAAGCCCATGATCCTCCATCCGGAGTAGGCTTTCTGAGGTACTCAGATCAGTACCCTGAGCGGACATCTTTGCTGATAGGCGCCGTGATCACCCTCTACAAATGGAGGAAGACGTGGCGGTTGCAGGGAGAGGTGGTGCTGGCATCTCAGAAGGAACCAGATGGCTGGAGTGCTGCCGACAAGTTCACGGTGGTGCTGGAGACGGCCGGGTTGAACGCCACTGAGCTCAGTGCCTATTGCCGCGAGCGGGGGCTCTTTCCTGAGCAGGTGAGCCGCTGGCGTCAGACCGCTCAGGATGCCAACGCCAAGCCGGTGCTGACGATGGCCGAGCAAAAGGAGCTCGAAAGGCTCCGTGCCCAGGACCAGCGAGAGATCAAAGCACTTAAGAAGGAGCTGCAGCGCAAGGAGAAGGCCCTGGCGGAGGCGGCGGCCTTGCTGGTGCTGCGAAAAAAGTGGGATGCCTTCTGCTCGGAGGACGCGGAAGGTTGACCAGCGCCGCGCACCGGCGGAAGGTGATCGAGCTGATCGGCGAGGCGCATGCGGCTGGAGCCGGCCTGGTGAGCGCATGCGGTGAGATCGGCATCTGCCTGCGTACCCTCAAACGATGGCGGAAGGCCTTTCTGGGTGATGGGGACGGCGAGGACCGCCGTAAAGGAAGTCCTCGCCTGGTCGTTCACCGGCTGACGGAGGAGGAGCGCCAGCGGATCCTGCTGACGTGCAACCAACCGGAGTACGCCTCGCTTCCGCCCGGGCAGATCGTGCCAGCGCTGGCGGATCAGGGCCTCTATATCGCCTCCGAGAGCAGTTTCTACCGGGGGACTCCTGAACAATCCAGATCCATTGCGCCGCAGCTGGTCTCAAGCATGAGAAACCGCTAAAGTGGCCGTGAATCAGGCAATCCGTGATTGCCTTTACTCCTGATCGTTCCATATGTACCGGAGGCACAATAACGGTCAGATCTCAATCAAGGAGTTCCACCTGCCATTTGGCGGCACACTTGATCCCGAGAATCGCTGGGTTCAACTGGAGGGGCTGATCCCATGGGATGAGCTGGAAGAAACCTATGCCCCTCAATTCAGCGCCACAATTGGCGCTCCAGCCAAATCAGTGAGAATGGCCTTTGGTGCTCTCTACATCAAACAGAAGTTAGGGCTCACCGACGAAGAGACAGTCCATCAGATCAGAGAGAACGCCTATATTCAGTTCTTTCTCGGCTTTGCGGGCTACACAGCTAAGGCACCGTTTGATGCCTCGATGATGGTGCACTTTCGCAAGCGTTTTTCTGACGAGGATCTGCGCCGTATCAACGAGCTGGTGGTGCAGCGCGGCAAAGAGATCCTTCTGGAAGCACTTGCTCAGGCAGCAGACGATGACGACCATGATGATCGTGATTCCAGTGGAGGAGGCGCTCAGCTAGAACTTGATGCGTTGATCAAGCCTGCTGACTGGCCAGAAGGAAAGAATTGGGGCACTCTCACGATTGATGCCAGTTGCACTCCAGCCGACATCACCTATCCCAGAGACCTCAAGCTCCTCAACGAGGCTCGCACAACGACCGAGCGAGTCATTGATGATCTGTGCAGTCAGTCATCGGGATTCAGGAGACATCGACCTCGCTACGACCGTGGCCTTGCTCGTGCTCATTTCCTGAGAGTGGCGAAGCAAAAACGACCACGTCGCCGCAAAGTGAAGGCTGCCATTAAACATCAGCTTGGCTATGTGCGGCAGAATCTCAAGGCCATTGATGCTCTGATCGGCTGCGGGGCAAGGCTTTCCGAGCTTAAGAGGCATTGGTGGCAGAAGTTGTTGGCCTGCAGCGAGTTGGAGCGGCAACAGGGCCTTCTGCTCGCCTCTCAGACCAACAGCATTCCAGACCGCCTGGTGAATCTTGTGCAGACCCATATCCGCCCAATGGTGCGAGGCAAAGCACGTGCTGCGGTGGAGTTTGGAGCCAAAATCAGTGTTTCGGTTCAAAACGGCTTTCCGTTCTTGCACCGCATAAGCTGGAACCCCTACAACGAAGGAGAAGACCTTATCGCTCAGGCGGAAAAATACAAGCTGGATACAGGATCTTACCCAGAGCGAATCTGCGCCGACCGGATTTATATCACGGCCAAGAATAGGCATTTCTGCACGAGGAACGGTATTCGCCTCTCCGGCAAGCGATTGGGTCGCCCGCCCAAGGATCCTGATGTCACCACTGCACACAAGCACCAGCTCCGATCTGATCAAGCTCGACGCAATGAAGTGGAAGGCGTCTTTGGCTCTGGAAAGCGCAAGTATTCCCTGGATCTGATCATGGCTCGTCTACCAGCTGGTGCCGAATCCTCCATCTCGATGGCCTTTGTCGTGATGTGCGCGGAAAAGGTCTTGAGGCTGCTGCGCCTCTTTTTTGTCCTTCTTTTTGGGTGGATCTACAGCTTTTTTATGGCCTGGTCAGCGATCAGAGCGCCTGAGGGCATCTGCAAGCCATGCTTTTGAGATCTGGCCGACTTGATGTCACCGCGCTTGCCAGCCTGATTAACGCGAAGCAAACGGACGAATCCGGCGCCGATGGGCCGAGAATCTTTTTCAGGAGTCCCTACCGGGTGTTGCACCAGGCAGGGCAGTGTCACCGACGTGGGCGGGCCCGGTTGCCGCAGGAACCGCGCTCCGTGCCGCGCCTCAGGGCGGATGGCCCAAACCGGGTTTGGAGCTGGGACATCACCTATCTGCCGACCACAGTCCGGGGTGTGTGGCTTTACCTCTACCTAGGAGCCTGTCGCGCATAGATCAGCACCCAGTCTCTCCACAGCCGCCCATCAATCTGCCCAGATCCCAGTGACTGCAATGGATCTGGGCGATACACTCGGGCATGCAGAAGCGCAAGACCTTTCGCCCCTGGCAGCCGCAGCAGGCCACCCTGCTGCCGCCGTCACCGCGTGAGTGGCTCTCAGAAGACCACCAGGTGTATTTCCTGCTGGACCTGGTGGATGAGCTGGATCTCTCCGCGATCCTCGTACCCGCTCAGGCCAAGGACCCCCGCGGAGAGAAGGGATTCGATCCACGCATGATGACGATGCTGCTGCTTTACGCCTACTGCGTGGGCATCGTCTCCTCCAGGAAGATCGAGCGGGCCTGCTACGAGGATCTGGCATTCCGCGTGCTGACCGGCAACCAGCAGCCGGACCACAGCCGAATCAGCGAGTTCCGCCGGCGCAACCTTGATGCCCTCAAGGGCCTGTTTATTCAGATCCTGCGCCTGTGCCAGAAGGCGGGGATGGTGAGCCTGGGCCATGTGGCCCTCGATGGCACCAAGGTGCAGGCCAATGCCTCCAAGCACAAGGCGATGAGCCACGAGCGGATGCTCAGGGCGGAGAAGGAGCTCCAGAAGGAAATCAACGCCTTGATCCGCAAGGCCGAGATCCTGGATGCCCAGGAAGACCGGCGCTACGGCAAAGGAAACCTGGGCAGTGAACTTCCCGATGAGCTGCGCCACAAGCAGGGCCGCCTCGCAAAAATCCGTCAGGCCCGCAAGGAGATGGAGGCGGAAACCGCTGCAGCTGCAGCGCGGCAGCGGCAGGAGGAAGCCGAGAAGGCCAGAGCCAAAGCGACCGCAGCCGAGGAATCGGATGGATCGGCCCCTGAGCAGGCCGAGCTGAACAGGAAAGCGGAAGCCGCAGCGGCAAAGGCAGCAGCGGCGGGGGACAAAGCCATCGAGGCCGCCGAGAGCGCTGGCCTCGAGCCACCAGATCTGGAGCCACTCGCCTCTGACGCGATGCCCAGGCGTGGTCTGGCGAGAAAGGCTGACGGCACACCGACGGCCAAGACCCAACGGAATTTCACAGATTCCGACAGCCACCTCATGCAGTCCGGCGGCACCTACCTGCAGGGCTACAACTGCCAGCTGGCGGTCGACAGTGACCACCAGGTGATCGTGGCGGTGGGCGTCAGCAACCAGCCACCGGACGTGGAGCACCTGGAGCCCATGCTGGAGCGGATCGCCGCCAGCGCCGGTGAACTGCCGGACGTGATGACGATGGATGCGGGCTACTGGAGCGACGACAACGCAGGTCACTGTGAGGACCTTGGCATTGACGCCTACATCGCCACCGGCCGTCTGCCGCATGGGAAGCCGCCACCGCCACAGCGAGGACCGCTGCCCAGAGATGCCGACGCCAGAACCCGCATGGCCCGCAAGATCAGAAGCAAGAAGGGATCCAGGATCTACGCCCAGCGCAAAGCGATCGTGGAGCCGGTGAACGGCCAGATCAAGGAAGGCCGGGGCCTGCGGCGGTTTCTCTTGCGGGGCCTGGAGAAGGTCGATGGTGAATGGCATCTGATCGCTGCCACCCACAACCTGCTCAAGTTGTTCCGGTACAGGCGATCACAGCAGCAGCTCTGGGCAGCAGCGACGGGATGAGGGGTAGAGACCCTGGCAATGCCGCCAGGGCTGAGTCAACCTCGCCCCAATGAACCAGCTCAGCGGGAGAGGTAGACCTCAGAGCTCACCTCACCGGGATTCGTCGTGACCAGGGGCTCGCTGCTCTATTGGCAACAAACTCCTAGTGGTCGACGTCTGGAGCCGCAAGGTGGTGGCCTGGGATATGGCTGAGGTGGAATCGGCTGAGATCGCGGCGGATCTGGTGCAGCGAGCCTGTCTCAAGGAGCGTTACCGCCGCCCAAGGGGATGTGGCGCCTATCCGGCGACAATCTGGTTGAGGGGCGCGCCAAACAGGTTGACCGCTCCTGAGGGGCTCTGCTGAATCCGGTTGCCATGCGCAGGGCACCGGCTCATGCCTGCTCCCCTCACCGCTCAACAGATTGCGCTGTACATGTCCAAACGACGAGCCGGCAGCCGCCAGGAGGTGGCTGCCGCAGCGGCGGGCATTTCGGTGAGCAGTGCCCACCGCATTGATGCTGGCCGCCTCCAACCCAAAGCCGCCAAGCCCCGTGGCCGGCGGCGGCCCGATCCATTGGCTGAGGTCTGGGAGCCCCTGTTGCTGCCGCTTCTGGAGCGCCATCCAGCCCTGACGCCCACCACCCTGCTGGAGCACCTGCAGGAGCAGAAGCCAGATCAAGACTGGAGTTCGCTCAAACGCACCCTGCAGCGGCGGGTGCAGCAGTGGAAGGCCTTGCACGGTCCAGCGCCGGAGGTGATGTTCCCGCTGGCCTACCAGCCTGGAGAGATCGGCTTCTGCGATTTCACCCGGCTGAAACGGGTGGCGATCACCCTGCGCGGCGAACCATTTCCCCACCTGCTGTTCCACTACCGCCTGGCCTGGAGCGGCTGGGCTTATGGGCAACTCATCCATGGTGGCGAGAGCTTTGTCGCCCTTTCAGAAGGGCTGCAGAACGCCCTGGCCGCCTGCGGTGGGGTGCCCAAGGAGCTGCGCACCGATCGACTGTCGGCCGCCAGCCGCAATCGGGATGGCAGCTACGCCCTCGACATCACCCCCCGCCACCAGGCGCTCTGCGCCCACTACGGCCTCAGTGCCAGCCGCAATAACCGCGGCGTGGCTCACGAGAACGGCATCATCGAGGCTCCCCATGGCCATGTGAAACGTCGGCTGGAGCAGAAGCTGATCCTGCGGGGCAGCTGCGATTTCGAGGAGCCCGCCGAATACGCCCAGCTGCTCGCTGAGGTGTTCTGTGCCCTCAACGCCCCCCGGCAGCAGCGTTACGAGCAGGAGCTGGAGCACCTGGGGCCCCTGCCGGCCTTCCGCTTTGCCGACTACGAGCTGCTCACAGTGCGGGTGCGCAGCACCAGCACGATCGAGGTGCGGCAGGTGATCTACTCAGTGCCGCCCACCCTGATCGGCCGCCAGGTCATGGTGCGGCTGCACCACGACCGGCTGGTGGTGTTCCTGGGCAGCGACTGGGTCTGCCAGCTCCCCCGCCTCTATGGCGCCTCTGGTGGCAAGCGGGCCTGGTGCATCGATCTGGAGCACCTGATCGATGCCCTGCGGGCCAAGCCCCGGGCCCTGCTCCATTGCCGCTACCAGCGCTACCTCTTCCCTGATTCCCGCTGGTGGGACTTCTGGCAGCAACTCCTGGTCGGCGGTGACCGTGACGCCGCTGCCCGGCTGATGGTCGAGGCCCTGTATGTGGCGGTGCGGGTGGCCTCCTATGCGCTGGTGCTCGCCTTCCTGGAGCAGGCCCAACGCCGCCAGACCCTTTCGCTGTCGGCTCTGCAGCAGCGATTCCGCGTTCCTCCCCGTTGCCAGAGCCTCCCCGATCCCGCCATCCCCCAACACCTGCTGGCTACCTATGACCACCTCGTCCCCATGCCCGCGCTCTGCGGCGGTGGAAGCGGCGCTGCCGCTCCTGCTCAAACAGCTGAAACTGGCGCGCTTCCGCAGTCACTGGCAGCCGCTGGCCGATCAGGCTGATGCCCAGGGCTGGAGCCCGGGCCAGTTCCTCTACGCCCTCTGTGAGCAGGAACTGGAACAACGGCAGATTGCCCGCCAGCAACGCCTGCTGCGCGGTGCCCATCTCCCGTGGCAGAAAGGTCTCGATGGCTTTGACCACCAGCACCTCGAGCCCCACCACTGGCAGGAGCTCCAAGGCCTGACGCGGCAGACCACCTGGCTCCTGCAGGCGGAGAACCTGCTGCTGTTTGGTCCCAGCGGTGTGGGCAAGACCCACCTGGCCATTGCCATCACGATGGCGATGGCGGCGCAGGACCAGGCCTGCCGCTTCTTCCCGGCCACCACGCTGGTGCAGCTGCTGCAGAAGGCCAAGGCGGCCTACGACCTGCCGGCGATGCTCCAGAAGCTCGATCGCTATGCCCTGCTGGTGATCGACGACATCTCCTACGTGCGCCGCAGCGAACTGGAGACCTCGGTGCTGTTTGAGCTGATCTGCCACCGCTACGAGCGGAAATCCCTGCTGGTGACCAGCAACCAGCCGTTCCGGGAGTGGGACGACATCTTCCCGAGCGGATCGATGACCGTGGCCGCGGTGGACCGGTTGGTGCACCACTGCCACATCATCGGGATCAAGGGCGAGAGCTACCGGCAGAAGGCAGCTGCCGCAAGGGTTTCCAAGGATTCCAGCAACCCGCCAACGTAATTGACGCGGACGTCATGGCCGCCACGATCAACGGCAACACCGGCCCAGCCCGGCAAAACCAAGGCGGCGACACGAAAACTGGCCCTCTCGCCATGAGATTGAGGCCAGAACCACAACTTGATTGACGCGCCACGACAGCCATGGGCACGATCGAGGCCCCATCAGGATTTCAGGCCTGGTGCCGCAGCAAAATTCAACCGGCTCACCGGTCAACCTGATTGGCACAAGCCATCAACCTGATTGACACGGGACAGGCGCCAACCAGTCCACCCCCCTGCCGCTGATCCTCCATGCCGACAACGGCAATGCCATGCGCGCCGCCACACTCGAGGCGCGGCTGGAGGAGTTGGGTGTCCTGCGGTCGTTCTCTCGGCCCAGGGTTTCGAATGACAATCCCTTCTCGGAAGCCTTGTTCCGCACGTTCAAGTACCGGCCCGACTACCCCAGTCGGCCGTTTACCAGCAAAGAAGAGGCGTGTGAGTGGGTGTCGGCGTTTGTCGACTGGTACAACCATCAACACCGCCACAGCGGCATCAAATTCGTGACGCCTCACCAGCGTCACAGCGGTGCCGCGAAGGTAATTTGCCAGCAGCGAGCCAATGTCTACGAGAAGGCCCGTCAGGCCCATCCAAGACGCTGGAGCCGAAGCACCCGCTGCTGGCGTCAACCCGAAGAAGTGTGGATCAACAAGCGGTAACTTTCAGGGAAGGTGTCACTCCTTGGCTGCCATTTAGACGGCCTCGGTTCCCCCTGCGTCAGGAAAGAAGTCCGCTCGGTCTGACCCATCCACTAGGAGTTTGCTGAAAAACCCGGCCATCTCTGCGAGAATGGGCCAGCTGTCCAGCCCAGATGCGAGGTCAACGGGAGCGCAGCGGCTCCCTGTTCTCCTACGTGTCGATTGAGGATCGGATCCCGGCCGGCCATCCGCTGCGGCGGATCCGCAAGCTGGCCGATCAGGCCCTCGATCGCCTCAATCCCACCTTCTGTGATCTGTACGCCGCAGAAGGCCGGCCATCAGTGCCGCCGGAGCAACTGCTGCTGGCCTCGTTGCTGCAGGCGTTCTACGGCATCCGCTCGGAGCGGTTGCTGCTCGAGCAGCTCCACTACAACCTGCTGTTCCGCTGGTTTGTGGGGCTGAGCCCAGATGATCCGATCTGGCATCCCACCACATTCACAAAAAACCGGGAGCGGCTGCTGAACGAGCAGGTGATGGGGAAGTTCCTGGAGAAGCTGATGGGTGCTCCGGAGGTCAAGCCGCTGCTCAGTGACGAGCACTTCTCCGTCGATGGCACCTTGCTGCAGGCCTGGGCCTCCCATGCCTCACTGGAGCGGATCGATGGGCAGGACGATCCGCCGCCACCGCCGTCAGGCCCTGGCGAGGGTTTTGGCGCTCCAAAGCCCGGCAAGAAGCGAGCGAAAGGGGATTTCCGAGGCATCAAGCTCAGCAACAAGACCCACCGCTCCGGCAGTGATCCCGACGCCTTGCTGGCCCGGAAATCCAACGCCCACCCGGCTCAACCGAGCTACCGGGGTCATGTGCTCATGGACAACCGCCATGCCCTGATCGTCGATTGCAAGGTCACGCAAGCCACGGGCACCGGGGAGCGGGATGCCGCCAAAGCCATGGCCGCGGATCGTCCCGGTGCCCACCAGAAAACCATCGGTGCCGACAAGCACTACGACACCAGGGGCTTTGTCGCCGAGATGCGCCGCATCGGCGTGACGCCGCACGTGGTGCAGAACACCGCCCGATCTGGTGGTTCCGCCATCGATGGCCGCACCACCCGCCACGTGGGCTACGCCAAGTCGATCCATGCCCGCCGCGGCATCGAGAAGGTGTTTGGCTGGATCAAACAGTGGGGAGGTCTGCGCCAGTTCAAGCTGCGCGGCACCGAGAAGGTGAGTGCGGTGTTCGGCCTGAATGTGATCGCCTACAACCTGATCCGCCTGGGCAACCTGCTCAAACCGGCGATGGCGGCGGCGTGAACAGGTGGTTGCCCAGAAGTGTGCCCAGACGGCAGTGATCAGGGAGCCCCAAAGGGGCAAAACACACCAAAAGGGGAGCTCTGAGCCGCTGAAACTCTGAAAACCAGACCGAAATGAGCTGCACCAGCTCTCAGGAGGGAAAAACGCTGCTTCTCAGGCGGTTTTTCCGCAAACTCCTAGGGGGCCAAACCGAGGACCATGAAACCGATTTATGACCAGGCCGTGCGGGCTGAGATCCGCAATCGCATGAGCCCGCCCAACCGAGAGAGCGTGGCCGAGATCGCTCGCTCCACCGGCATCACTACCCAGACCCTCTACAACTGGCGCAGTCAGTGGCAGAAAGAGGGCCAGCTGGTGCCGGCCACCAGCAAGCCGCCGGAGCAGTGGGGCGCATCCGACAAACTGGCCGCCGTGATCCAGGCCGCAGGCCTCAGCGGCCCCGATCTCGGCGCTTACTGCCGTGAGCGGGGCCTCTACCCCAAACAGCTTGCCCGATGGCGCCAGGCCGCTGAGGATGCCAATGGCCCCAGCGCGCCGACCATGACCGACCACAGGGATCTACAGCGCAAAAACCAGGAGCAGGCACGCCAGATCCGGCGCCTTGAACGTGAGTTGCAGAAGAAGGAAAAAGCTCTTTCGGAGGCGGCAACATTGCTGATGCTGTCAAAAAAGCTCGATCAGCTTTGGCTGCAAGAAGAGGAGTCCTGATTCCGTCAGAGCAGAGAAATAAAGCCATGGACTTTCTCCATGAAGGCCTCAATGCAGGAGCTTCCATCAAGGCTGTTGCTGATCTGATCGGCATCTGTTCACGCACTCTGCGGCGCTGGGGGCTTGATATCAGCGGCCAGGGATTCAGTGTGGACCACCGCAAGGGTGCCCCACGTGAAGTGGCTCACAGATTCACGGCAAAAGAGCGGCAGCGGGTGATTGACTCCGTCAATGATCCGCGCTTTGCCGATCTTGCGCCTGCTCAGATCGTGGCCATTCTTGCTGAGGAGAGAATGTATGTGGGTTCAGAGTCGACGATCTATCGCATCATGCGGCAGGAAGGCCTGCTGAATCATCGTGGCAGGGCCCGCTCTCCCCGCGAGCCAAGACCAGTCCCGGTGCTGGAGGCAACAGGAGTTTACCAAGTGCTGGCCTGGGATATCACCCTGTTGCCCGGCCATGTCAAGGGTCAATTCTACTACCTCTACATGGTGATGGATGTGTGGAGCCGCCGCATCCTTGGAGTGGAAGTGCATGAGCGCGAATGCAGCGTGCTCGCCAGCGCATTCTTTGATCGCGTTTGCCGCGATGAAGGAATCAACAAGGAGACTGCTGCGGTCCTGCACTCGGACAATGGCGCCCCCATGCGCTCATTCGCCTTGGCGGCCAAGATGGCGGAGCTGGGTGTTTCGCTCTCGTTCTCCAGGCCGCGCGTCAGCAACGACAACGCCTACGCTGAATCATGGTTCCGTACCATGAAGTACCACCAGAGTTATCCGCTACGGCGCTTCCGGGAACTGCTCTCGGTAAAAGCCTGGGTGGATGGCTTTGTCGAGTGGTACAACGCTGAGCACCGGCACAGCGGCATCAAGTACGTGACGCCCAATCAGCGGCACTACGGCCAGGCCGATGGGATCTGTGCCATCCGGCAGAAGACCTACGAAGAAGCTCGGCAGAAGAATCCGCAGCGCTGGAGTCGTCACATCCGTGACTGGAGCCAGCCACAGGTTGTGAGCATCAACCATCCCCGTCCGCAGCAACCTATCGCTACTTGACCCTCAACAATCCAGGCCCCCGTGGCTGTCCGATGGCGCCCCTCGGTGGGCGCCATCGGACACAGCCGCGAACAGGGGCCGGACGCCCCAACCCCGACCAAAGACAGCCATCGATGACAACGACACCCCGGCCACGGCGACCCTGAACCTCAACCCGCAGTACACTCAAGTTCGGTGCTCAGCTCAGCACCCCGAGCGGACAACTTCCCTGATAGGTCCCGGTTAAGGGTAGCGCGAGGATCGGATCGGGTTCCTCTGGTGGCTTGTTGATCCACACTTCTTCGGGTTGACGCCAGCAGCGGGTGCTTCGGCTCCAGCGTCTTGGATGGGCCTGACGGGCCTTCTCGTAGACATTGGCTCGCTGCTGGCAAATTACCTTCGCGGCACCGCTGTGACGCTGGTGAGGCGTCACGAATTTGATGCCGCTGTGGCGGTGTTGATGGTTGTACCAGTCGACAAACGCCGACACCCACTCACACGCCTCTTCTTTGCTGGTAAACGGCCGACTGGGGTAGTCGGGCCGGTACTTGAACGTGCGGAACAAGGCTTCCGAGAAGGGATTGTCATTCGAAACCCTGGGCCGAGAGAACGACCGCAGGACACCCAACTCCTCCAGCCGCGCCTCGAGTGTGGCGGCGCGCATGGCATTGCCGTTGTCGGCATGGAGGATCAGCGGCAGGGGGGTGGACTGGTTGGCGCCACATCCCCTTGGGCGGCGGTAACGCTCCTTGAGACAGGCTCGCTGCACCAGATCCGCCGCGATCTCAGCCGATTCCACCTCAGCCATATCCCAGGCCACCACCTTGCGGCTCCAGACGTCGACCACTAGGTAGAGGTAAAGCCACACACCCCGGACTGTGGTCGGCAGATAGGTGATGTCCCAGCTCCAAACCCGGTTTGGGCCATCCGCCCTGAGGCGCGGCACGGAGCGCGGTTCCTGCGGCAACCGGGCCCGCCCACGTCGGTGACACTGCCCTGCCTGGTGCAACACCCGGTAGAAACTGCTCTCGGAGGCGATATAGAGGCCCTGATCCGCCAGCGCTGGCACGATCTGCCCGGGCGGAAGCGAGGCGTACTCCGGTTGGTTGCACGTCAGCAGGATCCGCTGGCGCTCCTCCTCCGTCAGCCGGTGAACGACCAGGCGAGGACTTCCTTTACGGCGGTCCTCGCCGTCCCCATCACCCAGAAAGGCCTTCCGCCATCGTTTGAGGGTACGCAGGCAGATGCCGATCTCACCGCATGCGCTCACCAGGCCGGCTCCAGCCGCATGCGCCTCGCCGATCAGCTCGATCACCTTCCGCCGGTGCGCGGCGCTGGTCAACCTTCCGCGTCCTCCGAGCAGAAGGCATCCCACTTTTTTCGCAGCACCAGCAAGGCCGCCGCCTCCGCCAGGGCCTTCTCCTTGCGCTGCAGCTCCTTCTTGAGTGCTTTGATCTCTCGCTGGTCCTGGGCACGGAGCCTTTCGAGCTCCTTTTGCTCGGCCATCGTCAGCACCGGCTTGGCGTTGGCATCCTGAGCGGTCTGACGCCAGCGGCTCACCTGCTCAGGAAAGAGCCCCCGCTCGCGGCAATAGGCACTGAGCTCAGTGGCGTTCAACCCGGCCGTCTCCAGCACCACCGTGAACTTGTCGGCAGCACTCCAGCCATCTGGTTCCTTCTGAGATGCCGGCACCACCTCTCCCTGCAACCGCCACGTCTTCCTCCATTTGTAGAGGGTGATCACGTGGATGCCCAGCTCTTCTGAAATCCGGGCCACGCTCTGCCTGTGCGGCGGGCTCATCCGCCTTCTCACATCAGCCTTGACGGCCTCGCTGTAACGACGCATTGGTCATGTCCTCAAGCCCCCGGATGTACGGATGAGAGGGGTGACATCTTTCCTGAAACCGGGGGCAAGCCACCAGAGGAACCCGATCCGATCCTCGCGCTACCCTTAACCGAGGCCGTCTAAATGGCAGCCAAGGAGTGACACCTTCCCTGAAAGTCACCGCAGGTTGTAGTTCGATTTATGCCTGAATAGGCGTTGCAAGCACTGATATACAGGATCGTTATTCGTTGGATTCTCTAGTATCTTCTGGATTTTCTCGTTAACCCTTTTTGCTGCTTTGTTATTTCTTCCTTCTGCTTTCTAATCATCTTCATTGCCTGAAGGCCGGCAACAATGGCTGGCCCGCTAAGTTTGTTCCAATCCGGTGAGCCAAAACTGTTAAGCGACTCAATGATGGCCTCTTGCCTGTGCTTCTTGTATTCCATTTCAACTTGAGAAGTGATGATTAGGCGATTTTTGCATGCCTCAAGCTGCTTCAGGTATTCAATACTGATATCACTGTTTCTAATCCGATAGAAATCAAGCAATACGTTTGTGTCTACGAATAGAAGCGCGTCCAGTATTGCTGCCTGCTTGGCTGCCTTGGCTTTCTTGCTCGTAGAGAGAGGCTTTGCTGCTTTCTCTGCCTGAGAAGGCTGTGATGGATTGCTTGAGTTCTTCGGCTGAGGGGTATTAGTGACGGGTGGGTCAATGGGAGGGCTGACATCTTCGCCTTGCACTGCCAGTCCTCGCCTAAGCTTTCGATGACTATAGGTCTTCTTCCAGTGAGTTGCCTTGATGATGCCTTGGCGCAGGAGGCATAACGCTGGCCATCACCGGCCCGCAGAAAGCTTCTGGTTCGGGATCTCGTTGGGCTTTGGGAAATCTTGATTACCCAGCTCGCTCCGTGCAGGCCATTTGTCCCGACTAGAGTGGTACACAGATACTGTTCTGGCCATGGCGCGCAACGGCATCCAGTTCCAGAAGGGCCTGTCTCTGCCTGAGTTCCAGCGGCTCTACGGCACAGAGGAGCAATGTGAGGCTGCTCTGGAGAAGGCTCGCTGGCCGGATGGGTTCCGGTGCCCTCGCTGCAATGGGCATGAGCATGGCCTGGTTTACGGCCGACGACTCAAGCGCTACCAATGCCGCAACTGCAGCCATCAGACAACACTCACGGCCGGCACGATCCTGCAGGCCACCAAGCTCCCTCTGACAAACTGGTTCCTGGCCTTTTATCTGATCGGCCAGGCCAAGAACGGGATCTCCTCGCTGGAATTGAGTCGTCACCTGGGCGTCAACTACGACACCGCCTGGCTGCTTCACAACAAGATCCTGCGGGCGATGAGCGAACGGGAGGAGGAGTATCTGCTGCGGGGAAAGATTCAGATAGATGATGCCTACCTCGGCGGAGAACGCACTGGCGGCAAGGTGGGTCGCGGATCAGAAAACAAGATTCCGATCGTGGCAGCCGTCTCGTTGAACGAGTCCGGCCATCCGATCCACGCAAAGATCGCGCCGGTGAATAGCTTCAGTTCAGAGGCGATCGCTAACTGGTCCTTGAATAATCTGACTCCCGGTAGCGATGTACTCTCCGATGGCCTGGCCTGCTTCCGCGCCGTGACCACGGCCAACTGCCACCACAAGGCGAATGTCACCACCGGCCAGCACCCCAACGACCTGCCGCAGTTCCGCTGGATCAACACCCTGCTGGGCAACCTAAAGACCAGCTTCAACGGCACCTTCCATGCCTTCAACTTTGACAAGTACGCCAAGCGCTACCTGGGCGGCTTCTGCTTCCGCTTCAATCGGCGCTTTGCCATGGCTGAGATGACCGAGCGCATCGCCAATGCAGTCTGCTGCTGCATGCCTTGCACGGAGCGGGATCTCAGGCTTGCGGAGGCTTATGGGTAATCAAGTGGGAAATTGAAGGTGGCGGGTCAGGTGCATGGCTGTGTTAGCCAGGCATCTACACAGCGAACATCGCCTGAAGAACACTCAGCAGTTCATTCAGCGTAGTCTCCGACAGACTCCCCAACCGCTTGACTAGACGGTCTCTGTCTACAGCTCTCAGCTGATCAGCCACAACATGGCCGTCCTTGCCATCAAACCTGCAACGCACACGAAATGGGTATGGATGGCCGCCAGTTGTGAGCGGCGCAACAATGAAAGTGCGAAGGTGAGCATTAAGCTCGTCCGGCGACACTACGGCACAAGGCCTCGTCTTCCTGATTTCAGATCCTCGCGTGGGATTCAACGCGACAAGGAAGATATCGCCTCTTGAGACGTGTTCTTCAGTCACCATGACCACTCTTCGTCATCAAACTGGGTGGCGCTCATTTCATCCAGAGGTCCCTCTGGCTCCAAAGACGATGCCGCCTCTGCCCAGCCAGCCCTCGGATGAGCGGATGGCCTGATGGTCAGAACCCCTGGAGCCGCTTCGATCTCGACTTCGTCAGCGAGCCCCGCAACCTCAAGCAGTGGCTTGGCGAGGCGGATCCCTCTCGAGTTGCCGATTTTGACCAGCTTCGCTCGCACCACGACTACACCCAGCACACGTGCTCACATTGTGGCCACGGTGGCGACTTCCGCGCATCCCCCTGCTCTGTCTAACGCTGCCCCTGAGTGGCAGGCTGGGAGCCTGCGGTGTCGAAGAAGATAGTTTGCGGAGGCCTGTCCACTCGAGGGGCTGGTTGGCCGGCCTCTTCGCTCAAGAAAGCAGCTCCTCTAGTTCATCTCTGGTTTGCTCAGTATCACGAAGGATTTTGGAAAGCAACCCAGGTCCCAGCGTTTCACCAGAATGAACAGGGACTACAGTCGTTCGCCCGTCGGGATGTCGCAGAAAATGATGACTTCCCTTTATTCGCAGAACTTCAAAGCCAATCCTTCGAAGGGCCAGGATGAGCGCCTTGCCTGTGACGGCGGAGTAAGTTGACACGTCTAGACGGTCACTCGCTGAACACCAACGAAGTCAAGTTGTTCAACTATTCCGTCCTGAACCTCTAGGCAGAGCTCAATAGCTTCTCTGATCCGGCCCATCAACTCATCAAGAGACTTAGCCTGTGTGTGGCACCCGGCTAGAGCGGGCACGCTCGCAACATAAAAGCCCTCTGAGTCTCTCTCAACCACCACATCGAACTGCTTTGCCATGGGAGTCACCTGCGTCCACTCACGATAGCCCCGCCACAGCCTGTCGGTAGCTCTTCACTGGGACCGGCCAACCGAAGTTGAACAAGCCTGCAGTTCTGGGGCCCAGGGGCTTACTGCAGAAACATCTGGCCGTTTTCCACACTGGCTTTATCTTCTGCCATGGGTAGAAACACCTGTCCTGCCTGAACCAGAGCTGTGATGACTGGTTCCTGCTCAGCTTAGGGGCGCAGTCCAGCCTCCAGGCCAGTTCTCTCCTTCTGAACCAGCCTGGATGGGGCAAGCAGGGCTATGGGCAGGCTTATCTTGCGCTCCTTCCTTGAGCGTTTAGCTGAGCAGTGGTCTCATGCCTCGCACACGAACAGCGAGGACTTCCATCACGCCGCCGCACTGGGGACACAGCACCGCTGGCTTGTGGCTCGGCTCAGTGCGATCGGGCAACACGACCCTCAGCAGGAGTTGCACCAACTGGATGAGGCGCTTGCCGTTGGCATGCCGCAGGCCAAAATCACGTACACGCCGAAACCGCCTTGGTAGTACATGCCGCAGCAGCAACCAGAGGAAGTCACCACCTGAGATGGTCTGGATGATTTCCTTTCCCGCATTGTCCTTGGTGCGGAATGTCACCATTCCATCCTCGTCAGAGAGAATGTTCTTCTCCGGCAGCACACCACGGTACAGGTAGCGGCCAAGATAAATCAGTGCCTTCTCGCCACGGCCTACTGATTTGCAGTGCACCACCCACTCTCGTGGGATCGTGCTTTTCACCTGCAGGCCCAACTGCCGCATCCCCTCAAACCATTTCGCACGGAATACCCTGGCAAGGCTGGCCTCAGGAAACAGATAGCCCTTGGCCTTGCTGCGCCATTCCCTTCTTTGCTCATGAATCGCACCTGCAGGCACAATCAGATGCACGTGGGGATGGTAGTCAAGCCGGCGGTTGTGCGTGTGCAGCACTGCGTGCGCTCCGATCTTTCCCCTGAGCTTTGGATCACGGCGAGCAAAGGAATCGATCGTTTGCCAGCACGTTCTCAGCAGCAGATCATAGGTTGCTCTTTGATGCTGCCAGAACACCGGCCTCAGCTCAGCCGGTACCGTGAAGGTGATCAGGAAATACTCCACCGGCAGCAGCTTGGCTCGTTGTCGTTCAATCCACTGCTGGCTTTCATGATGCTGGCAATGGGGGCAACTGCGATGGCCGCAGGAATGGGGGATCTTGACACTGTGCTCACAATTGGAACATTGCAGCACCATCAGGTCGCTGCCTTGACGGCGGCAGCGTCGCATCGCCTGCAGGGCCTGGCGATGACTCGGCAGTAGCTGAGGGCCATGAAGACGCTCCAGGTCTCCCTGGTAGCGCTCCACCAAGTGAGAGAGAAGCATCATGACTCCTCCGCCCAGCGCAGCTGGAAGCCATTCAGCAGTGTTTCAATGCGATCACCGGTGTGATCGCGCACCACCTGGGTGATGTGGGCGTAGCGGGCCGTGGTGTTGCTATGGCTGTGGCCGAGCAGGGACTGGATCAGGCGCAGGTCCATCCCCTGCTCCAGCAGGTGGGTGGCATAGGCATGGCGTAGTGAGTGCACCGTGAGCCGCTTCTCGATCCCACACTCCAGGCGGGCTGCTCTGAGAGCTGCCTGCACGCCGCTGGCATCCATCGGTGCACTGGTGATCCGCACGATGATCTGGCTGCCGGCCGGACTGGGAAAGAGCAGCCGCGGATGGCGGTGGGTCGTCCAGAAGCGACGCATGGCCTGCAGCGTCAGCACCGGTATCGGCACGTAGCGATCCTTGCCGCCCTTGCCATCGCGGATGTGCACGCGCCGCTGGCTGCCATCAATGTCCGCCACCTCCAGCGCCAGGCCCTCGCCGATTCGCAGGCCAAGGCTGTAGACCACCAGCAGAAATATCCGGTAGCGCAACTTGCGCACCGTGTTGATCAGCCGATGCACTTCCTCGCGGGTGGGAACATCAGGCAGACTGCGCACACGTGGCGGGCGGATGATCTTGATCCATTCCATCTCGCGATCAAGAACATAGCGGTGGAAGAACTGCAGACTGCAGAGATCAACCTTGATCGTGCTCCACGAATACTGCTCCAACAAGGCAGCGAAGTACCCTTTCAAGTCATCAGGGCTGAGATCATCGGGGCAACGGTCGAAGTGGCCAGCCACACGACGCAACGTTCGGCTGTAGCTGTCAATCGTCTTGCTGCGTAAGCCGTGCAGCCTCATCGCTTTTACGTTAGCGTCAAAGAGGCGATCAAAGCGCTCCTGTTCGGTACTATTCATTGAGCTGGCTTCCCGTTGGGAAGATGAAGGGAATCAGCGCATCAGTAGATGCGCATCCCTCAGTGGCTTCCCGGAATCAGTCGCCAGCCGCAACCCAGCGGGGACTGCTCAGCTCTCGCCCTGAGCATCACCCTGTGTCATCCCCGCAAGGCCCCCGGTTTCAGGAAAGATGTCACCCCTCTCATCCGTACATCGGGACTCCTGAAAAAGATTCTCGGCCCATCGGCGCCGGATTCGTCCGTTTGCTTCGCGTTAATCAGGCTGGCAAGCGCGGTGACATCAAGTCGGCCAGATCTCAAAAGCCTGGCTTGCAGATGCCCTCAGGCGCTCTGATCGCTGACCAGGCCATAAAAAAGCTGTAGATCCACCCAAAAAGAAGGACAAAAAAGAGGCGCAGCAGCCTCAAGACCTTTTCCGCGCACATCACGACAAAGGCCATCGAGATGGAGGATTCGGCACCAGCTGGTAGACGAGCCATGATCAGATCCAGGGAATACTTGCGCTTTCCAGAGCCAAAGACGCCTTCCACTTCATTGCGTCGAGCTTGATCAGATCGGAGCTGGTGCTTGTGTGCAGTGGTGACATCAGGATCCTTGGGCGGGCGACCCAATCGCTTGCCGGAGAGGCGAATACCGTTCCTCGTGCAGAAATGCCTATTCTTGGCCGTGATATAAATCCGGTCGGCGCAGATTCGCTCTGGGTAAGATCCTGTATCCAGCTTGTATTTTTCCGCCTGAGCGATAAGGTCTTCTCCTTCGTTGTAGGGGTTCCAGCTTATGCGGTGCAAGAACGGAAAGCCGTTTTGAACCGAAACACTGATTTTGGCTCCAAACTCCACCGCAGCACGTGCTTTGCCTCGCACCATTGGGCGGATATGGGTCTGCACAAGATTCACCAGGCGGTCTGGAATGCTGTTGGTCTGAGAGGCGAGCAGAAGGCCCTGTTGCCGCTCCAACTCGCTGCAGGCCAACAACTTCTGCCACCAATGCCTCTTAAGCTCGGAAAGCCTTGCCCCGCAGCCGATCAGAGCATCAATGGCCTTGAGATTCTGCCGCACATAGCCAAGCTGATGTTTAATGGCAGCCTTCACTTTGCGGCGACGTGGTCGTTTTTGCTTCGCCACTCTCAGGAAATGAGCACGAGCAAGGCCACGGTCGTAGCGAGGTCGATGTCTCCTGAATCCCGATGACTGACTGCACAGATCATCAATGACTCGCTCGGTCGTTGTGCGAGCCTCGTTGAGGAGCTTGAGGTCTCTGGGATAGGTGATGTCGGCTGGAGTGCAACTGGCATCAATCGTGAGAGTGCCCCAATTCTTTCCTTCTGGCCAGTCAGCAGGCTTGATCAACGCATCAAGTTCTAGCTGAGCGCCTCCTCCACTGGAATCACGATCATCATGGTCGTCATCGTCTGCTGCCTGAGCAAGTGCTTCCAGAAGGATCTCTTTGCCGCGCTGCACCACCAGCTCGTTGATACGGCGCAGATCCTCGTCAGAAAAACGCTTGCGAAAGTGCACCATCATCGAGGCATCAAACGGTGCCTTGGATGTGTAGCCCGCAAAGCCAAGAAAGAACTGAATATAGGCGTTCTCTCTGATCTGATGGACTGTCTCTTCGTCGGTGAGCCCTAACTTCTGTTTGATGTAGAGAGCACCAAAGGCCATTCTCACTGATTTGGCTGGAGCGCCAATTGTGGCGCTGAATTGAGGGGCATAGGTTTCTTCCAGCTCATCCCATGGGATCAGCCCCTCCAGTTGAACCCAGCGATTCTCGGGATCAAGTGTGCCGCCAAATGGCAGGTGGAACTCCTTGATTGAGATCTGACCGTTATTGTGCCTCCGGTACATATGGAGCGATCAGGAGTAAAGGCAATCACGGATTGCCTGATTCACGGCTACTTTAGCGGATTCTCATGCTTGAGACCAGCTGCGGCGCAATGGATCTGGATTTTTCAGGAGTCCCTACATCCGGGGGCTTGAGGACATGACCAATGCGTCGTTACAGCGAGGCCGTCAAGGCTGATGTGAGAAGGCGGATGAGCCCGCCGCACAGGCAGAGCGTGGCCCGGATTTCAGAAGAGCTGGGCATCCACGTGATCACCCTCTACAAATGGAGGAAGACGTGGCGGTTGCAGGGAGAGGTGGTGCCGGCATCTCAGAAGGAACCAGATGGCTGGAGTGCTGCCGACAAGTTCACGGTGGTGCTGGAGACGGCCGGGTTGAACGCCACTGAGCCCCCCTGCGTCAGGAAAGAAGTCCGCTCGGTCTGACCCATCCACTAGGGGGCCAAACCGAGGACCATGAAACCGATTTATGACCAGGCCGTGCGGGCTGAGATCCGCAATCGCATGAGCCCGCCCAACCGAGAGAGCGTGGCCGAGATCGCTCGCTCCACCGGCATCACTACCCAGACCCTCTACAACTGGCGCAGTCAGTGGCAGAAAGAGGGCCAGCTGGTGCCGGCCACCAGCAAGCCGCCGGAGCAGTGGGGCGCATCCGACAAACTGGCCGCCGTGATCCAGGCCGCAGGCCTCAGCGGCCCCGATCTCGGCGCTTACTGCCGTGAGCGGGGCCTCTACCCCAAACAGCTTGCCCGATGGCGCCAGGCCGCTGAGGATGCCAATGGCCCCAGCGCGCCGACCATGACCGACCACAGGGATCTACAGCGCAAAAACCAGGAGCAGGCACGCCAGATCCGGCGCCTTGAACGTGAGTTGCAGAAGAAGGAAAAAGCTCTTTCGGAGGCGGCAACATTGCTGATGCTGTCAAAAAAGCTCGATCAGCTTTGGCTGCAAGAAGAGGAGTCCTGATTCCGTCAGAGCAGAGAAATAAAGCCATGGACTTTCTCCATGAAGGCCTCAATGCAGGAGCTTCCATCAAGGCTGTTGCTGATCTGATCGGCATCTGTTCACGCACTCTGCGGCGCTGGGGGCTTGATATCAGCGGCCAGGGATTCAGTGTGGACCACCGCAAGGGTGCCCCACGTGAAGTGGCTCACAGATTCACGGCAAAAGAGCGGCAGCGGGTGATTGACTCCGTCAATGATCCGCGCTTTGCCGATCTTGCGCCTGCTCAGATCGTGGCCATTCTTGCTGAGGAGAGAATGTATGTGGGTTCAGAGTCGACGATCTATCGCATCATGCGGCAGGAAGGCCTGCTGAATCATCGTGGCAGGGCCCGCTCTCCCCGCGAGCCAAGACCAGTCCCGGTGCTGGAGGCAACAGGAGTTTACCAAGTGCTGGCCTGGGATATCACCCTGTTGCCCGGCCATGTCAAGGGTCAATTCTACTACCTCTACATGGTGATGGATGTGTGGAGCCGCCGCATCCTTGGAGTGGAAGTGCATGAGCGCGAATGCAGCGTGCTCGCCAGCGCATTCTTTGATCGCGTTTGCCGCGATGAAGGAATCAACAAGGAGACTGCTGCGGTCCTGCACTCGGACAATGGCGCCCCCATGCGCTCATTCGCCTTGGCGGCCAAGATGGCGGAGCTGGGTGTTTCGCTCTCGTTCTCCAGGCCGCGCGTCAGCAACGACAACGCCTACGCTGAATCATGGTTCCGTACCATGAAGTACCACCAGAGTTATCCGCTACGGCGCTTCCGGGAACTGCTCTCGGTAAAAGCCTGGGTGGATGGCTTTGTCGAGTGGTACAACGCTGAGCACCGGCACAGCGGCATCAAGTACGTGACGCCCAATCAGCGGCACTACGGCCAGGCCGATGGGATCTGTGCCATCCGGCAGAAGACCTACGAAGAAGCTCGGCAGAAGAATCCGCAGCGCTGGAGTCGTCACATCCGTGACTGGAGCCAGCCACAGGTTGTGAGCATCAACCATCCCCGTCCGCAGCAACCTATCGCTACTTGACCCTCAACAATCCAGGCCCCCGTGGCTGTCCGATGGCGCCCCTCGGTGGGCGCCATCGGACACAGCCGCGAACAGGGGCCGGACGCCCCAACCCCGACCAAAGACAGCCATCGATGACAACGACACCCCGGCCACGGCGACCCTGAACCTCAACCCGCAGTACACTCAAGTTCGGTGCTCAGCTCAGCACCCCGAGCGGACAACTTCCCTGATAGGTCCCGAGCTCAGTGCCTATTGCCGCGAGCGGGGGCTCTTTCCTGAGCAGGTGAGCCGCTGGCGTCAGACCGCTCAGGATGCCAACGCCAAGCCGGTGCTGACGATGGCCGAGCAAAAGGAGCTCGAAAGGCTCCGTGCCCAGGACCAGCGAGAGATCAAAGCACTCAAGAAGGAGCTGCAGCGCAAGGAGAAGGCCCTGGCGGAGGCGGCGGCCTTGCTGGTGCTGCGAAAAAAGTGGGATGCCTTCTGCTCGGAGGACGCGGAAGGTTGACCAGCGCCGCGCACCGGCGGAAGGTGATCGAGCTGATCGGCGAGGCGCATGCGGCTGGAGCCGGCCTGGTGAGCGCATGCGGTGAGATCGGCATCTGCCTGCGTACCCTCAAACGATGGCGGAAGGCCTTTCTGGGTGATGGGGACGGCGAGGACCGCCGTAAAGGAAGTCCTCGCCTGGTCGTTCACCGGCTGACGGAGGAGGAGCGCCAGCGGATCCTGCTGACGTGCAACCAACCGGAGTACGCCTCGCTTCCGCCCGGGCAGATCGTGCCAGCGCTGGCGGATCAGGGCCTCTATATTGCCTCCGAGAGCAGTTTCTACCGGGTGTTGCACCAGGCAGGGCAGTGTCACCGACGTGGGCGGGCCCGGTTGCCGCAGGAACCGCGCTCCGTGCCGCGCCTCAGGGCGGATGGCCCAAACCGGGTTTGGAGCTGGGACATCACCTATCTGCCGACCACAGTCCGGGGTGTGTGGCTTTACCTCTACCTAGGAGCCTGTCGCGCATAGATCAGCACCCAGTCTCTCCACAGCCGCCCATCAATCTGCCCAGATCCCAGTGACTGCAATGGATCTGGGCGATACACTCGGGCATGCAGAAGCGCAAGACCTTTCGCCCCTGGCAGCCGCAGCAGGCCACCCTGCTGCCGCCGTCACCGCGTGAGTGGCTCTCAGAAGACCACCAGGTGTATTTCCTGCTGGACCTGGTGGATGAGCTGGATCTCTCCGCGATCCTCGTACCCGCTCAGGCCAAGGACCCCCGCGGAGAGAAGGGATTCGATCCACGCATGATGACGATGCTGCTGCTTTACGCCTACTGCGTGGGCATCGTCTCCTCCAGGAAGATCGAGCGGGCCTGCTACGAGGATCTGGCATTCCGCGTGCTGACCGGCAACCAGCAGCCGGACCACAGCCGAATCAGCGAGTTCCGCCGGCGCAACCTTGATGCCCTCAAGGGCCTGTTTATTCAGATCCTGCGCCTGTGCCAGAAGGCGGGGATGGTGAGCCTGGGCCATGTGGCCCTCGATGGCACCAAGGTGCAGGCCAATGCCTCCAAGCACAAGGCGATGAGCCACGAGCGGATGCTCAGGGCGGAGAAGGAGCTCCAGAAGGAAATCAACGCCTTGATCCGCAAGGCCGAGATCCTGGATGCCCAGGAAGACCGGCGCTACGGCAAAGGAAACCTGGGCAGTGAACTTCCCGATGAGCTGCGCCACAAGCAGGGCCGCCTCGCAAAAATCCGTCAGGCCCGCAAGGAGATGGAGGCGGAAACCGCTGCAGCTGCAGCGCGGCAGCGGCAGGAGGAAGCCGAGAAGGCCAGAGCCAAAGCGACCGCAGCCGAGGAATCGGATGGATCGGCCCCTGAGCAGGCCGAGCTGAACAGGAAAGCGGAAGCCGCAGCGGCAAAGGCAGCAGCGGCGGGGGACAAAGCCATCGAGGCCGCCGAGAGCGCTGGCCTCGAGCCACCAGATCTGGAGCCACTCGCCTCTGACGCGATGCCCAGGCGTGGTCTGGCGAGAAAGGCTGACGGCACACCGACGGCCAAGACCCAACGGAATTTCACAGATTCCGACAGCCACCTCATGCAGTCCGGCGGCACCTACCTGCAGGGCTACAACTGCCAGCTGGCGGTCGACAGTGACCACCAGGTGATCGTGGCGGTGGGCGTCAGCAACCAGCCACCGGACGTGGAGCACCTGGAGCCCATGCTGGAGCGGATCGCCGCCAGCGCCGGTGAACTGCCGGACGTGATGACGATGGATGCGGGCTACTGGAGCGACGACAACGCAGGTCACTGTGAGGACCTTGGCATTGACGCCTACATCGCCACCGGCCGTCTGCCGCATGGGAAGCCGCCACCGCCACAGCGAGGACCGCTGCCCAGAGATGCCGACGCCAGAACCCGCATGGCCCGCAAGATCAGAAGCAAGAAGGGATCCAGGATCTACGCCCAGCGCAAAGCGATCGTGGAGCCGGTGAACGGCCAGATCAAGGAAGGCCGGGGCCTGCGGCGGTTTCTCTTGCGGGGCCTGGAGAAGGTCGATGGTGAATGGCATCTGATCGCTGCCACCCACAACCTGCTCAAGTTGTTCCGGTACAGGCGATCACAGCAGCAGCTCTGGGCAGCAGCGACGGGATGAGGGGTAGAGACCCTGGCAATGCCGCCAGGGCTGAGTCAACCTCGCCCCAATGAACCAGCTCAGCGGGAGAGGTAGACCTCAGAGCTCACCTCACCGGGATTCGTCGTGACCAGGGGCTCGCTGCTCTATTGGCAACAAACTCCTAGTATGCCGTCCCGGAAATAACAGCTAGAATCGAGAGTGTCACCCGAGGTGCCTTGTGGCGCTTGGTCGTCCGATGCCTCCGCTGGTCCTCAGCGAGGACGAGGTTCAGCAGTTGCGGGCCCTTGCAAATTCCCGGTCGTTGCCGCATTCGATCGTGCAGCGCGCTCAGATCGTGCTGGCCTGCGGTGCCGGCGAGACCAACACCGCCATCGCCAAACGGATGGGGCTGACGGGGATGACCGTTGGCAAGTGGCGCAAGCGGTACCGGGAGCTGGGCCTGGAGGGCCTGCATGACGAGCTGCGGCCGGGTAGGCCTCGCACCTACGAGGACGACACGGTGGCGGAGGTGATCAACCGGGCACTGCAGACCAAGCCCACCGATGGCAGCACCCAGTGGTCTGCGCGCTCCCTCGCGGCTGCCACCGGCATCTCCAAAACCACCGTTCACCGCTGGCTGCAGACTTTCTCGGTCCAGCCCCACCGGCAGAAGTCGTTCAAGCTCTCCACCGACCCGTTCTTTGTGGAGAAGGTCCGCGACATCGTCGGCCTGTACCTGAACCCTCCGGATAAGGCGATGGTGCTCTGCGTCGACGAGAAGACGCAGATCCAGGCACTGGACCGCACCCAGCCGCTGTTGCCCATGGGCCTGGGTTACGTGGAGGGCGTCACCCACGACTACATCCGCCACGGCACCACCACGCTGTTCGCTGCTCTGGATGTGGCAACAGGCGAGGTGATCACCCAATGCAAGCCCCGCCATAGGCATCAGGAGTTCCTGGGGTTCCTGCGCCAGATCGAGAAGTCGGTCCCCGAGGAGCTTGATGTCCACTTGATCGTCGACAACTACTGCACCCACAAGCACGCCAAGGTGAGGGCCTGGCTGGCGCAGCGGCCCCGCTTCCACGTGCACTACACACCGACCTACGCCTCCTGGATCAACCAGGTGGAGCGTTGGTTTGGGATCATCACCCAGCGGGCGATCCGACGCGGCAGCTTCTCCAGCGTCAAGGAGTTGATCTCCAAGATCGAGCAATTCGTGGCGGCCTACAACAAGACCAGAGCCCCGTTCAACTGGACCGCGACGGCGGACTCAATCCTGGAGAAGCTCCAGCGACTTTGTTCGCAAATCTCCGGGACGGCACACTAGTGGTCGACGTCTGGAGCCGCAAGGTGGTGGCCTGGGATATGGCTGAGGTGGAATCGGCTGAGATCGCGGCGGATCTGGTGCAGCGAGCCTGTCTCAAGGAGCGTTACCGCCGCCCAAGGGGATGTGGCGCCAACCAGTCCACCCCCCTGCCGCTGATCCTCCATGCCGACAACGGCAATGCCATGCGCGCCGCCACACTCGAGGCGCGGCTGGAGGAGTTGGGTGTCCTGCGGTCGTTCTCTCGGCCCAGGGTTTCGAATGACAATCCCTTCTCGGAAGCCTTGTTCCGCACGTTCAAGTACCGGCCCGACTACCCCAGTCGGCCGTTTACCAGCAAAGAAGAGGCGTGTGAGTGGGTGTCGGCGTTTGTCGACTGGTACAACCATCAACACCGCCACAGCGGCATCAAATTCGTGACGCCTCACCAGCGTCACAGCGGTGCCGCGAAGGTAATTTGCCAGCAGCGAGCCAATGTCTACGAGAAGGCCCGTCAGGCCCATCCAAGACGCTGGAGCCGAAGCACCCGCTGCTGGCGTCAACCCGAAGAAGTGTGGATCAACAAGCCACCAGAGGAACCCGATCCGATCCTCGCGCTACCCTTAACCGAGGCCGTCTAAATGGCAGCCAAGGAGTGACACCTTCCCTGAAAGTCACCGGGCGCAGAGCCTTGAATCGACAAAAGTTGACTATGATTATTCTTGTAATCTGCCGCGAAGCGGCTTAGTTCAACGATTATGGATAGATCGTGCGCAGCCACGATCTTATCTGTATTTAGGCGGGTCCGATATCCCCTCCCTGCTCAGTGCCTGCGGCTGCATAAGAGCCCTAAGTCTCCCAAGGCGATGGCTGAAATGCGTTCCAGCATAAGGCCCTTTCTGGCATTGCTCTATCGCTGACGGGAACTTGGGTGGGTCCGAGAACCAAATGTTTGGGCCGCTACAAAAGGTCGACGGGGCTCATTACCCCGCAAGGGCCTCGATTCAGTACATGTGTATAGATCATCGTGGTCTTCACGTCGCTGTGCCCAAGCAATTCCTGGATCGTGCGGATATCCTGGCCGCGCTCCAGTAGATGAGTCGCAAACGAGTGGCGAAAGGTGTGGCAGCTGGCCGCCTTGCTGATGCCGGCACGCAGGATCGCCCGCTTCACGGCCTTCTGGATCACGGATGGGTCGATGTGGTGCCGGCCTTCCACTCTCGTCTTTGCGTCACGCCAGCGGTGGGCCTGTGGAAAGACCCATTGCCACCAACATTCCAAAGCAGCATTCGGGTATTTCCTTCCCAGTGCCATTGGCAGCAAGACTCTCCCCCAACCTGCTTCCAGGTCTGCACAGTGAATCTGTCGCACCGCCTTTAGATGCGCCTGCAATGGCTCCGCGAGGCTGGTTGGAAGCACGGTGATCCGGTCCTTGTCCCCTTTGCCGCTGCGAACGGTCACGTGCCTGGCCTCGAAGTCCACGTCCTGGACCCGGAGCCGCAGGGCTTCCATGAGCCTCAGGCCGCCGCCATACAGCATCTGCGCCACGAGTTGTTCGGTGCCCTCGAGTTGTTGCAGCACAGCCTTCGTCTCCGCCACCGTGAACACCACCGGTAGCCGCTTGGGCTGCCTGGCACGGACCACTCCCTCCAGGTTGCCCACATCACCGCCCAGCACATGCCTGTAGAGGAACAGCAAGGCCGACAGTGCCTGGTTCTGCGTGGAGGAACTCACCTGGCCCACCGTGGCCAGATGCGAAAGGAACGCATTGATCTCCTGCTCGCCCATCTCACGCGGATGGCGCATCCCGTGAAAGTGCAGAAATCGTTTCACCCATTGGGAATAGGTGCTGATCGTGCGGCGCGCGTAGTGCCGCACCTGTAGCTCCTCCCGGTAACGATCCATCAGCCTTGGGCCTTGATGAGGAGTCATGTCTGCGGTGCGGAACCACCTTCAGGGTTCCCCGCCCAGTCCCTGCCGCCCTCGCGCCAGCGTTGCCTCCAGGTCCCGGCGCCATTCGCCCGGCGCGAAGGTGTGCCAACGGCCGTGGCCGGGGAGAAGCCAGCGCACGTCCAGATCCAGCAACCGCTCCACCGAACGCAGCTGCTCCGGCCAGTTCCACCAGCAATAGCGCTGGGACGCCACCACCCCCGGCGGATGCACGCCCCACCAGAGGTGGTCGCCGCTGAACAGCACCTGCTCGGCGAACAGCACGGCCACCGAGCCGGCGGTGTGCCCCGGTACCGGCAGCACCAGCAGGTCGGCATCGAGCCGGATCGGTTCCGAGCCTTCCCAGTGGTGCTCAGCCTGCGGCGCGGCCTCCGCATCAGCGCTGTGGATCCAGCGTTCAGCGCCGAACCGCTTCGCCCAGGCCTGGTGATCGGCCACATCGTCGCGGTGGCTGAGCAGGATGCGGCTGACGCCGCCCAGGGCCTCGATCCGGCGGGCCAGCGCTGCGCTCCAGCGCGGTGAATCGATCAGCACGTTGTCTGAGCTGCCATCGGGGCGTCGCCGGGTGATCAGCCAGCTGCTCGCCCCGAAGCTCTGGCGCGAGGCCCAGCCGCAGTAGTGCACCTCCCCCTGCGGCAGGCTCACCACCAGCGATGGGAAGCCATCGGCTGGTGTGAGCGCCAGCAGGTTCCGGCTGGTGCCGATCGCGGCCACCGGGCAGGCCTGCAGCGCCAGCAGGGCGGCGCGGGTCTCGGCATCGCCCTGGGGCTGGGCCCACACGTGCGACGTGCTGCCGGTGGGGGCGAAGTGGGCCGGATCGAACTGCCAGCAGGTGCCGCAGTCGATGCAGCTGGCATCCACGTAGAAGGGGCCGCCGGCATTGGCGGCCAGGCGCTCGCTCGCACGGGCCATGGCGGTGAGGCAATACCACCCTCAGCCTGGTGGATCGCTCCGCTCTGGCCCACGGTCTGGTGCTGGGGCTAGAGAGCAACGGCACCCCGTTCTGGCCCGATGGACCCCCGCGCGGATCTCACCAGTCACTTTCTCCAGCTCGCCAGCGGTAACTGGGTCACCCAGATGATCCACGTGGCTGCCGAACTGGAGCTCGCCGACCATCTGGCCGCCGCCAACCCCGAGGGCCTGACCGCCGAGGAGCTCGCCGCCCGCTGCGGCGCCGATGCCGATGCCCTGTTCCGGCTGCTGCGGGGCCTGGCCAGCCTGGGCCTGTTCGCCGAAACCGAGCCGCGCTGCTTCGTGCTCACCCCCCTGGCGGAACTGCTGCGCAGCGACCATCCCGCCTCCCAGCGCCAGTTCGTCCGCATGCTCGGCGGTGAGCACTACGACGCCTGGGCCGACCTGCTCCACAGCGTGCGCACGGGCGAGAGCGCCTTCCGCCACCATTTCGGCGAACCCGTCTTCCCCTGGTACGGCCACAACCCCGAGCGCGGCGCCATCTTCGACGGCGCCATGACCGACTTCTCCCGTGTGGAGACCCAGGGCCTGCTGGCGGCCTACGACTTCAGCTCCCTCACCCACCTGGTCGACGTGGGCGGCGGTCGGGGCCAGCTGCTGCAGGCGGTGCTGAGCCACCACGGCCACCTGCGCGGCACCCTGTTTGATCAGCCCTCCGTGGTGGAGCCGGTGGCGGTGCCGCCGGCGCTGGAGGGGCGCTTCCAGGTCGCCTCCGGCGACTTCTTCCACTCCGTGCCGGCCGGAGCTGACGCCTACCTGCTCAAGCACATCCTCCACGACTGGGGCGATGACGCCTGCCTCACGATCCTGGGCCACATCCGCGCCGGCCTTGCCCCCGGCGGCCGGGTGCTGATCCTCGAGCAGGTGATTCCGCCAGGCAACGATCCGGCCCCCGCCAAGATGCTCGACCTGAACATGCTCGTGATGACCGAAGGCGGCCGCGAGCGCATCCCCGGTGAGTACGCCAAGCTGCTGGAGCGGGCCGGACTGCGCCTTCAGGCGATCACCGCCACACCCTCGCCGATCAGCGTGGTGGAGGCGGTGCTGGGCTGAGCCTGCCAGAGTTGTTCCATGACCGCCACCTTCCCGTGGGTCCGGGCGCGCCTGTCGCGCCGCATCGCCTTCTGGATCTTCCTCAATTTCCTGGTGGTGGAGGCGATCGTGCTGGTGCCGTCGGTGCTGCGCCAGGCCGAGCGGCTGGGCCTGCAGCTGCGGGAGATCACCAGCGCCAAGATCCAGTGGCTGGTCGCCATGCAGGCGCCAGGAAGTCCTGAGGCGCTCCTGCAGGAGGTGAAACGGCTGCAGGGGCCAACCATGGTGGCCGATCTGAAAGGTGCGGCGCTCTACCGCGCCTCCACCGGGGAGCTCCTGGGGGGCTTCGGTTCCAAACCCAGCCTCCGCTCGGCTGCGGCTTCCGATGCTTCGCTGCAGGGGCGCTGGTTTCCCGGCGAGAACGCCTACGACGGCCTCTGGAGACCCCAGGTTCTGCGGGGCAACGACCTGGTGCTGATCGTGCGGCACAACGATGCCGCCCTGCGCCAGGGCCTGCTGGTCTACGTGCGCAACATCGTGCTGATCGTGCTGGGCATCGCCAGCGTTCTCACCCTGATCACGATGGTGGTGATGCAGCGCCTCGTGATCGGCCGGGTGCTGCTGCTGCATGATCACCTGCTCCGATCCGGCACCGCCTTTGAGGAGGGGATGCCAGCCGATCCAGACAGCTTCCTGATCCCGGTCGCCGCCTCACGTCGCGCCGATGAACTCACCGACGTGATCGAGGCTTTCAACCGTTCCTTCCAGCGCACCAGTGGAGAGATGGAGCGGCGGATCGCAGCGGAGGCCTCCGCCCAGGCCGAGCGGGACCGCTCCGAGTCGCTGTTGCTCAACATCCTGCCGGCGCCGATCGCTGAGCAGATGAAGCGTGGCAGCCACACGATCGCCGAAACCCACGCCGATGTGACGGTGCTGTTCGCCGACATCGTGGGGTTCACCGCTCTTTCCTCCCGGATTGATGGCGACGCCCTGGTGGTGCTGCTCAACCGCGTCTTCTCGAGCTTCGACGACCTGAGCGAGCGCCACGGGCTCGAGAAGATCAAGACGATCGGCGACAGCTACATGGTGGTGGGTGGCCTGCCGACCGCACTCGACCACCACGCCGAGGCCGTGGCGGAGATGGCCCTGGCGATGCAGGCGGCGATCGCCCAGGTCGAGGCTCCGGTGGCAGGGTCGCTCGCTCTCCGCATCGGGATCCACAGCGGGCCCGTGGTGGCCGGCGTGATCGGGCGCCGCAAGTTCATCTACGACCTCTGGGGCGAGACCGTGAACGTGGCCAGCCGCATGGAATCGAACGGGGAGCCGGGCCGGATCCAGATCAGTCAAGCCACCTGCCGCAAGCTGGCCGGCTCCTATGCCACCGAACGTCGCGGCCAGGTGCCGATCAAGGGCGTGGGGGAGATGACCACGTACTGGCTGCAGGGCCGACTTGCGTCGTAGTCGCTTCAGCCGCTTGAGCCGTTTCAGCCGCCGAGGTAGGCCATCTCTGCCGGAGTGGCTCGGCCCGCGGTCGTGCCAACGGCCTCCCTACGGTCTTCGCTGTAGCGGTCCTGCCGCTGTTGCCAGAGTGCCCCGATCGCAGCCCGCAGTCCCGCCGCATCCGCTGATGCTCCTGTGGCCGGCCGGAGCCAGGGTTTGAGGTCGCTGCCGCCGCTGGCGAACAGGCAGGTGTAGGCCACGCCGTCGGAGGTGACCCGCAGGCGATTGCAATCGCCGCAGAAGGGGGCGCTGATCGAGGCCACCACCGCCACATGCAGCGGCGCGGCGCCGGCTGAAGACCCCGGGTTGTCGAGGTAGCGCCAGCGGCTGGCGGTGCCCTGGGCGGGACGCCCCACCGGTTGCAGCGGCCAGTGGGCTCCGATGTGCCGCACCATCTCGGCGGCGCTGAGCACCTGCTGTGGGTCCCAGCCGTTGCGGTTGCCCACATCCATGAACTCGATCAGGCGCAACTCCACCCCCCGCTGACGCGCCAGGGCCGCCAGCGGGATCAGCTGGTCGTCGTTGCGGCCGCGGGCGATCACCGCGTTGAGCTTCAGCTCCCCCCGGGCCGGATCGAAGCCGGCGGCGCGGGCGTGCTCGATCGCCTCCAGCACCCGCTGCAGCAGCCGCTCCCCCCGTGCCGCCTCGGCCTCTGCAGGCGGGGCGGTGCTGGCCAGACCGGCCATCCGGGCCACGCTGGCGCCATCGGTGCCATCAAGGCTGAGCGTGATCCGATCCAGCCCGGCCTGCCGCAGCGCCCTGGCCCGTTCCGCCGTGAGCAGCGCCCCGTTGCTGGTCAGGGCGATCTCGCGCAGCTGGCTGCCCTGGCCGCGGTTGCCTTGTCCGCTGGCGGCACCACCTTTCAGCGGCTGCAGGCTGCTGATCAGCTCCTCGAGCGGTGCATAGAGCAGTGGCTCCCCGCCCGTGAGCCGCAGCGAGGAGAAGCCCAGCCCGGCGGCGGTCTCGACCAGCTGCCGCCGTTCTGCCAGGGTCAGCAGCTCGGGCGGATCCCGATCGTCCGGGCAGCAGTAGGGACAGGCCAGGTTGCAGCGGGCCGTGAGCGACAGCCGCAGCACCCCCGGCGTGCGGTGGAGGCGATCGAGCAGAGGGACTGGGGGGGCTGAGGCGGCAGGGTCCACGCGGGCATCAGCCCTTGAGGCTTCGGCTCCGCCCAGCCTGCCGGGTTATGCCTTGGGCTGGCGAGTCACGGCCCGGCTGCCTTGTCCGGTCGTGCGGCTGGCCCGTCGTGTGGCCAGTCGTGCGGATGGTTGCAGTTCCTCAGCTGGGAGGGCTCCAGCCTCACCGGCAGCACCGGCTGGCGATCCAGCCAGCTCTGCAGACGGCGATGGCCCAGTGCCAGCCAATCCTCCAGATCGCGGCGCACGGTTGGCGTGTTCGGGTAGACCCCCAGCAGGGGCTGCAGGCGCTGGCCGTCGTGGGCGAGGCAGAACTGGTGGGGGTGTTGGTCTGCGGCCTCGAGCAGCTGCCGCAGGCTCTGGGTCTCCAGCCAGGGCATGTCCACCGGCATCAGCAGCAGGATTGCGTCGTCCGGGTGCCGGTGCATCAGCCGCGCCAGGGCCCGCAGCGGCCCTCGCCAGGGGGGTGGTTCCTCGAAGCAATCCAAGGGCACGCCCAGGGGCTGCGCCAACCCTGCGGCCAGGGCCAGGTGGGACGAATGGCGGCTGCAGAGGGTGATCGGCTGCTCCAGGGCGGCCAGCCGCCGCAGCCCCCGCTCCAGCCAGGTGCCGCCGGCCGGATGGGGCAACAGGGCCTTGTCGCGTCCCATGCGGCGGCTGTCACCACCGCTCAGCAGGCAGCTGCGCAGCAAGGATCAGCACTGCTCAGCCGGTGGATTTCGGCAGTAGCTGCTGCTTGCGAGGATCACGCTGCCGTCCACAATCGTCAGAGGTCTGGTCAAGACATTCGCTGATCAGATGGCTTGAGAATGCCAAGGAGGGTGGCTGAACCATTGCTCTGTCTTCCTGGTCTGTCTTCCTGGATCGATACAAGCAGCGATGCAGTCCGGCATGAAGGCTGCTCGATGACCATCCGTAACTTTGGCTACATCGCGGGTTTGGTGTGAGCTGGTCTAATGCCTGAGCGGTTGGCATGGTGCGCCGCTCAAAGGCTCCGCCCGATTTTCGAGAGGTGAGGGTCGCCATCTTGATTTCACATGCTTGCCGAACTCTGGTCACTCCAGGGCAGATATAAGACACTGCATCTCACCTGGTTTGCCTTTTTCCTTACTTTCGTTGTCTGGTTCAACCTTGCACCCCTGGCCACCACGGTCAAGGCCGAATTTGGGCTCAGCGTTCCTCAGATCCGCACCCTGGCGATTTGCAACGTTGCCCTGACAGTGCCCGCCCGCATTCTGATTGGAATGCTGCTCGACAAGTTTGGACCCCGAATTACCTACTCCACGTTGTTGGTGTTTTCGGCGATCCCCTGTCTGATGTTTGCGGCCGCTCAGGATTTCAACCAGCTGGTTGTGGCCCGCTTGTTGCTTTCCATCGTGGGCGCCGGGTTTGTGATCGGCATCCGAATGGTGGCTGAATGGTTTCCCCCCAAGGAGATTGGCGTTGCCGAAGGGATTTATGGCGGCTGGGGAAATTTCGGCTCGGCTTTCTCTGCCTTGACCCTGGTGATCGTGGCCGGCTGGCTGTCATTCTCCGGTGGTTTTGAAGTGGATGGTGCTGTTCTGAACTGGCGAGGTGCAATTGCCTTGACGGGCATCATTTCGGCCGTCTATGGATTGATTTATTATTTTAATGTAACCGATACGCCCCCCGGAAAAACCTATCAAAAGCCCCTTAAGACTGCTGGTCTCGAGGTGACATCGATCAAGGATTTCTGGGGTCTGATCGGCATGAATGTGCCCTTCGCGGCGATCCTGGCGGTGCTGGCCTGGCGCCTCCAGAAAGTGAAGTTCCTTGATGCGGGTGGATATACGATTGCCCTGCTCCTGGTGCTGGTTTTCTTTATCTTCCAGACCTGGGGCATTATCCGCACCAACAAGGCCCTGATCCTGGGTCAACGCACCTACGACAAGGACGATCGCTATCAGTTCAAGCAGGTGGCGATCCTGGAGCTCACCTATATCGTCAATTTCGGGTCCGAGCTGGCGGTGGTGTCGATGCTTCCCACCTTCTTTGAAACCACCTTTGACCTTCCCAAGGCAACGGCGGGCATCCTGGCCTCCGCTTTTGCCTTCGTGAACCTGATCGCCCGTCCTGGCGGCGGCCTGCTGTCCGACAAGCTCGGTTCACGCAAGTCGACCATGGGATTTCTCACCATCGGCCTGGGTATCGGCTATCTGGTAATGAGCATGATCAAGCCCGGCACTTTCACCGGCAATGCTGGCATTGCCCTGGCCCTGGTGCTCACGATGGCCTGCTCGTTCTTTGTGCAGGCTGGCGAAGGCTCCACCTTTGCCATGGTGCCGCTGGTCAAGCGCCGGGTCACCGGCCAGATCGCTGGCATGGTCGGGGCTTACGGCAATGTGGGGGCCGTGGCTTACCTCACGATCTACAGCCTGCTGCCCGTCTGGATGGGTGGCGCTTCGGCGGAGCCTTCGCCTGAAGTGATTGCTGCCTCCAACAGTGCCTTCTTCCAGATCCTGGGAGTGGCTGGCTTGATCGTGGGCTTCATGTGTTACTTCTTCCTCAATGAGCCCAAGGGCTCCTTCGCTGATCAGCATGAGGGTGAAGCCGTTGCTGCCGCCTCCCCCGTGGGCTGATTGCCCGCTGTTTTGAGGCCTGGTTCTCCACCACGACCGTCGACATCAGGCAGGCCGATGGCCTGCCTTTTCCATTGTGATCGTTGTCTGTTCATGGTTGATTCCGCTGCCTCCTCCCTGCGCTCCCAGTGCCCCTATTGCGGAGTTGGGTGCGGGCTTGAGCTGATGCCGCCGGCCTCGAAAGGCAAGCCAACCCGTCGAGGTGACGATGGCCTGCCGGTCTGGGGTGCCCGGGGCGATCGGCAGCATCCCTCCAGTCTCGGACAGGTCTGCGTCAAGGGAGCTACGGTCTGCGACACGCTGGATGGGGGAAGGCAGCTGCAGCCCCTCTATCGCGCCAGCCTGGATGATCCGTTGGCGCCGATCTCGTGGGATCTGGCCTTGGAGCGGATTGTGCACCAGATCAAGGCGAGTCTGGCTGGCAAGGGGGCAGACGCGATCGCCATGTATGGCTCCGGCCAGTTTCACACCGAGGACTACTACCTCGCCCAGAAACTGTTGAAGGGGGCGATCGGGACCAACAATTTTGATGCCAATTCACGCCTGTGCATGAGTTCGGCTGTGGCCGGCTATGCCTGCAGCCTGGGCTCTGATGGCCCGCCCTGCAGTTATGACGACCTTGACCACTGCGGCGTCGCCTTTCTGATCGGCACCAACATGGCGGAGTGCCATCCGGTGCTGTTCCAACGTCTGCTCAAGCGCAAACGGCGCCAGCCTGGATCCCTGCAGCTGGTGGTGGTGGATCCGCGCGCCACCGCCACCGCTGCCGCCGCCGATCTGCATCTGCCGATTCGCCCGGGCACCGATCTCGTGCTGCTGCACGGAATTGGCCATCTGCTGTTGCGGCAGGCATGGATCAATTTTGAGTTCATCGAGGGGGAAACCGAGGGGTTTGCGGCCTATGCGCAGTTGATCCAGGCCTGGACTCCCGATCGGGTGACGCGGATCTGTGGCATCACCGAGGAGCAGTTGCAGGCTGTGGCCTCCCTTTGGGGTGGTGACGGTCCGGTGCTCAGCCTCTGGTCCATGGGCGTGAACCAGAGCGTCGAAGGCACTGCCACCGTGGCGGGGATCATCAACCTGCATCTGATCACCGGTCAGATCGGCCGTGTCGGCGCCGGACCGTTCTCGCTCACGGGACAGCCCAATGCGATGGGGGGGAGGGAGGCCGGTGGCCTCTCCCATCTCCTGCCCGGCTATCGCACGGTCGCGGATCCTCTGCATCGCCGGGCGGTGGAGCAGGTCTGGGGGTTCCAGCCTGGTGCGATCAGCCCCGCCCCCGGGCTCACGGCCTGGCAGCAGGTGGAAGCGATGGAGGCGGGCGAACTCGATCTCTGGTGGGTCGCCGCCACCAATCCGTTGGTGAGCCTGCCCAATCTTGAACGGGTCAAGGCGGCGCTGCTGCGTTGTCCCCTGGTGGTGGTGAGCGAGGCCTATGCGGAGACGGAAACAGCTCAGTACGCCCATCTGATCCTGCCCGCTGCCCAGTGGAGCGAGAAGGAGGGTGCCATGACCAACTCCGAGCGACGGGTCACCCTCTGCCCCTGCTTCCGCCCCGCTCCCGGCCAGGCGCGTGCCGATTGGCAGGTGTTTGCCGAGGTGGGTCGCCGCCTTGGTTTTGTGGATCAGTTCACCTATGCCTCAGCCGCTGAGGTCTATGCCGAGTTCGTGCAGCTCACCGCCGGTCGTCTTTGCGATGTCTCCGGTCTGAGCCACGATCTTCTCCGTCTGGAGGGGCCCCAGCAGTGGCCCTTTCCGATCGGCACCGAGCCCACCACCGAAGCCCGGCGGCTGTACACCGATTGGCGCTTCGCGACCCCCAGTGGGCGCGCCCGCCTGATCGCCGAGCAGCCGATGGGGCTGGCGGAGCCCCCCAGTGAGGCCTATCCCCTGGTACTCACGGTGGGGCGCTACCTCGGCCACTGGCACACCATGACCCGCACGGCCCGTGTTCCCCGGCTCACGGCGATGCATCCCGAACCCCTGCTGGAAATCCATCCCGACGATGCCGAATCCCTGGGCCTGGAGAGCGGAGCTCTGGCCTCGATCAGCTCACGCCGGGCCAGCATCACCGCCAGGGTCGACATCACCGAACGGATCCGGCCAGGCACGGTTTTTCTGCCGATGCACTGGGGATTCATGCAGGAGCAGGCCTGTGAGGTGAATGCCCTGTTGCACGAGCAGGCCTGCCCGATCTCGAAGCAGCCGGAACTCAAGGCTGCGGCCGTGTGTGTTGCGCCGGCGCCGGCGCGACAGCTTCAAGGGAAGACCTCGATCAGCGCGGCCGCGAGGTTGTGATGGTCGTGCCCGGGGCGGGCCAGCTTGCAGAGGGCGAAGCGCTCCAGTTCTGACAGGGCAAGCCAGCACTCCGGGCTGAGGCTGTATCCCAGTTCGGCGGCGGCCGTCGTGACCGCCACGGGCGGTTCACCTCCCCGCTGCCAGGGTTCCTGGCTGGCGATCGGCAGGTCTGTGGCTTCGCCATCCGGCAGGTCCCGGGTGCGCTGCTTCAGATGGGTGGCCAGGGCCCGGAGTGCCTCGGCATCGTCGCCCCAGAGCACCAGCTCCTGCCGCTCCGCTTCGGGCATCGCCAGCCAGTGGCTGAGGCGAAGTTTGATGCCGGCCAGATCAAGTTTGCGCCTCACACAGAGAGGGATGCAGCGCCAGTTGCCGACGAAGTCGTGCTCAAAATCAAAGCAATGGCTGCCCTGACTGGCCTGGTCAGGACGCATCGGCCCTCCACTGGATCAGACGCTGCAGCTGGGTCAGACCGGCGCCGCTGTTCACCAGGTTCCGGGCCATGGCCAGGCCACGCTCGAGATCGGCCTGCACCCCCGCCAGAGAGAGATAGACGCCTGCATTCCAGATCAGAGCCGTTGTCAGCGGGCCCTGTCCGCCCAGGGCCGCCAGCGCCTGTTGGCTCCAGCTGTCCAGCTCGAGCCAGGGCACATCGTTGTCGTAGCAGCCATGGTCACGGGGATGGAGGATCATCCGCTCGATCTGGTCACCCCGCGCACGGGCGGTGATGCAGGCCCGGCTGATCGGCAGGTCTGTGCTGCCTTCCAGGCCTTTCACGGTGATCACCTCCTCCTCTCCCGCCAGATCCAGTGCTTTCCATGCCCGCGATTCGGTGGGGGGATGCACGAAGCCGCTCACCAGGAGATGGGGACCGCGGTGGGCGGTCCAGAGCAGTTCGAGGCTGGCGACGGGTGGGCGCTTCCCCAGATCTTCCCGAATCTCGGTGAGCCGCTCCGCCAGGGGGAAATGATCGGGCTGATGGATCAGGGCCAACCGCTGCTGAGTGAGCCCCTCCTGAACGGTGGCCAGCGGCAGGTGCAGCAGATCGAGGCCCAGGGAGGCGAACAGTTCCATGGCCGTCACCCCGTATTTGACCGGCATCCGGCTTCCGCCCTGCAGCACCACCGGCAGGCCGGCGGCAGCCAGCACCAGGCTGGTCAGCGGGTAGATCGGGGCTGTGCGGGTGCGGCCATCAAAGGGCATGCCGAAGCTGACCGCTCGCTCGGTGGTGTGGAGGGCGGGGCCGAGGTCCCTGTAGAGATCCAGCATGCCGGCGAGTTCCTGGGTCTCCGGTCGTCGAATCCGGTGGGCGATCAGGAAGGCACCGATCTGGGCTGGACTGGCCAGGCCGCGCAGCATCAGCTCCAGAGCATCCCGCGCTTCGCTGCGGCTGAGGCCCTGGCTGGTGTGCTCACCGCTGCCGATTTTCTTGAGATAGAGCTTGAATCGCTGGCGTTCATCACTGGGCTGTCTGGCAAATGCTGCTGCGGCTTCCAGGGTGGTCGTGGGATCTGGCGCGGGATTCGAGGTGGCTGGCATCAACATGGACGGTCGGCACTGAATCCACCAGCACCAGTATTTTCCACAGCTGAATGCGGAACTGTGCGGGTTGTGGCCTGAGCCGCACGGGGCCCAAGCGCACGGTGTCAGCCCATCACTGCGAAGAAGTATCAAGCGATACTGATTCTTTCCTGAAGATGCGACGGGGCGATCAGGTCGATCGGTTCGGTACCAACCATTGCATCAAGGCGCGTCGTGGGCCGAGAGAGTCACCCGAACGTCCCCTGTTCCCGTGCGTCTCGCCGCTTCCTTTGGACTGTTGCTCGGTGTCCTGCATGGCTGGAGCGTTCTGGATCTGAGGGCCTCCCAGGCGGCCGCCCCCTTCGCAGGCCTCTCGGAGGCGGCGCCTCTCCAGGATTCGGGCCGCTCATACTGATGCCATTCATCAGCTTGGTTGCTGCCATGGCTGCGCCGCTGCAGGTCACCCGCGCCCAGGCCTCGCCCCTGGGGGTGGCCCTCGCCTTCCTTGGCATGTTCGTGGTGGGCTCGCTCGCTGTTCAGCTGCTGGCTTCGCTGCCGCGCTCCTCGGGAGCGGCTTCCCGGTCGGGTCCGGTGCCGGTGATTGCCCATCAGGCGACGCTCTGGCAGACCCTCGGCGAACGCTGAGTCTCGGCGGGTCGGATTCAGGGAGTGTCCCGGGCCAGCCTGGTCTGGGAGCTGGGATGGGGGCGCGGCGAGATTCCGTAGCGGTAGTGACACGAGCCCTGAAGCTTCCGCCTCAGGATGTGGCGATCGCGTGATTCGGGTACTGGCGCTGCTGTTTCGGCTGCCGTCTCCGACGACTCTTGCCGGCTGCGTATCCCTCATTGGCGCTCGCCGGCCCCACCGCTCTGCTGGATGCCGGCGTGGTGGGGCTTTCGAGGTCACGTCATGCCTCCTCTGCTTCCTGTTCCGGCGCCGTATGGGCGCGCTACTTCTTTATGCAGACCCCTCCCGTAACCGATCTGTCAGCTGAGCCCAAGCTCAGTAAACTCGAGCAGGCCAAAGCCGACTTCTGTGGCCTCGATCTGGAGCCCCAGCTTGCAGATCTCGCTCTACAGGGGTGGGAATCCCTGGATGAGGCCACCCTCACCATTCATCTCAAGTGGCTGGGTATCTTTTTCCGGCCGGTTACGCCGGGGCGCTTCATGCTGCGGCTGCGGCTGCGCAATGGTGTGATTCAGGCGGAGCAGTTGGAGGTGCTGGCCGAAGCCGTGGATCGCTGCGGCGAGCATGGCAGCGCCGACATCACCACCCGCCAGAACCTGCAGCTGCGGGGGTTGTTGTTCGAAGACATGGCCCCGCTGCTGGCGGCGATGGAGCGGGTGGGCCTCACCAGCCGTCAATCCGGCCACGACAATCCCCGCAACATCACCGGCAATCCACTGGCCGGCATCGATCCCGAGGAGGTTTTCGATACACGACCACTGGTGAGCGCGATTCAGGAGCGGCTCTTCGCTCCGGATGGTCCCCGCAACCTGCCCCGCAAGTTCAATGTGGCGGTGGGAGGGGCGCCAGACAGTTTCCTTCTGCATAACGATCTTGCCTTTCTTCCGGCCTGGAGCGGTGGGGCCAGTGGTGGTGAGCTTGGCTTCACGGTGATGGTTGGAGGCTTCTTCTCCGCCCAGCGCAATGCCCTGGCTCTCCCGCTGGGCGTGTGGCTTCCGCCGGAGCACTTGCCCACATTCACGCTTGCGGTGCTTCGCCACTTCGAGGATCAGGGCAACCGGGAGGTGCGCAACAAGAGCCGGTTGATGTATCTGATTGATGCCCTGGGGCTCGACGACTACCGCACCGCCGTGCTCGCCCGGTTCGCTGCATTCGCCGGTACCGCGGCGGCCGACACGGTGCGGCCGCACGATGGCAGCAACCTCGTCTGCCGCGCCCCGCGTGATGGTCTGGGGGTGCATGCCCAGAAGCAGGACGGCCTGCATTGGGTGGGCCTGCATGTGCCGATGGGCCGGTTCCGTGGCGCCGACCTGTTTGAGCTGGCGCGCCTGGCGCGCACCTATGGCAGCGGAGAGCTGCGTCTGACCGAAGCCCAGAACGTGCTGTTGCCGAATGTGCCGACTGACCGCCTGGAGGCGCTGCAGCAGGAGCCGCTGCTACAACGCTTCCGTCTCGATCCCGGAGCCCTGCAGGCCGAGGCGGTGAGCTGCACCGGCAATGCCTACTGCAGCTTTGCCCTGATCCCCACCAAGGGCCTGGCCCAGGATGTTCTCGATGCGCTGGAGACGAGGATCGATCTCCCTGAGGCTGTCCGCATGCACTGGACCGGTTGCCCCAACGCCTGCGGCCAGCCCTACATGGGTCAGATTGGCCTGATGGGTGCCAAGGCTCGCAAGGATGGCGAGATGGTGGAGGCCGCCAAGATCTTTCTGGGAGGTTCCATCGGCCAGGAACCGAAGCTGGCGGAGCTCCACGACAAGGGGGTCCCGCTCACCGACCTGACCGATGTGTTGGAGCAGCTGCTCCTGGAGCGCTTCGGTGCCACGCCGAAGGCTGCCTGACCGCCCCCGGCCACCAGGCAGGGCGACGCCAGCCGTGCTGCTGGCGTTGCTCCTGCCGCCAGACCCGATCGATCGCCTCCAGTGCGGCGGTGTCGTGGGGGTCCTGCCCGCCGTAGAGGAGACGGGTGAGCCGCTCAGGGTCGAATCCCATCAAGGCCGCTTCCTGCCACAGGCGGCTGCTACGGGCCGTATCGCCGAGGGCGAACTGGGCTCGATCGAGATCGCGCACCCATCGGAACAGCAATTGCCGCTCCTTGAGCGCATCCAGTCCGTCGAGCTCCGCCCCTGACGCCGAAACGCTGGCCGATTGCACCCCAACGCCGCGCTGTCGTGCCCGATCGAGCCCTGGGTCTGCGGTGGTCCGGATCATGCGATTGGCCATGGGGTCGTTCGAGCAAGCCTGCACTTGTGATAGACGCCATGGACGCCACCACCCTCTCCATCACATCAAACGTATCGATGGCTACGGTTTCTGAGCCAGGGTGGTGCCCGCCCCATCCCCGTGCCATGCCGGAGCTGTTGCCGCCACCGGGCAGTCCGGAACGCTGGCCCTGGCTTCAGCAGCTGCGCCGCCGGCCGAGTCTGGATCTTGAGCCCTGGTTGGTGGCGATTGAAACGGGCCGATTGCAGCCGGAGGCCGATCTTCTGGCCGTGTTGGCGGAACGCGTCGACGGCCAGGCCACGGTGCGCCTGCTGGCCTGGTGGTTGGCGGAGCCCAGCGCCGATCCGGAGTGCCTGTCCGTGATCGCTCGGTTGCGCCATCCCGGCTGTGCTGGGCTGCTGCGCCAGGCCCTGGCGACGGCTTCCTCCGACCGTCAGGAGCTGCTGGTGCCGCTGCTCGGCCATCAGCGGGATCCAGCTGATTTCAACCGGATGCGCTCCCTGGCCCTCGAGCCAGGGCCGTTGCTGTTGCGCCGGGCAGCACTCGAGGGTCTGGCCCTGGGACTGCCGGCATGGCCCACCGAATCCCTGCGGCAGGTGCTGCGGAGCTGCGCCGTTGATCTCGATCCCCTCCTGGCAGGGGCAGCCGTGGACCTTCTGGCCCGGCTGCCGCACGGCCGCCGCAGCCTGTCTCACCTCGATCCGTCGCGGCTGGACGGGGCCGTGGCCAGGCGGCGGCAGCGGCGCCTGGCCGGTCTGCGCCGCAGTGCCCTGCTGCTGGTCGTGCATGGACGGCGGGGGGGTGTGATCCCCGAGGAACTCGGCACCCTGGCCCGGGAGGTGGAGCGTCTGCGGGGCACCCCGGTGCATCTGCACGCCCTCACTGCAGACCCCTGCCCCGCGCCGGGCGACGGCGGGGACCTCACCCTGGTGCCCCTCTTCCTGCTGCCGGGCACCCATGTCCGCCACGACCTGGCTGCGGTTGCGGCCCGATGGCGAGGCCGCGGTGCCGTGGGTCGCGTGCCCTTCCTGGGGGCCTGGCCCTGCTGGCAGGAGGCCCTGCGTGAGGAGCTGGCCGAGCTGGCCGGTTCGGCTGCAGTGGGATCATCCCCTTGGCTCATCCATCACCCCATGGACGGCAAGCTGGGATCTCGGTATCTGCGGTATCTGGAGCGGAGTCTGGGGGTCCGTTGCCGGTCCGCTGTTGCCGATGGGCAGGAGCCGGTGCCGGCGATGGAGGACGGAGCGCCCGTGCTGCCGCTGGTCCTGGCCGCCAATCGCCTCACCGACAGTCTTCCGCAATGGCTCGGGCGGCCCCTGCTGCAGCGCTTCCGCTTCCGTCAGCTGCTGCTGACGCAGCTTGAGGCCCTGCCATGACCACGCCCCCCTCGCCGGGCATCGTCTATCTGGTGGGAGCTGGTCCGGGTGACCCCGAATTGCTCACCCTCAAGGCCCACCGGTTGCTGCGCTGCTGCGACGCCCTCGTCTACGACTCCCTGGTGCCGAAGGCCCTGCTGGATCTGGTGCCGGAGGGCTGCGAGCGGCAGTTTGTCGGCAAGCGCCGCGGCTACCACTCGGTTCCGCAGCCGAGCACCAATGCGGTGCTGGTGGAGCTGGCCGGTCGCCATCGCACGGTTGTGCGGCTCAAAGGGGGCGATCCCTTCCTGTTCGGCCGCGGCGGCGAGGAGGCGGCCCACCTGGCGGCGCGCGGCATCCCGGTGCAGGTGGTGCCCGGTGTCACGGCGGGGATCGCCGCACCGGCCTACGCCGGCATTCCGGTGACCCATCGCCGGGCGGGTTCGAGCGTCACCTTCGTGACCGGGCACGAGGAGATTGACAAGGCGCGCCCCGGCGTCGACTGGCAGGGGCTGGCCCGCTGCAGTGACGGCCTGGTGATCTACATGGGCCTCCATAACCTCAACCGCATCTGCAACGAGCTGATCGCCGGTGGCCTGGCGCCCGACACCCCGGCCGCCGTGATCCAGCAGGGCACGGTGCTGGGGCAGCGGGATCTGGTGGCTCCCCTGGGAGAGCTGGCCGATCGGGTGGCGGAGCAGGGGTTCGTGTCGCCCTCGATCGTGGTGGTGGGGCAGGTGGTGGCGGAACGGGTGGCGGCCTGCGCCCCCGCGCCGGCCGATGCCGAGATGCCGATTCCCTTCTGAGCATCAGCCCCGGCGCCGCTGTGTCGCTCGGGCCTCCCTTCGGCAAGACTGGTGGCTGAGGCCTGGACTGTCTGGGCTCGGCACCCTTCCAGCCATGCCCGCTCCCGTGTCCGCCACCCCAGCCATCACCACCCAGCTGGGAGACCAGGGACTGGGACAGCAGCCCTGGTGGGTGGAGCAATGGATGGAGCTGATCAACTCCTTCCGCTACAAGAAGCGGCTGGAGCGCGCCTGGGCCTACGCCCGCGAGGGCAACGTCCTGTCGATCCGCTTCGAGGGGCGGCGGGTGCATGCCCGCGTGCAGGGCACCGAACCCGAGCCCTACAAGGTGAAGCTCTGGCTCGATGTGCTCAGCGAGGAAGACTGGGGCTACGTGCTCGAGGCACTCACCCAGAAGGCCCGCTGGTCGGCCCAGCTGCTGGCCGGCATCATGCCGCAGGACATCGAGCGCGCCTTCGCCGCCAGTGGCAAGCGCCTGTTTCCGTTCAAGCTGCAGGAGGTGCGCAGTGAGTGCACCTGCCCGGACAAGGCCAACCCCTGCAAGCACACCAGCGCCGTCTACTACCTGATGGGGGATCGCTTCAGCGAGGATCCCTTCGTGCTGTTCCAGCTGCGGGGCCGCACCCGATCCCAGCTGCTGGCCGATCTGGCGGTGCGCCGCCGCAAGGCCCTGGCGGAACGGGCGGCGGCGCTGCGGGCCAGCGCTGCGGACGGCACTCCAGCCGGATCGCTCCCGGCCCCGGACGCCGGCCAGTCGCCCCATCCCACCCATCCAGCCATCGGGGATCCGAGCCGCTGGTGGCGCTACGACGCAGCCCTCGATCCGGATCTCGTGGTGATCACGCCGGCCCTGGAGGGGGACACGGGGCTCGATGCCGCCGGTCCGCTGCCCCTGGCGGAGGAACCCCGCTTCCCCGAAGCCAACCGCCGTTTCCTCGACCATCTGCGCAGCCAGGGCCAGGCCAAGGCCAACCAGGCCATGGCGCTGGCCATGGGCGCCGGGGTTGCCGGTGGCTGAGCCGGATCTGCTGGCTGTGTCGCATCCGATCGCTGAGCCGCCCTCGGTGCTGGGTTCAGCGCTGGAGCCCGCCTGGTTGGCGGAACCCGTGCTGGAACGGGTGGCCTGGATCCTTGCCTCCCACCAGGCGGCCTTCGGTCGCCCCCTGATGCCGGCTGCGGCCAACCGGCGCCTGGCGGCCCAGGAGCTGTTCGTGGCCCCGGTGGTGGTGCTCGCCCATGACGATCCTGGTGAGGATCCGATCGGGCCGCGGCTGATCTATGCCAACGCCGCCGCCCTGCGGCTCTGGCGTCGCCCCTGGGCCACGATGGTGGGCCTGCCCTCGCGGCTCACGGCCGAGCCGGTGGCGCGGGCGGAGCGGGCCCGCGCTCTGCGGCAGGCCTGGCGCGACGAGGCGATCGCCCACTACAGCGGCGTGCGCATCGACAGCCATGGCCGCCGCTTCCAGATTCGCGGAGCCCGCCTCTGGACCCTGCGCGATGCCGCTGGCCAGCGCCGCGGTCAGGCCGCCTGCTTCAGCGATTGGTACTGGTTGTAGGAGCCTGGATTCAGCCCTGCGAGAGGCTGATGCCGAACAGCACCACGAAGGCGCTGAGCACGATCAGGCTGATGCGTGCCACCAGCAGTTGCACGGTTCCGAACCGATCGGCAGGGGCCACCTGGCGGCCCTGCATCACCCGCAGGTTCATCCAGGCCAGCACCGGTGTGGTGAGGAACGAGACCACCATCGCCAGCTGGACCAGCGCTCCCATCGAACCGGGCCAGAAGGCGAGCACCGCGGCGGCTCCGACACCGTGCAGCACCATCCAGATGCCGTGATCCCGCCGGTCATGGACGGCGTGGCCGCGGAAGCCGCGCAGCAGCCGAAAGCCGGCGGAGGTGGAGCGGGGATAGCCGTCCAGGCAGGTGAGGGTGGTGCTGAACATCGTGGTGAAGGCCGCGATCGCGATCACCGGATAGGCCCAGCCACCGAGGCTGGCGGTGTAGAGGGTGATCAGCTGCTGGGCGAAGCGCGCGCCGCTGGGGGAGAACGCCTGCCCGGTGCCGTGCATCACCCAGGCGCCCAGCAACAGAAACAGCACCGCCATCGCCACCGTGAGCAGGTAGCCGAGGTTGAAGTCGGCTTCCACTTCGGCGCGGGAGCCGCGATGGCCCGAGTCGTCCTGCCGCGCGAAGATCCACAGCGACGACCAGGCCGCCAGATCGAGCGGGCAGGGCATCCAGCCCATCAGGGCCACCAGGAACGGCAGGGCCGTCAGGCTCCAGGGACTGGGGCTGAACAGGTCGGCGTTGCCGGCGGCGACCGGTCCCCGGCCCAGCACGGCCACCGCCGCCACCACCGTGCTGATCGTGAGCAGCAGCACGATGCCCTTGCTGAGTCGATCGAGGCTGCGGTAGTGGCCCAGCAGCAGCACGGCCACGCAGACCCCCAGGATCAGCAGGGCCAGCCCCGCCGGTGTGCTCAGCCCACCGGGCAGGTTCATCGGCACCATGCTGGTGGCCAGGCTGCCGCAGACGGAGGCCACCGCCGCGATGTTGGCCACGCCGGTGGCCAGGGTGATCAGCAGAAACAGGGGCAGGTACCAGGGCCACTGGCGCTGATAGCCCTCCAGCAGGCTCAGCCCGGTGACGGCCGTGAACCGGCTGCCCACCAGCAGGAAGGGGTACTTGAACAGGTTGGCCAGCAGCACGAAACCCAGCAGGCCGAGGCCGAAGCGGGCTCCCGCCTGGGTGGAGGCCACCAGGTGAGACCCGCCGATGGCGGCGCCGGCCAGCAGGATGCCGGGCCCCAGGCTCTGCCGAAAGCCCTTGAGACTGAGCGGCATGCCCGGTTTCGGGGCCGCCTGCGACTGGTCGTTCGGATCCGGCGGTCCGGCTTCGCCTGCCACCATTGTGATCACGCCCCCAGGGTGCGCTCCAGCTTGGCGGCGCCTTGGCCGGCTGGCATCGAGGGCTGACCGAGGGCTCGCCCCATGCCGCCAGCCGGAGGGCCGGTCTGCCTACAGTTCTGGCCCCCGGAGGAGACGATCATGAGCGTTGTCGCACCGCCGCGCCTGAGCCTCCAGTGCGAGGTGATCGCCGCCGATACCACCACGATCCGCTCCCTCGACTGGGATCGCAGCCGTTTCGATATTGAGTTCGGTCTGCGCAATGGCACCACCTACAACGCCTTCCTGGTGCGGGGAGAGCGCACGGCCCTGATCGACACCAGCCACCTCAAATTCGCCGACACCTGGCTGCCGCTGCTCGAGCAGGAGATTGATCCTCTGGCGATCGATCATCTGATCGTGTCCCATACCGAGCCAGACCATTCCGGCCTGATCAGCCATCTGCTCGACCGCAATTCCGAGATCGAGATCGTGGCCTCCAAGGTGGCGATCCAGTTCCTTGAAGACCAGGTCCACCGCCCGTTCCGCAGCCGTGCCGTGAAGAGCGGTGACACGCTCGATCTGGGTACCAATTCCGCCAGCGGGATTCAGCACCGCTTCGACTTTCTCAGTGCTCCCAACCTGCACTGGCCGGACACGATCTTTTCCTTCGATCACGGCACCGGTATCCTCTACACCTGCGACGCATTCGGGCTGCATTACTGCAGCGAGGAGCTGTTCGACAGCGATCCCGGCGCCATCGCCCCGGATTTCCGTTTTTATTACGACTGCCTGATGGGGCCGAACGCCCGCAGCGTGCTGCAGGCGCTCAAGCGCATGGAGGGGTTGCCGGAGATCACCACGATCGCCGTGGGCCATGGCCCCCTGCTGCGCCAGCACCTCAGCCTCTGGGTGGGTGACTACCGCGACTGGAGCAGCCAGCGCAGCAAGGGGGAGGCCTATGCCGCTGTCTGTTATCTCAGCCAGTACGGTTTCTGCGACCGGCTCAGCCAGGCGATCGCCCGTGGCATCGGCAAGGCCGAGGCCCAGGTGCAGCTGGTGGATCTGCGTGCCACCGATGCCCAGGAACTCACTGCGCTGATCGGCGAGGCCAGTGCTGTGGTGGTACCCACCTGGCCAGCCGCGCCCGACGCTGAACTTCAGGCCCAGGTGGGCACCCTGCTGGCGGCCCTCAAGCCGAAGCAGTGGGTCGCCTGCTACGACGCCTACGGCGGCAACGACGAGCCGATCGACACGGTCGCGGCCCAGCTGCGCAGCCTCGGCCAGAAGAGCGCCTTCGATCCGCTGCGCATCCGTCAGGTGCCGGACGGCCAGGATTACCAGCGCTGCGAGGAGGCCGGCACCGATCTGGGCCAGCTGCTCACCCGCGAGAAGACGATCGCGGCCATGAAGAGCCTTGACGGCGACCTCGACAAAGCGCTTGGCCGCCTTTCAGGAGGCCTCTATGTGGTGACGGCACGCCAGGACGATGCCGAGGGCGGCAGCCGCAGTGGTGCGATGGTGGCCAGCTGGGTGAGCCAGGCGAGTTTTGATCCCCCGGGGCTCACCGTGGCGGTGGCCAAAGACCGCGCCATCGAGGCCCTGATGCAGGTGGGCGACCGCTTCGTGCTCAACATCCTGCGGGAGGACAACCACCAGGTGCTGCTGCGCCATTTCCTCAAGCGCTTCCCCCCCGGTGCCGATCGCTTCGCCGGCGTCACCACCCTGGACGGCGTCGCCGCTGGCGGCCCGGTGCTCGGCGATGCACTGGCCTACCTCGGCTGCCGCGTTGTTCAGCGGATGGAGGGTCCGGATCACTGGATCATCTACGCCGCCGTGGAGCAGGGCACCGTCTCCGATCTGGAGGCCTCCACCGCCGTGCACCACCGCAAGGTGGGCAACCACTATTGAAGTGGGGCAAGTGGGGCCCAAGCCCACCCATGGCTCAGCCTTTGATCGTGTAGACCCCCTCCGCATTGACCTGAAGGATGAACACGGGCACCTTCAGTCGGTTGCCGGTGATCGGATCGATCGTGATGGTGCCGGTCGCCCCCTGGTAGTTGCGGGTCTGCAACAGCGCATCAAGGGCAGGCTCAAAACGGTTGCTGCCGGCCTGCTCCATGGCTTCGGCCAGCACCTGCAGGGAGTCGTAGGTGAAGGTGCCCCAGACGCTAGGGGTGCGATCGAAACGCTGCTCATAGGCCTTCACGTAGACCTTGGCCGTGGGTAACTGGGCGGCTTCAGGGGTACCGCTGAACACAAGGGACTGGGCCACCTCGAGCCCGGCCAGTTTCACAAAGGCCGGATCCACGTTGGCCAGACCCATGAAGCGCTGGGCGTCGCTGCCACTGGCGGCCAGCCCTTTGGCGATGACACTGCCCTCCGGGAAATAGGTGCTCACGTAAACCAGGCCGGGGTCACTGGCCAGGGCCTGCTGGATCGCGGCGCTGTAGTCCTCGGCCCCCGGGGTGATGCTGAATCGCTCCACGTCCACCCCATTTGCCCTGAGGGCCGCCTCGAGCCGATCCGCCATCCCCGTGGTGAAGGTGGAAGGATCCACCAGCATCGACACCGTCTTGATGCCCTGGGAGAGGATGTAGGCCTCCTCCACCGGAGCGATCTGGCTGTTCTTGGGCTGCACGGTGACACCCTCGCCATCGGTGTCATCCGTGGACGTGAGATGTACAGGAACGATCTCGTTCTCGAGGTAGTAGGGCAGGTTGAGGATGCCCACGCCGGAGTTGTAGGGGCCGATCACCGCATCGGCCCCCAGGCGCTTGAGCTTCCGGGCCACGGGCAAAGCCCGCTCCGGATCGGCCCTGTCGTCGGCCTTCACCAGCTCGATCGGGCGTCCCAGAATTCCGCCCTCGAGATTCAGCTCCTCAGCTGCCAGTTTGGCGCCGCGCCACATGTCGCGCCCATTGGCTTTCTGGGAGCCGCTCAGCGGGGCCTCCAGACCAATCACGATCGGCTCCTGATCGGACGACAGGCCACCACCGTTTGAATCAAGCCCGTAGCCAAACCCGGCCAGAATGGATGCAACGGGATTGCCAGCCAGCTGCAGTTCGATGAACAACGGTTCCATGCACGGCCCTGCCCGGATGGTCGACCTTACCCATGGTCTTGGGACAGCACCATCAGTCAGTGGTGTCAACGCAGACGGGATTGAGATCGTCGCCCCTCCTTAGAGTCACCGCCACCGGAACGGCGAAGCATGGGCGCGAGTGACGCAGAACGCCGGGTGATCCAGCTGGCGATCGAACCCGGTCTGGTCTGCCTGCGGGGGCTCAGTCCCAAGCGGCTGCGCTTCGAGGTGGAGTACGGCCTGGAGCGGGGCACCAGCGCCAACAGCTTTCTGTTCACCGCCGGAACCACCGCGACTGGCCAGCCGGTACCGCCGGTGCTGGTGCATCCGCCCGGGGAATCCTTCGCCGCCCCGTTCCTGGAGCAGTTGGCCGGGTTGGTGCCGGCCGAGGCGGCCCTGAAGGTGGTGGTGGGTCACGTCAACCCCAACCGGGTGAGCCTGCTGCGGCGCCTGGCCAGCCAGTGGCCCCAGCTGATGCTGGTGGCCTCCAATACCGGTGCCAAGCTGCTGGCGGAGCTGTGGGACCAGCGCAAACCGGCCCCTCCGGGCAGCACCCAGCCCGAACCGGTGATTCCCCCCCTGCCCGCCATCGATGTGGTGAAGCAGGAGGCGACCCGTCCGCTTGGGGATGGCCATGAGCTCACCTTGATCCCCACCCCCACGCCCCGCTGGCCTGGGGCCCTGATCGCCTTCGAGCAGAAGACCGGCCTGCTGATGAGCGGCAAGTTCTTCGCCGCCCACCTCTGCAGCGAGGTGTTGGCCGAAAGCGACCGCAACAGCACCGAGGAAGACCGCCGCTATTACTACGACTGCCTGATGGCGCCGATCGCCCGCCAGGTGGAGGTCGTGGTCAACCGGCTGGATGAGCTGCCGATCCGCACCATCGCCCCCGGCCACGGACCCGCCATCGCCGAGAGCTGGCGCAGCCTGCTGGCCGATTACCGCCGCTGGGGCGAAACCCAGGACCGCGCCAGGCTGTCGGTGGCCCTGCTGTTCGCCAGCGCCTATGGCAACACCGCCGCCATCGCCGATGCCCTGGCCCAGGGGGTGGGACGCACCGGCGTGCGCGTCGAGAGCATCAACTGCGAATTTGCGCCCGCTGACCAGCTGCTCTCCGCCATCCGCTCCTGTGACGCCGTCCTGATCGGTTCCCCCACCCTGGGGGGGCATGCGCCCACGCCGATTGTGTCGGCTCTGGGCACCCTGCTGGCGGAGGGGGATCGGGCCAAGCCGGTGGGGGTGTTCGGCAGCTTCGGCTGGAGTGGTGAGGCGCTCGATCTGCTCGAGAGCAAGCTGCGCGATGGCGGCTTCCAGTTCGCCTTCGAGCCGATCAAGGTCAAGTTCAGTCCCGATGCCGCCACGATCAAAACGATCGAGGAAACCGGCACGGCCCTGGGCCGCAGCCTGCTGGTGGAGCAGCGCCGCAGCCAGCGCCGCAGCGCCGCCGGTGGTCTGAGCGAAAGCCGCAGCGATCCGGCGGTGCTGGCCCTGGGCCGGTTGGTGGGCTCCCTGTGTGTGCTCACCACCCGAAAGGGGGAGGGGGAGACGCGCCTGAGCGGGGCGATGGTGGCCAGCTGGGTGAGCCAGGCCAGCTTCTCGCCGCCCGGTCTCACGGTGGCGGTGGCACGGGACCGGGCCCTGGAGAGCCTGCTGCACGTGGGCGATGGCTTTGCGCTCAACGTGCTGGCGGCGGGCCGGCAGAGCGGCCCGATGAAGCAGTTTCTGCAGCCGTTCCCGCCGGGAGCGGATCGCTTCGCCGGCCTGGAGCTCCAGGAGAGTCCTGGGGGCTATCCGGTGCTGCCGGAGGCGCTGGCCTGGCTGGAGGGCAGGGTGAAGCAGCGGATGGAGTGCGGCGACCACTGGCTGGTCTATGCCGAGCTCAGCAGTGGCGGCCTGCTGGATCCCACGGGAGTCACGGCCGTCCACCAGCGCCGGAGCGGGGCCAACTACTGAGGGGGCCGCAGGAGGCAGCCCCTCACCAACACTGTTCGCGCTCTAACCCGAAGTGGTTATGACTTCGTGTAAGCTCTGGAGAACGGTGGGCCCGGTCTCCATCCCTCTCGCGTTCGATCCTGATCGGGTTGATCCTTCCGGGTCCTTTTCTGCCGCGCTCCATCCTCTGCGTTTTTCCGTCATGGATCTGTCCAACCCCTCCACCCAGGCCAACCTCGAGGCTGCCTTCGGCGGTGAGAGCATGGCCAACCGCAAATATCTCTTCTTCGCCGATGTGGCCAAACAGCTGGGCCATGCCGAGCTGGCGAAGCTCTTCCGCGACACGGCCAATCAGGAAACCGAGCATGCCTTCGCCCATTTCCGCCTGCTCCATCCCGAGCTGGTGGTGGCCGATCCCGCCGGCCTGAGCGAGGAGCAGAAGCAGGCTGTGCTGGCCCGCTGCCTGGAGCTGGCGATCGAGGGCGAAACCTACGAGTACACCACCATGTACCCGGAGTTCGAGGCCCAGGCCCGTGTGGATCGGGATGCCGATGCCGCGGCTGAATTCCAGGATCAGATCGACGAATCCGAGGAACACGCCGGCATCTTCCGCAAGGCGGCCAGCAACTTCGGCCTGCTCACGCCGATCGAGCACCACCATGCCGACCGTTATGGCGTTGCCCTCGAAGCGCTGCAGGGCAAGGGCCAGGCCGGCGAGACGGCCCCGCTGCCCGGGCTGTGGATCTGCAAGGTGTGTTCGATGATCTACGACCCTGTCAAAGGGGATCCCGATTCCGGAATCGCCGCCGGCACCCCCTTCGAGGCCATCCCAGACGACTGGACCTGCCCGATCTGCGGCACCCGCAAGGCCAATTTCATCCCTTATCGCGAGCCCGAACTGCTGGCGGCCTGAGTCATCGGCGATAGGTCGAGGCTCGGCTCAGTACACCTGGATGGAAGCCTCTGTTCATCCAGGTCGCTTCATCATGGGCAATAGTGCTTCTGATTTCTTCATCCCAATGTGACGTGCTTGACCCGTAATCCGATACATCCGCGACCAATGCACAGGCGGTTGTTGCTTCACGATGGCGTTGTAACGCTCTTTAGGGCGTTGTGTGTGCGCGGAGTGGCAACTCCGAGGCCGCTCCGCCGCATCAGTGCTGTCGTCAATGGCTCCAGTCATCCGGGACAACGTGGTGGTGCGCTATCGAGGATTCGTGCTGATTCCGATGGTTCCAGCCGGTTGGCTGGTGCGTCCTGAGCGCAGCCCGATGGTGGTTCTTCCCTTCCGGTTTCCTGCCGCGTCACTCGATCAGCTGAAGGCAGAGATCGACGGGCGCCTCCTGGATCAGAGCCTGGCTGCTGATCAGGGCTTCGCAGCCTGAGCCGGCTCAGCAGGCGAGCCGCCCATCAGTCCTGCGCAAGTTCCCGACCTGAGCTGGTTCGTGCCAGGTCTCAGGGCGGGATGGATCGTGTCTTGTCCTCGCCCTCAGGCGGCCTGAGGGGGTGGAGGGGTGGAGCCCCCGACCTGGAACGGCAGGACCAGGGTGGCCCAGTGATCGGGCCGAGTCGGCCGGAGACGGCGGGGTTGGCGCACACCGAAGGGAACCCGCACCACGTTGGTGCCATCGCTGCGGGTGGTGGCTTCGCTGCCGCTGCTGCGGTTGATGCTGGGGAGAGGGGGCAGGGAGGGGCCCGGCACCGCCTCGGACTCAGACCAACTCAGGGCGCGCAGCGAGCGCCCTGAGTTGGTCTGAGTCCCCCAGCCGTCTTCGCTGTTGCCTCCGCTACCCATGGAACTGGCCCCGAAACGACGCAATGATGCGCTATTACGCCAAAAGATGTAACCCCTCGAACGATCAGGAGGCCAGTTCCTCAACTGTCGGGCAGGTGCACACCAGATGGCGATCGCCGTAGGCATTGTCGATCCGGGAGACAGCCGGCCAGAACTTGTTCTCCCGTTGCTGGGGGCCGGCCGGAAAGGCCGCCTGGCTGCGGCTGTAGGGCCGCTCCCAGCTGTCGGCGGTCACCACGGCCAGGGTGTGGGGCGCCCGCTTGAGCGGGTTGTCGAGCCGGTCGGCGTCGCCGCTCTCGATCGCGGCCGCCTCGGCGCGGATCGCCACCATGGCGGCGCAGAAGCGGTCGATCTCCGCCAGCGCCTCGCTTTCGGTGGGCTCCACCATCACCGTGCCGGCCACGGGCCAGCTCACGGTGGGGGCATGGAAGCCGTAGTCCATCAGCCGCTTGGCCAGGTCGTCGACCTCCAGCCCGATCGAGCGTTTCAGTGGCCGCAGGTCGAGGATGCATTCATGGGCGACGCGGCCGTTGGCACCGCGGTAGAGCACCGGGAAATGGGCATCCAGTCGCTCGGCGATCAGGTTCGCCGCCAGCAGGGCCACCTGGCTGGCGCGGCGCAGGCCGGCTCCCCCCATCATCCGGATGTACATCCAGCTGATCGGCAGGATGCCGGCGCTGCCCCAGGGGGCGGCGCTCACCGGGCCGATCGCCGCTGTGCCGCCGCAGGCCGCCAGGGGATGGCCGGGCAGAAACGGCACCAGATGGGCGGCCACGCCGATCGGGCCCACGCCGGGTCCACCGCCGCCATGGGGAATGCAGAAGGTCTTGTGGAGGTTGAGGTGGCAGACGTCGGCGCCGTAGAGCCCCGGCTTGCACAGCCCCACCTGGGCGTTGAGGTTGGCGCCGTCGAGATAGACCTGGCCGCCGTGCTCATGCACCAGGTCACAGATGCGGCGGATGCCGGTCTCGAAGACACCGTGGGTGGAGGGATAGGTGACCATCAGGGCCGCCAGCTCGCCGGCGTGGGCCGAGGCCTTGGCCTCCAGGTCGGTGAGGTCGATATTGCCGTCGGAGTCGCAGGCGACGGCCACCACCCGCAGACCCGCCATCACCGCACTGGCCGGGTTGGTGCCGTGGGCGCTGGTGGGAATCAGGCAGACGTTGCGGTGCTGCTCGCCGCGGCTGGCATGCCAGGCCCGGATCACCAGCAGTCCGGCGTATTCCCCCTGGGAGCCGGCATTGGGCTGCAGCGACACCCCGGCGAAGCCCGTGATCGCCGCCAGCCAGCGCGCCAGGTCGTCCACCAGCCGGCGGCTGCCGGCCAGCTGCTCGGCCGGTGCGAACGGATGGAGCTGGCTGAAGGCGGGCCAGCTGACAGGCGCCAGTTCCGCCGCGGCGTTCAGCTTCATGGTGCAGCTGCCCAGCGGGATCATGCCGTGCACCAGGGAGAGATCCTTGCTGGCGAGGCGCTGGATGTAGCGGAGCAACTCCGTTTCGCTGCGGTAGCAGTGGAACACCTCCTGGGTCAGCCAGGGGCGGTGGCGCAGGGGCAGATCCGGCAGCAGGCTGGCGAGCGCAGGGGGCTCAGGGTTGCCGGTTGTGCCGGGGCTGGCCGTGGCCTGGCCTGGCTTGGTGGCGGAGGCCTCCGCCGGCATGGCTGGTGTGGCGGCCGCATCCGGATCGGCCAGGGCGGCCAGCAGGCGCTCGACTTCAGCCTCGCTGCTGAGCTCATCGAGGCTGATGGCCACGGCTGGCATGGCTCCTGTCGGCGCGGCCCCTGACGCCACACCGCTGCCGTCGATGCCGGCCCGCAGGTTGAAGCCGGCTCCGGCCGCCCGATCCAGCAAGGCGGCGGCGTCGGGACTGTGCACCACCAGGGTGTCGAAGCCGGTGCCGGGTTCCGGCGGCAGGCCGATCGCGCCCAGGCCCGCGGCTAAGCGGGCCCGCAGCGTCACGATCCGCCGGGCGATCGCGGTGAGCCCTTCGGGGCCGTGGTGCACGGCGTAGAAGCTGGCCATCACCGCCAGCAGCACCTGAGCGGTGCAGATGTTGCTGGTGGCCTTGTCGCGGCGGATGTGCTGCTCACGGGTCTGCAGCGCCAGCCGCAGGGCCGGCCGGCCCTCCGTATCGAGCGACTGTCCCACCAAACGGCCGGGAATCTGGCGTTTGTAGGCGTCGCGGGTGGCGAAGAAAGCGGCGTGGGGGCCGCCGCCCATCATCGGAACACCGAAGCGCTGCAGGCTGCCCACGGCGATGTCCGCCCCCAGGTCGCCGACCGGCTCCAGCAGCACCTGGGCCAGCGGATCGATCGCCACGGTGCTGATCACCCCCGCCGCCCGGGCGGCGGCCAGCAGGGCCGTGGGGTCCCAGAGGCGGCCGTCGCTGCCGGGCAGCTGCAGCACCAGGCCGAAGACATCGGCTGCGAAGAGATCGGCCGAGAAGAGATCAGCTGCGAGCGCTGATGACCCGTCACCCCGCCAGCCTGCCGCGTCGATCAGCTCCAGGCGGATGCCGAGCGGTTCGGCCCGCGTCTGCAGCACCGCCAGGGTCTGGGGCAGCACGGCCCGGTCCACCAGGAAGCGGTGGGCCTCCGGTCGCTTGCAGACCGCCAGCGCCAGGGCCATCGCCTCGGCGGCGGCGGTGGCCTCATCCAGCAGCGAGGCGTTGGCGATCGGCAGCCCGGTGAGCTCGCTCACCAGGGTCTGGAAGTTGAGCAGGGCTTCGAGGCGGCCCTGGGCGATCTCCGCCTGATACGGGGTGTAGGCGGTGTACCAGCAGGGGTTCTCCAGCACGTGACGCTGGATCAGAGCCGGCGTGGCCGTGCCGTGATACCCCAGGCCGATCAGGCTGCGATGCATCTGATTGGCCGCGGCGATCGTTGCCAACTCCTTCAGGGCCTCGGCTTCGCCGCAGCCGGTCGGCAGGCCTTCGGAGGCCTCCGCCTCCGGCAGCAGGATGTCGGCCGGCACCACGGAGGCCGTCAGCGCGTCCAGGCTCGGCAGGCCGAGCTCCTCGAGCATGCGCTGTTGCTCCCAGGGCCCCGGACCGAGATGACGCTCCAGGAAGTCCGTGCTCACCGCAGCTGCGCCCAAGGTCGGGCGGGATCCTAGGGAGGCTCGCCAGCTCCCTTGCCCTTGCAGGCTCAGGCGCCTTCCACCTTGGCCCGGTAGCTGGGGGCTTCCAGCAGGGCGTCCAGCTCACCGCGATCGGAGGGACGCACCACCAGCAGCCAGCCCTCTCCGTAGGGATCGTTCTGCAGTTCCTCCGGGCTGGCTAGCACTGCCTCGTTGCGCGCCTCCACCACACCGCTGATCGGCGCCATCAGATCTTCCACCGCCTTGACCGATTCGACGCTGCCGAAGCTCTCGCCCCGCTTCAGGGATGCCCCCACCTCGGGCAGCTCCACGAAGACGATGTCGCCGAGTTGGTCGATGGCGAAGGCGCTCAGTCCAAGCCGCAGCTGGTCGCCTTCGCCGCGCACGTATTCGTGGCTGTCGGCGTAGCGGCAGTCGTCGGGGAAGTGGAGTGCCATGGCCGGAGGCGGGGCTGTGCAGGCTCAGTCTGGAGGAGGGCAGCGCCCGCCGGTGCTGGCGCCGGTTGGTTACTCGGGAATCAGGTCGTTCGCCTTCAGGGCCGCCAGGGCCCGCTCCAGGGCGATGGCCACGTGGGCGTGGTGGGTGCCGCCCTGGGTGTACAGCACGTAGGGCTCCCGCAGGGGCGCATCGGCGGAAAACTCACTGGTGCTGCCGTCGATGAAGGTGCCGCCGGCCATCACCAGTTCGCTGGCGTAGCCGGGCATCGGCGCCGGTACCGGATCGAGATAGGCCCCCACCGGCGAGGCGGCCTGGAAAGCGCGGCAGATCTGCCGCAGCCGATCGGGATTCCCCAGCCGCACCGCCTGAATGATGTCGCTGCGGCTGGCTCCGGGGCCGGGGTTGGTGGCATAGCCCCGTTCGGAGAACACCGTGGCCACCAGATCGGCGCCGATCAGCGCCTCGCCCACCATCTGCGGGGCCAGGAACAGGCCCTGGAAGAGCAGACGGTGCAGGTCGAAGCCGCTGCCGCCCTCGCTGCCGATGCCCGGCGCTGTGAGGCGGCAGCAGGCCTGCTCCACCAGATCGGCGCGGCCGGCCACGTAGCCGCCGCTGGGGGCGATGGTGCCGCCCAGGTTCTTGATCAGGGAGCCGGCGATCAGATCGGCTCCCACCGCCGTTGGCTCCTGCTCCTGCACCAGCTCGCCGTAGCAGTTGTCCACGAAGCACACCACGCCGCTCTGGAGGGCCTTGACCCGTTCGCAGAGCCGGCCGATCTCCGCCACGTCCAGCGAAGGCCGCCAGCTGTAGCCGCAGCTGCGCTGGATCAGCACCATGCGGGTGGGCAGGGCCAGGGCCTCCGCCAGCCGATCGGTGTCCACCCGTCCATCCGGGGTGAGGGCGAGTTCGTCGTAGGTGATGCCGAACTCGGCCAGCGATCCCTGGCCGCTGCCGCGGATGCCGATCACCTCCTCGAGGGTGTCGTAGGGGCGGCCGGTGAGGGCCAGCAGTCGATCACCAGGGCGCAGCACGCCGAACAGGGCCGCAGCGATGGCGTGGGTGCCGCTCACGAACTGCAGCCGCACCGCGGCCGCCTCCGCCTGCAGCACCCGGGCGAAGACCCGATCCAGCACTTCCCGGCCCAGATCGCCGTGGCCATAGCCGCTCACCGAGGCGAAGTGCTGCACCCCCAGTCCTTCCGCCGCAAAGGCCTCCAGCACCCGCTCGAGGCGGGGACGCACCCCAGCCGTGCGGGCCGCCACCTGGGGGGCGATCCGCTGCAGGGCGGTCTCCACCCGCTGCCGGGCCCAGTCCCGCTGGGCAGCGCTGGGCTTGGCGGCGGGCAGGCCCATCGGCGAACGGTGCATCGGCAGGCCCCATGCTGCCGCCGGTTAGATTTCTTTGGCTGCATTGGCTACAGAACGGAGAAGCCAAGGCACGAGACATCCGGAGAGTTCCTTGGTTTCCAGTCCAGAAGCATTGAGTTCAGTGCCCAACGCGCCGCGATCCGGTGAGCCCGTGCTGGTTCACAGTGTTGATCCCGCTGACGGGGCTGAAGCCATCAGCACCGCCCATCGCGAGCGCAAGGAGGCCCGCATCCGTGCCGCCCTGGCGGCCCGGCGCCTGCCGCTGCCGCCGCGGCAACGCAAGTTCAAGCTCGGCACCACCGGTTTCATGCTGGCCATCCATGTGGGGGCCGTGTTTGCGTTGCTGCCGCAGTTCTGGAGCTGGCAGGGGCTGGCGGCGCTGGCCTTGCTCTACTGGGTCACGGTTCTTGGCGTCACCCTGGGTCTGCATCGCCTGGTGGCGCACCGCAGCTTTGTGGCGCCCCTCTGGCTGGAGCGCACCCTGGTGCTGATGGGCACCCTCGCCTGCCAGAGCGGCCCGATCGAATGGGTGGGTCTGCATCGCCATCACCACAAATTCTCCGACCAGCCCAACGACCACCACGACGCCGCCCGCGGCCTCTGGTGGGCCCATAGCGAATGGATGCTGCACGAGATTCCGGCGGTGCAGCACGTGGCCCGCTTCACCGGTGACCTGCAGCGCGATCCCTTCTACCGCTGGCTCGACCGCTGGTTCCTGCTGCTGCAACTGCCCCTCGGGGCGGCTCTGTATTGGTATGGCGAAAGGGCCGGCGTGCGGGGCGGTGGCCTGGGCCTGGTGCTCTGGGCGATTCCGCTGCGCCTGGTTCTCGTGTACCACGTCACCTGGTTGGTGAACTCGGCCACCCATGCCTTCGGCTATCGCAACTTCGATTGCCCGGATCTGTCGCGCAACTGCTGGTGGGTGGCGTTGCTCAGCTTCGGCGAGGGCTGGCACAACAACCACCATGCCCATCCCCACTCCGCCCGCCACGGCCTGCGCTGGTTCGAGTTCGACATCACCTGGCAGCACATCAAGTTGCTGCGGGCCTTCGGCTGGGCGCGACGCGTCCGTGTGGCCCACTACCGGGCCTGAAGCCTCAGCTGCCGCCGCGCTGCCTGTTCCTTCAGGCTTCGCCTGATCCTCTCTGCGGCCCTGGCATCGCCCCAAGTTCCCTCCGGATCGCCGCCGCCAGGTCGAGGGAATGGCCGTTCATTCCGAGCCGTTGCTGCCGGGCCCTGTCGCGCAGGAGCTCCAGGAACTGATCGGCGCTCAGCTCCTGCTCTCCCGCCACCCCCAGCGCCGCCAGGGTGCGACGCAGATCGGGCAGTTCGGCATCCAGTTCGCTGGCGTTGTAATCGCTCTGGCCGGCCATCACCTCCGCGAAGCGTTCGCGCCGCTGGCGACGGGCCACCGGATAGGCCTCCAGGAGCAGCGTGCGGCACTGCCGCCACGGCTGGCCAGCGGTGAACAGCCCTGCCAGGGCGGCACTGAGGCCGGCGGCCTCGGCATCGGCGATCCGCAGGTCAAAGGCCGGCGGCGGCTGGCGCACGCCCACGAACACCTCCAGCAGCTCCCCGGGGCCAAGCACACCGCCGTGGGGATCGGTCACGGGCTGGGCGGACACCGCCAGCGCTTCCAGGGCTTCGGGGGTGTCCAGCAGCAACTGGCGCAGTTCGGCGGTGAGCGGTTGCCCGGGTGGCTGGGCCGCCAGCCACTGGTTGACGCTGCCGAGGGCGAGAAACACCTCCGGCCCGGGGGAGGCGAGCTTGCCGTTGCGCAGCATCGAGATCTGAGAGTTGTGCACCTTGCCCAGATCGAGGGCCTCGGCCAGGCCCGGCAAGACGCGGTGACTCCAGTCGTTGCGCTCATGCCACACCTTGATCAGATGGGCGAAGGCGGCGCGGCCCGCACCGAGCTTGTCTCGATAGCCCACTTGCTGATCAGGATCCGTATTGCTACCATCTTATCGATTGATCAGGAGCCGGTCCGTTATGACCGCCACAGCTACACGTTCTCCGGTCGCCGCGGCTGCCGCCTCTGCTGCCGGTCTGCGCAGCCACCAGGCGGCGTCCGTCGCCGCGGTGGATGCCCTGCAGCGCTCCGCCCGGCTGCGTCGCCCCCGCCGCGGTGAGCCCACCCCGGAAATTCCGAGTGGCCGCAGCTGGGTCACCATCGGCTTCATGGCGACGATCCACGTTCTGGCCCTGGTGGCCCTGTTGCCTCGCTTCTGGAGCGTGCCCGCCGTGGCCTCGCTGGTGGTTCTCTATTGGGTCACCGCCTGCCTGGGCGTGACGATCGGCTACCACCGGCTGCTCAGCCATCGGGCCTTCCGCGTGCCCCAGTGGCTGGAGCGCTTCTTCGCCACCTGTGGCGCCCTCAGCTGCCAGCACGGCCCGATCGACTGGGCGGGTCTGCACCGTCACCATCACAAGTTTTCCGATACGGATGCGGATCATCACAACAGCCACCGTGGCTTCTGGTGGAGCCACATGGGCTGGATGTTCAAGGAGATCCCGGCCATGGGAGCCGTGCCTCGGCTCACGGGTGATCTCGCCGCTGATCCCTACTACCGCTGGCTGAACAACTGGTTCCTGGCCCTGCAGCTCCCCCTGGCCGGCCTGCTGTTCTGGATCGGCACCGTCACCGGTGCCGGCGGCTGGGCCCTGGTGCTCTGGGGCATCCCCCTGCGCCTGGTGCTCGTCTATCACGCCACCTGGCTGGTCAATTCCGCCACCCATTGCTGGGGTCGCGTCAGCCATGCCAGCGGCGATGCCTCCCGCAACAACCCCTGGGTGGCGGCGCTCACCTTCGGCGAGGGCTGGCACAACAACCACCATGCCTTCCCCCATTCG